>JALYTS010000047.1:31899-35277 GCA_030854185.1 Actinomycetota bacterium | reverse complement strand
CCCCACCCACGCCAGCTGGTTGAACATGATCGAGATCTTCTTCTCGATCATGACCCGGCGGATGCTCCGCCGCGGCGACTTCGCCTCCCGCGACGACCTCACCAACAAGATCACCAAGTTCATCCAGCCCTACAACAGCACGGCCAAGCCCTTCCGCTGGACCTACGACGCCAAGCTCCTCAGAGCCGCATGATCCCCCGAAGGACTTATGCGGCGCTGCACTGATGTCTCGACGATGGGTGCTCCGCTGGGCATCGCTGTGGATAACCCGTGAGTGGCGATGTGAGCTCTGACTCGCATCGCCACTCACGGGCGCCGCAGGCGCACGCCTCGCACGCCTCGCACGCCTCCCTCGCCGACGTGGTGCCCTCGCTGCTAGCCGGTCTGGGAGTCGCTGGGTTCGCTGACCGCTTAGGGCTGAACCCGGCACGCGGGGTCTGCCTGCTGCTGGTGGATGGTCTCGGGTGGCGGTCGCTGCGGGAGCATCCCGTCGACGCGCCTTTTCTCACGTCGTTGGCCGACGGCCGTGAACCGATAACGGCCGGTTTCCCCGCGACGACTGCCGCCAGCGTGGCCACGATCGCAACTGGTATGCCGGTGGGCCAGCACGGAATCGTCGGCTACACCTTCGCCACCCCCGAAGGTGATCTGCTCAACGCGTTGAGCTGGCACACCCACGGCGGTGGCAGTCGAGTGGATCTCCGGAAGCGGTTCGTCCCGGAGGACATCCAGCCGCGACTCACTGCACTGCAACGCGCCGCCGCGGCCGGAGTCCGGGTAACCCTGGCGGTTCCCCATGCGCATCGGGACACAGGTCTGAACCGTGCGGTGCTCCGGGGCGCCGACTTCCAGGGTGTGCACGCGCTGGGGGACCTGGCGGCCTCCGCGCTGGCAGCGGTCTCGGGCAGCCAGCCGAGCCTGTGCTACGCCTACCACGGCGACCTGGACCTGCTCGGCCACGTCTACGGCGTCGGATCGCTGCCGTGGCGGCTGCAACTCGCCCAGATCGACAAGCTGGCCGGCGCGATCGCCGACGGATTACCTCCGGGCGCAGCGCTCGTGGTGATCGCTGACCACGGCATGGTGACGGTGACCGAAGAGGGCCTACTCGACTTCGACACCGAGCCGTCGCTGCAGGCCGGGGTGCGCCTGCTGGGCGGTGACCCGCGTGCCCGGTACGTCTATACCGAGCCTGGCGCCACCGACGATGTGCGCGCGGCATGGTGTGAGCTGATCGGGGATCGAGCGTGGATCCGCACCCGCGACGAGGCCATCGCGGCAGGATGGTTCGGTTCGGTTCGGTTCGGTCCGGTCGTCGAGCCCCGCATCCGCGACCGCATCGGTGACCTCGTCGTCGCCGCGCGCACCGACTTCGCCGTCGTGCAGTCCCGCGTCACACCCAGGCTGAGCCGGCTGATCGGCCATCACGGGTCGCTGACCGCCGACGAACAGCTGGTGCCCCTGCTGGTGTACAGCCCAGACTGACTTAGTTGGAGTGGTCCCGCACCCACCCTGCGACGGCCCGCACGTATTCGCTGTACTGCTCTTGAGCCAGCGGGATCGCCGCCGACACCTGGCCGTGGTCAACCTCGAGATAGTCGTGCACCAGGACGTTGCGCATGCCGGCCGACGGGCGCAACGAGGCAGCGAATTCCCATTTGAGCACTCCAGCCCGCGCCACGTCGTCAAATGACGCGGCGTAGCTCTCTGGCGATCGACCCAACACCGAGGTCACGATGTGGATGTTGATCGATCCGGCAAGCTCGACGATCTGGCTGAGGACTCGCTCAACGATGTGCCGGGTCGGTCGCTCGCGGCGGAGACGTTCGGCGTCGACCGGGCCCAGCTCGGCCAGATCGGCGAGGAGCAGTTGGATCTCCTGTAGCCGCTGGGTGACCATGGCAGGGTCGAGTCGGCGTGCAGTCATCCGGCCAGCAGCTCCAGGCCGAGCTGCCGCAGCCAGTCCGTATCGAGCCGCTCCATGACGGCGGCGGTCGATGCCCGGGCCCAGGTGCCGGGTTCCTCTTCGTGCAGGATGATCGCGCCGACCAGAGCGCGTTCCCGCAGCAGCGGGCCGGCGGAGTTGAGATGGACGACGTCGACGTCGTCGAGCCCGACGAGATCGATCATCTCGGTAACGAGCCCGAACAGATCGATGACGGCTCCGTAGTCGCTGAGGACGCCGATGTCGAGATCGCGTGGCTCCGGTTCACCCCGACCCACGCTGCCGAAGACCGTCAGCAGGTTGATCCGGTAGCGGCGGCACAGCGCGCGAAGATCACCGGAACCGGCCGCGACACGCAACCGTTCCAGCCCCTCCAGCGGTGTCACCACGAGCAGCATTGTCCCCGTACCCGACCACGGCCGACAGCCCGGCTCGCCGCACGCTCGGACTTCGCTTCGCGCCGCCCCGCGTCACCCGAAGAGTGATCACCGTTTCCGCGTGTTGAGCGACACCAAGAGGCTGTCGCCTAATCGGCGCCAGCGCCGCGTGGGGCCCGCTTGTGGATCTCGTGTTCTGGAGGCTGTGAATCACCCACCAACGGGGCAACCGCCAACCATGATCGCCAAAACTGAGTGATGACAGTGCGATCCCGCACGGTGACCACTCACTTTCGGCGTCAAGTGAACGCGGGTGACGCGAATCGGGGGAACCGAACCGTTACCGGTGCTGTGGCACGTAGGTGGCGCCAATACGCATGCTCTGGCGCCATTATGGCGCTACACTGAACAGATGCCGAGTATCCAGATCAAGAACGTGCCGGACGAGGTGCGCCTCGTCTACCGGGCCCGTGCCGCCGCCGCCGGGAAGTCACTCCAGGAGTACCTCCTCGGTGAGCTGATCGAGAACGCCGGCCGCCCCACCCTCGACGAGGTGCTCGACCGTGCCGAGGCACGGTCCGGTGGACGGTTGCCGGCCTCGTTCACGGTGCAGCATCTGCGCGCTGAGCGCGAGTGCCGGTGATCGTCGTCGACGCGTCCGTCCTGGCGCCGGCGCTGTCCGATGACAGTGACGAAGGCGACTATCTCCGGCAGCGCCTGCGCGGGCAGACAGTGGCCGCTCCGGAGCTGATCGACCTCGAAGTGCAATCCGTGCTCCGTTCCGGGGTGCGCCACAGGTTGCTCGACGAGCGGCGCGCGCGACAGGCATGGATTGATCTCGCCAGCGCGCCGCTACAACGCGCCCCACACCGGCCGCTACTACAGCGAGCTTGGGAGCTGCGCGACAACGTGACCACATATGACGCGGCATACGTTGCGCTCGCCGAGATTCTTGGAGCCACCCTGCTCACGGCGGATCGCAAGCTCGCGGACGCGCCCGGGATCCGTTGCGAGGTCGAACTGGTCCAGCCGTGAGCACCTGTGAGTGGCGATGCG
>JALYTS010000047.1:0-31889 GCA_030854185.1 Actinomycetota bacterium | reverse complement strand
CGCCACTCACAGGGCGCAGCCACGCTAGCGGGGTCCTCGGGGGCCTGAAGTGCCGCCGGGGCGGCGGCGGCGCAGGTAGCGTTCGAAGTCCGCGGCAATGGCGTCACCGCTGGCCTCGTGCAGCGTGAGCTCCGTGTCGCCTCGCTCCTCCAGCGCCCGCACGTAGCTGGCCACCTCGTCGTCCTCCTCGGCCATCTCGCTGACCGTGGCCTCCCACTCCTCGGACTCCTCTGGCAGCGCACCGAGCGGGACTTCGAGGTCGAGCACCTCCTCCACCCGGTGCAGCAGCGCCAGGGTGGCCTTCGGGGAGGGCGGGGCGGAGACGTAGTGCGGCACCGCCGCCCAGAACGAGATGGCTGGCACACCGGCCTGCACGCAGGCGTCCTGGAAGATCCCCACGATGCCGGTAGGGCCCTCGTACTTGGACCGCTCCAGCTTGAACCGGGCGGCCGAGGCGGCATCGTAGGCAGTGCCGGTCACCGGCACGGGCCGGGTGTGCGGGGTATCGGCGAGCAGCGCGCCCAGCGTCACCACGGTGGTGATCTCCAGATCCGTGACATAGCGCAGCAGCTCGTCGCAGAACGATCGCCAGCGCATGTTCGGCTCGATACCGTGCACGAGCACCACGTCGTACTCGGCCCCGGGCGGCCGGCATACCGATAGTCGGGTGGTGGGCCACTCAACGCGTCGGGTGATCCCGTCGACCAGTTTGGTGGTCGGCCTGGTTACCTGGAAGTCGTAATAGTCCTCGGGATCAAGCTCGGCCAGCGGCGTCGCGTCCCAGCTCAGCTGCAGGTGCTCGATCGCGGTGCTGGCGGCGTCCCCGGCGTCGTTCCAGCCCTCGAACGCGGCTACCAGCACCGGGGAGGTGAGCTGGCGCAGCGGCGAGCCTGAGTCGCTGCCGGAGGTGTCCGGATAGGTCACCGCGCTAGCGTACGGCTCTTGCGTCCCGCTGGCCGCCACGCGATGCCACGAGGTCGGCGTTTCGCTGCTCTAGGCTGAGTCTCATGGCTCTGTTATCGCTGCTCGACGTCCTGGCGCAACGTGTCCTGGTCGCGGACGGGGCGATGGGCACGATGTTGCAGTCGGTTGAGCTGACCTTGGATGACTTCGCCGGGTTGGAGGGCTGCAACGAGATTCTCAACGTCACTCGCCCGGACGTCGTGCGCACCGTGCACCGGGGATACCTGGAGGCGGGCGCGGACGCGGTGGAGTCCAACACCTTCGGCGCCAATCTGGCCAACCTCGCCGAGTACGACATAGCCGAACGCGTCCGGGAACTGGCCGAGGTCGGCGCCAGGTTGGCCCGCGAGGTAGCCGACGAGTTCGCCGAACCCGGCCGGCGGCGGTTTGTACTCGGCTCGGTCGGTCCGGGCACGAAGCTGCCCACCCTGGGCCACATCTCCTTCGCGCAACTGCGCGACGCCTACGTCGAACAGGTCCGCGGCCTGCTCACCGGCGGCGTCGACGCGGTCCTCATCGAGACCAGTCAGGATCTGCTGCAGTGCAAGGCCGCGATCATTGCCGCGCGGCGGGCGATGGTGGCCGAGGGGCGCCACGTCCCGATCATCACCCAGGTCACCCTGGAGACCACCGGGACGATGCTGCTGGGCACCGAGATCGGAGCGGCGCTCACCGCGCTGGAGCCGCTGGGCATCGACCTGATCGGGTTGAACTGCGCCACCGGCCCGGCCGAGATGAGCGAGCACCTGCGCCAGCTGGCCAAGCATTCCCGGATCCCGCTGTCGGTGATGCCCAACGCCGGGCTGCCGCAGCTCCGCAGGGGCGGCGCCGTCTATCCGCTGACCCCCGATGAGCTGGCCACCGCGCTGAGCGGCTTCGTCACCGAGTTCGGCGTCCGGCTGGTCGGTGGATGCTGCGGCACGACCAGGGAGCACATCGCGGCAGTGGCCGAGGCCGTCTCCGGCTTGCAACCCCGCCCCAGGCGGCCCCGCCCCGAGCCCGGGGTCTCCTCGCTCTACACCGCTGTGCCGTTCCGCCAGGATGCCAGCGTGCTGATGGTCGGCGAGCGGACCAACGCCAACGGGTCCAGGGCGTTCCGCGACGCCATGCTCGCCGAGCGCTTCGACGACTGCGTCGAGATCGCTCGCGCGCAGACCCGCGACGGCGCGCACCTGATCGACCTGAATGTGGACTACGTCGGCCGCGACGGCGCCGCCGACATGGCCGAGCTGGCCGGGCGGCTGGGCACCGCGTCGACCCTGCCGGTGATGCTGGACTCCACCGAGCCCGAGGTCCTCCGGGCCGGCTTGGAGCGCCTCGGCGGCCGTTGTGTGATCAACTCGGTGAACTTCGAGGACGGCGACGGGCCCGATTCGCGGTACCAGCGCGCCATGACGCTGATCCGGGAGCATGGCGCCGCGGTGGTGGCGTTGTGCATCGATGAGGAGGGCCAAGCGCGCACCGCCGAGTGGAAGGTGCAGGTCGCGTCGCGGCTGATCGATGACCTGACCGCCAGCTGGGGCATGCGAACCTGCGACATCATCATCGACTGCCTCACCTTCCCCGTCTCCACCGGGCAGGAGGAGACTCGCCGCGACGCGCTGGAGACGATCGGGGCCATCCGGGAGGTCAAGCGACGCTACCCCGAGGTGCAGACCACGCTCGGTGTGTCCAACGTCTCATTCGGTCTCAACCCGGCGGCCCGGCAGGTGCTCAACTCGGTGTTCCTGCACGAATGCGTGCAGGCCGGGCTGGACACCGCCATCGTGCACGCGTCGAAGATCATCCCGATGGCGCGGATCCCGGACGAGCAACGGGCCGTGGCGCTGGATCTGGTCTACGACCGGCGGCGCTCGGGACCTGAAGGAGACTACGACCCGCTGCAGGCGCTGATGGCGCTGTTCGACGGCGTCACGACCTCATCGTCGAGGGAATCCCGGGCGGCCGAGCTCGCCGCGCTGCCGCTGTTCGAGCGCCTGGAGCGGCGGATCGTCGACGGGGACCGCAATGGGCTCGCTGAGGATCTCGACGCCGCCCTGGAGCAACGACCCGCGCTGCAGATCATCAACGACACCCTGCTGTCCGGCATGCGGACCGTCGGTGAGCTGTTCGGCTCGGGCCAGATGCAACTGCCGTTCGTGCTGCAGTCGGCCGAAGTGATGAAGGCGTCCGTCGCGCACCTCGAACCGCACATGGAGCGGTCCGAGGATGACAGCGGCAAGGGCCGACTGGTGCTGGCCACCGTCAAGGGCGACGTGCACGACATCGGCAAGAACCTGGTGGACATCATCCTGTCCAACAACGGCTACGAGGTGGTCAACCTCGGCATCAAGCAGCCCATCAACGCGATCCTGCAGGCCGCCACAGAGCACCGCGCCGACGCCATCGGGATGTCCGGGCTCCTGGTCAAGTCGACGGTGATCATGAAGGAGAACCTGGAGGAGATGAACTCCCGAGGGCTGTCCGATACGCCGGTGCTGCTCGGCGGCGCCGCACTGACCAGGGCCTATGTGGAGGACGATCTCGCGGAGCTGTATCCCGGCGAGGTCCGCTACGCCCGGGACGCCTTCGAGGGCCTGCGACTGATGGACTCGATCATGACCCGGAAACGGGGCGGCACGGTGGCCCTCGACCCGAAGGAGGAGGCCAAGGCGGCCGAGCGCAAGGCCCGGCGGCAGCGGTCGCTGCGCATCGCGCAAGCGCGTCGGGACCGGGACGCCGGCACCGAAGAGCCGGTACCGGCACGCTCCGCGGTGGCCACCGACGTACCGATCCCGATCCCCCCGTTCTGGGGTTCGCGGGTGGTCAAGGGTATCCAGGCCGCTGAGTTCACCACCATGCTCGACGAGCGGGCCACCTTCCTGGGTCAGTGGGGCCTGCGTGGGTCCCGGACCAAAGATGGGCCGTCGTACGAGGAGCTGGTGGAAACCGAGGGGAGGCCGCGGCTGCGCTACTGGCTGGACCGGCTGACCACCGAGGGGGTGCTTGCGCACGCCGCGGTGGTCTACGGGTATTTCCCAGCGGTCGCCGAGGGCGACGCGCTGATCGTGCTCACCGAGCCCAAGCCGGATGCGGCCGAACGGTTCCGCTTCGTCTTCCCCCGCCAGCGCCGGGACCGCCGGCTGTGCCTGGCGGACTTCTACCGGCCGCGCGACGCCGCACTGCTCGCCGGCGAGGTCGACGTCCTGCCGTTGACCCTCGTGACGATGGGGCAGGCGATCGCCGACTACGCGGCCGAGCTGTTCGCCAAGGACGCCTACCGCGACTACCTGGAAGTGCATGGTCTGGGCGTACAGCTGACCGAGGCGTTGGCTGAGTACTGGCACCAGCGGATCCGGGAGGAGCTTCGGTTCGCCTCGGGGTCGGTGGTCGCCGAGGAGGATCCCGCTGAGGTGGAGGAGTTCTTCAAGCTCGGCTACCGGGGTGCCCGCTACTCGCTGGGCTACGGGGCCTGCCCGGAGCTGGAGGATCGTGCGAAAATCGTCACGCTGCTGCGGCCGGATCGGATCGGTGTGACGTTGTCCGAGGAGTTCCAGCTGCACCCCGAGCAGTCCACCGACGCCATCGTCGCCCACCACCCGGAAGCGAAGTACTTCAATGCCTGAGGCTCGTGAGTGGCAAACAGTGTTACAGCACTCAATGCCGCTCACGACGTTTTCACCGGGCTGCGCCCGGTGAAAACGTTCGACGAGCTGTTCGCCGAGCTCACCGACCGGGCCCAGACGCGGCCGGCTAGCTCAAGCACCGTGACGGCCCTGGACGACGGGGTGCACGCCCAGGGCAAGAAGGTGCTCGAGGAGGCCGGTGAGGTGTGGATTGCCGCCGAGCACGAGTCCGACGAACGGCTGGCGGAGGAGATCTCGCAACTGCTCTACCGGGTGCAGGTGCTCATGCTCGGCCGGGGGATCAGCACCACCGACGTCTACCGCTACCTGTGAGGTGCCGATGAACTCGACGAACGGCGGATTGGCGAACGGCGGGGACGGGATGCTGCGGGTCGCGTTGCCCAGCAAGGGGACGCTGGCGGGCCCCGCCTCGGAGATGTTGGTCGAGGCGGGCTACCGGCAACGGCACGACGCCAAGGATCTGGCGGTCATCGACGTCGCCAACGACGTGGAGTTCTTCTTCCTACGACCCCGGGACATCTCGGTCTACGTGGGTTCCGGCGAGCTGGATCTCGGGATCACCGGTCGGGATCTGGTGCTGGACTCCGAGGCCCCGGTCACCGAGCGGCTCGCGCTCGGCTTCGGCGGGTCCACCTTCCGCTACGCCGCCCCGGTCGGCCGGGATTGGAAGGTCGATGACCTGGCGGGCCTGCGGGTCGCCACTGCCTACCCCCGGTTGGTCAACGCGGACCTGGCCCGCCACGGGGTGCGCGTCACCCTGATCCAGCTTGACGGGGCGGTGGAGATCTCGGTGCAGCTGGGAGTGGCTGATGCGATCGCCGACGTCGTCGGCTCCGGGCGCACCCTTCGCCAGCACGGTCTGGTGGCCTTCGGTGACCCGATCTGCTCCTCGGAGGCCGTGCTCGTGGAGCGGTCCGGTGCGGCGTCATCGCCGGAACGGGCGCAACTCATCGCACGCCTACAGGGCGTCGTATTCGCCCAGCAGTACCTGATCCTCGACTACGACTGCCCGCGCAGCCTGCTGGACGGGGCGGTCGCCATCACCCCCGGATTGGAGTCACCGACGCTGGCTCCGCTGGCCGATCCCGACTGGGTCGCGGTCCGGGCGATGGTGCCCCGCCGGGACGCCAACCGGATCATGGACGAGCTCTCCGCCCACGGTGCCAAAGCCATCCTGGCCAGCGACATCCGCTCCTGCCGGTTGTGAGTCGCTACTCCGCCCGGTCGCGCGCGGTCTCGACGCCCGCACCGGCCGGGTCGGGCCAGCCCGGATAGGTGGGCGGCAGTCCGCCGAACGCTGGGCACCGTGACTTGTGATCGCACCAGTCGCACAGCCGGCCGGGGCTCGGACGGAAGTCGCCGCTGCGGGCGGCCCGCCGGATCGCTGACCAGATCGCAACGAGGGTGCGCTCGAAGCGGACCAGCTCCGCCTCATCAGGGGTATAGCTCAACGCCTGCTGGTCAGCCAGGTACAGCAGCCGCAGCTGGCGCGGCACCACACCGCGGATACGCAGCAGAACCAGCGCGTAGAACTTCATCTGGAACAGCGCCTTGGCCTCGAAGAGCTCCCGCGGTGCGGCACCGGACTTGTAGTCGACCACGCGGATCTCCCCGGTGGCAGCGACATCGAGCCGGTCGATGTATCCGCGCAAGAGCAGCGGTTCGCCCTCGCCGGCATCGCTGGCCGCCAGCTCCACCTCCACCAGCAGCTCGCAAGCCTCGGGCGTGACCAGCCGTGGGTCCTCCAGCGCGAAGTAGGCCTCGACGAGCGCGCGCGCCGAATCGAGCCACTCGGCGAGCTCGGGATCCCCGGGACCGGCGAACAGCTCGCCCAGCTCCGGGCTGGCGGCCAGCACGTCACCCCAGGCGGGATCGACCAGCTCACACCCAGTCTCGGGGTTTCGCTGGTCGGGGGACAGCGCGAAGAGCCGCTCCAGCACGGTGTGCACCACAGTGCCACGGACCTGCAACCGGCTCGGTGTCTCGGGCAGCCGGTCGACCGCCCGGAACCGGTACAGCAGCGGGCACTGCTTGAAATCCGCCGCCCGCGACGGAGACAGCGCCGGGCGTCTGCGCGCGGCGGGGCCGAGGGGAAGACTGGTGGCGGGCGCAGCCATGGCAGGGGGACCGCTGGCCAGGATCTCCGTCATGACTCGCAGAATAGGCGAACCCCCCGACAGCGCAGTGCAGCCGCCCGCAGACCGATCTGCCACCATCAGCCTCCGTGACTCGAGCCAGCGGACCGTTCCAACCCGGCGATCGGGTGCAGCTCACCGACCCCAAGGGGCGGCGGCACACGGTTGTGCTGGAGTCCGGCGCCCAGTTCCACACCCACCGCGGCGCGGTCGCCCACGACGACCTGATCGGGCTCCCCGAGGGCAGCATCGTCACCTCCGCCGCGGGGACCCGCTACCTCGCGTTGCGCCCGCTGCTACCCGACTATGTGCTGGCCATGCCGCGCGGAGCGCAGGTGATCTATCCCAAGGATGCCGCACAGATCCTGATGTGGGGCGACATCTTCCCCGGTGCGCGGGTGCTCGAGGCCGGCGCCGGCTCCGGCGCGTTGACCTGCTCGCTGCTGCGGGCGGTGGGGGACAGCGGCAGCGTGATCTCCTACGAGGCGCGCGCGGACCACGCCGAGTACGCCGCCCGTAACGTCGAGCGGTTCTTCGGGGCGGTGGTGCCGAACTGGCAGCTCAGGGTGGCCGACGTGGCGACCCACCCGGCCGATCAATCAGTGGACCGCGTGGTGCTGGACATGCTCCATCCCTGCGAACCGCTGCCTGCGGTGTCGGCTGCACTGGTTCCCGGTGGCGTGCTCACCGTCTATGTGGCCACCACCACGCAGCTTTCCCGCTGTGCCGAGGCGTTGCGGGAAGCCGGCTGCTACACCGAACCGCAGGCCTGGGAGACGCTGCTGCGGCCCTGGCACGTGGTCGGGCTGGCGGTTCGCCCGGAGCACCGGATGGTGGCGCACACCGCGTTCCTGCTCACCGCGCGGCGGTTGGCGCAGGGCGCCGTGGCGCCCACCCCGCAGCGCCGGCCCAGCCGGTCCAACCGGCGGCTGTAGTTGCGAGCGCCTGGAGTTGGTCTGCGGTTTACTCACGGTTCTACCGCGCCGTCCCGTACCGTTAGTGGTCTCCAGAACCATGCGGGAGGAGGTGCCTCGTGCCGCACGACTATTCCGGCGACCGAGCCGCTGACGGTCGAGATCGCATCGACCCAGCGGTGGCTGCCCAGATCAGGGTCCTCGAGGATGAGGTGACGCTGCTGCGTCGCCGGCTGACCGAGTCTCCCCGGCATGTCCGGTTGCTCGAGGAGCGCCTCGCCGAGGCCTCCGCGTCGGTGAGCCAGCTCACCGAGCGCAATACCAAGCTGGTGGAGACGCTGCGGGAGGCCCGCGGCCAGCTTCTTGCGCTGCGCGAAGAGGTCGATCGGCTGGCTCAGCCGCCCAGCGGCTATGGCGTGTTCCTCGGTTGCTTCGACGACGGCTCGGTAGACGTGTTCACCTCCGGCCGCCGGATGCGGGTGGCGGTGTCGCCCGCCGTCGAGATCCCGCAGCTGCGCCGCGGGCAGAGCGTGCGGCTCAATGAGGCGATGACCGTGGTGGAGGCAGGCACCTTCGAGTCGACGGGTGAGGTCTGCGCGCTGCGCGAAGTGCTCGACTGCGGTCTGCGGGCGCTGGTCGTCGGGCACGCCGACGAAGAACGCGTGGTGTGGCTGGCCGACCCGCTGCTGCCGGGCCCGGACAACCCCGACACCGTGCCGCTGAAGCCCGGTGACTCGCTGCTGGTCGACACCAAGGCGGCGTACGCCTACGAGCGGGTGCCCAAGGCGGAAGTCGAGGACCTCGTGCTGGAGGAGGTCCCCGACGTCGGGTATGAGGACATCGGCGGCCTGGCCAACCAGATCGAGCAGATCCGCGATGCCGTCGAGCTGCCGTTCCTGCATGCCGACCTGTTCCGCGAATACGAGCTGCGCCCACCCAAGGGCGTGCTGCTCTACGGTCCCCCCGGATGCGGCAAGACGTTGATCGCAAAGGCGGTGGCCAACTCGTTGGCCAAGAAGGTGGCCCAGGTTCGCGGCGACAGCGAGGCCAAGAGTTACTTCCTCAATATCAAGGGTCCCGAGCTGCTCAACAAGTATGTCGGGGAAACCGAGCGGCATATCCGACTGATCTTCCAGCGAGCCCGGGAGAAGGCGTCGGAGGGCACCCCGGTGATCGTGTTCTTCGATGAGATGGACTCGATATTCCGCACCCGCGGGTCGGGAGTGTCCTCCGACGTCGAGACCACGATCGTGCCGCAACTACTCAGTGAAATTGATGGTGTGGAGGGATTGGAGAATGTCATCGTCATCGGTGCCTCCAACCGCGAGGACATGATCGATCCAGCGATCCTGCGCCCGGGACGGCTCGACGTGAAGATCAAGATTGAGCGGCCGGATGCCGAAGCCGCCAGGGACGTCTTCTCCAAGTACCTGACCCGCACGCTACCGCTGCACGCCGACGATCTGGCCGAATTCGGGCAGGACCGCAAGGCCTGCATCCAGGCGATGATCCAGGGCACGGTCGAACGGATGTACGCCGAGAGCGAGGAGAACCGTTTCCTGGAGGTCACCTACGCCAACGGCGACAAGGAAGTCCTCTACTTCCGGGACTTCAACTCCGGCGCGATGATCCAGAACATTGTGGACCGAGCGAAGAAGAAGGCCATCAAGGCGGTGCTGGAGACCGCCCAGCCGGGATTGCGGATGACTCATCTGCTCGACTCGATCGTCGACGAGTTCGCCGAGAACGAGGACCTGCCCAACACCACCAACCCGGACGACTGGGCGCGGATCTCGGGTAAGAAGGGGGAGCGGATCGTCTACATCCGCACCCTGGTGACCGGCAAGAACTCCGACTCGGGCCGGGCTATCGACACCGCCACCAACACCGGCCAGTACTTGTAGGCCGGTCGTCCCTTTTACCGCGTTCTGCATCCAGAACGCGGTCCACAGCTCAGTTGGTTGCGAGGACGGCTTCGATGTCCAGGGAGATCTGGACGGTGTCGCCGATCACTACGCCGCCGCCGTCCAGCGGCAGCTCTGTGTCGATGCCGAAGTCCTTGCGATTGATCTTCGTGGTGGCTGACAAGCCGACCCGGGTGCCGCAGTAGGGATCCGGGCCGAAGCCGCTCAGTTCGACGGCAAGGGGCACCTGACGCGTGATGCCGTGCAGCGTCAGCTCGCCGTCGATCACCAGGTCGTCGCCGTTGCGGCTCACCCCGGTGGAGCGGTAGGTCATGGTGGGGAACTCTGCCGTGTGCAGGAAGTCAGCTGATCGGATGTGGTCGTCACGCTGCGCGTTTCCGGTGTCGAAGCTGTTGACGTCGATCTCGGCGGTCACCGAGGAGTCGAGCAGGTCGTCGCCGGTGACCAGACGGCCCGAGACGGAATTGAAGCGGCCCCGCACCTTGCTGACCATCAGGTGGCGGACGGAGAACGACACGTCGGAGTGCGCGGCGTCGATGTCCCAGGTGCCGGCGACATACCCAGCGATCGCGGTCGTAGTAGCGGTCATGGTGAACCCTCCGTAGTCGCGGTGTGCCGCGCGATCGAGCGCGGGAAAGATATATCAGGTAAAACAAATTGAACGTTCAAATATTTCGGGGTTGTGACGCAGCCCACTGCGCCGCGTATTCGGCGGTCGATTGCCCGGTCGGGCCGGACCCGCTGGGCGTCGGGCACGTACGCTGCGGGTATGCGCCGGATCATCGGGACCGAGGTGGAGTACGGCATCTCAGTACCCGGGGACAGCACTGCCAACCCGGTCCTGACCTCGACTCAGGTTGTGTTGGCTTACGCCGCGGCGGCTGAGGTACCGCGTGCCAAGCGAGCCCGGTGGGACTATGAGGTGGAGTCACCGCTGCGCGACGCTCGCGGCTTCGATCTGGGCGTGCCCGGAATCGCGCAGCCCGATCCGGAGCTGGACGATCTGGGCGCGGCGAACGTCATCCTCACCAACGGCGCCCGGCTCTACGTCGATCACGCGCACCCGGAGTTCTCCGGCCCTGAGGTCACCAATCCGCGCGACGCGGTGATCTGGGACAAGGCCGGCGAGCGCATCATGGAAGAAGCCGCGTTGCGCGCACGCACGGTGCCCGACCAGCCGCCGTTCCAGCTGTACAAGAACAACATCGACGGCAAGGGCGCCTCCTACGGCACCCACGAGAACTACCTGATGTCGCGCTCCACGCCGTTCACCCTGGTCATCGCCGGGTTGACCCCGTTCTTCGCCTCCCGTCAGGTGTTCTGCGGGTCCGGCCGGGTGGGCATCGGGCCGGCGGGGGAGCACCCCGGCTTCCAGCTGTCCCAACGTGCGGACTACATCGAGGTCGAGGTCGGGCTGGAGACGACCCTCAAGCGCGGGATCATCAATACCCGGGACGAGCCGCACGCCGACGCCGACAAGTACCGCCGGCTGCACGTCATCATCGGTGACGCCAACCTCGCCGAGTACTCCACCTACCTCAAGGTCGGAACCACAGCGCTGGTGCTGGACCTGATCGAAGCCGGCGAACGCTTCGACGACCTGCGCCTGGTCGAGGCGGTGCGGGCAGTGCACACGATCAGTCGTGACCCGTCGCTGAAGGCGACGGTGGAGGTGGCCGGTGGTCGCCACCTCACCGGTCTGGATCTGCAACGCGCCTACCACGAGCGGGTCGCGCGGTTCTTCGCTCGCAACGGCGGCCCGGACGGCACGACTGATGACAGCGCCGACATCGCCCAACAGGTGCTGAGCACCTGGGGTGAGGTGCTCGACGCGCTCGCGCGGGATCCGATGGAGTGCGCCGATCGGCTGGACTGGCCGGCCAAGCTCCGGCTCCTCGAGGGATACCGGGCTCGGGACGGGCTGGGCTGGGCCTCACCCCGGCTTCAGCTGGTGGATCTGCAGTACTCCGACGTACGGATGCACAAGGGCCTGTACAACCGCCTGGTGGCCCGCGGCTCGATGAAGCGGCTGGTTACCGAGGAAGAGGTGCAGGCAGCCATCACCCGGCCACCGGAGGACACCCGCGCGTATTTCCGCGGTCGGTGTTTGGAGCGCTACGCCACCGAGGTGGCCGCCGCATCGTGGGATTCGGTGATCTTCGATCTCGGCCGCGAGTCGCTGGTGCGAATACCGACGCTGGAGCCGCTGCGGGGTACCCGCGCCCACGTCGGCGCGCTGCTGGACGCCTCGAGCACGGCCGCGGAACTGGTGGCGGCGCTCACCCGAGGCTGATCACCCGACTGGCCGGGCGACGTTTGTCAGCGCTGGTGGGTACTGGTTGTCGGTGTTGCTGGGTACTGTTTGGGCAGAGACAACTCGGTCCGGGAGGCGAAATGTCCCAGGAGAAGGTACAGCGCCAAGGCGGCGGCGGCGACGACGAGACGACCGACGGTGCACCAGCCGGTCAGGAACGTCGGGAGAAGCTCGGCGAGGACGTGGACGCGATCCTTGACGAGATCGACGATGTGCTCGAAGAGAACGCCGAGGACTTCGTCCGGGCCTATGTCCAAAAGGGCGGCCAGTGACAGGCCAGCCGAGCGGTCCAGGCATCATGTTCTTCTACAGCCGGTAACTGGCACGGCACAGGACTGGCACACGACAGACTGGTACACGACAGACTGCGGCAACGGGAGCTAGGAGACGATCACAGCCGATGGACCAGTCCTCGGTCGGACGCTATCCAGGCGCAGCCCTACCGGCCGCGTATTTCATGGTGGGCAGCTCGTCGTTCACCGACTTTCTCGCTGCGACCTCCCCCGAGCTGTTGCCGGGACGCCGAGTCAGCAGCGCACCGGCTGGCGGTGAACCGGTGGTCATCCCGCACGGCACCACCATCGTCGCGGCAGTCTTCCGCGGCGGGGTACTCATCGCGGGAGACCGCCGGGCGACGGCCGGCAACCTGATAGCCCAGCGCGACATGGAGAAAGTATTCGTTGTCGACGACTACTCAGCGGTGGGTATCGCCGGGACGGCCGCTGTCGCGGTGGAGATGGTGCGGCTGTTCGCTGTCGAACTGCAGCACTACGAGAAGATCGAAGGGGTGCAGCTGACCCTGGACGGCAAGGCCAACAGACTCGCCGGCATGGTTCGAGGCAATCTCGAAGGTGCCATGCGAGGGCTCGCGGCGGTGCCGCTGTTCGTCGGCTACGACCTTGACGCCACCGACCCGGATCGGGCCGGCCGGATCGTCTCCTACGACGTCGTCGGCGGCCGGTACGAGGAGACCCTCGGTTACCACTCGGTGGGCTCAGGTTCGTTGTTCGCCCGCTCATCGATGAAGAAGCTGCATGATCCGATGATGGAAGTCGACGCCGCCGTCCGGGTTGCCATGGAGGCTCTCTACGACGCCGCCGACGACGACAGCGCCACCGGCGGCCTGGATCCGGTCCGCCGGATCTACCCCGTGGTGGTCACGGTGACCGCGGCGGACGGGGCCGTCCGGATGTCCGACGAGCAGGCCGGTCAAGTCGCCGATCTGGTGGTAGAAAACCGCAAACACAAACCCGGTGGCTGACACCACCTCGCCCTTCCCGATGGATCCGACCCACCCAGGAGTTCGCGCTGTGACGATGCCGTTCTACGCCTCGGTCGAGCAGGTCATGCGCGATCGCTCGGAGCTCGCCCGCAAGGGCATCGCTCGGGGTCGCGGGGTCGTCGTACTCAGTTACTCCCGCGGTGTGCTGTTCGTCGCCGAGAACCTGTCCACCGCGCTGCACAAGGTCTCGGAGATCTACGATCGCATCGGTTTCGCTGCCGTCGGCCGGTACAATGAGTACGAGAACCTCCGCCAAGCCGGGATCCGGCACGCGGATGTCCGCGGCTACTCCTACGACCGGCGTGATGTGACCGGGCGCGCCTTGGCCAACGCCTACGCGCAGACTCTCGGCACGATCTTCTCAGAGCAGCACAAGCCCTTCGAGGTGGAGCTGTGCGTCGCCGAAGTGGGCACCGATCCCGACTCCGATCAGCTTTACCACCTGACCTACGACGGCTCGATCGGTGACGAACCGGACTTCGTCGTGATGGGCGGCCAGGCTGACGTCATCTCCACGGCGCTGAAGGAGTCCTTCCGGCAGGGCATGGACACGGCCGAGGCCGTCGCCGCCGCGGTGGCCGCCCTGAGCTCGGTGTCCACCAGCGTCAACGGGGCCGGTACCCGCACCCTGGGAGTCGGTCAGCTCGAGGTCGCGGTCTTGGATCGGTCCCGTCCGCACCGCGCTTTCCGCCGCATCACCGGGGCCGCGCTCACCGCACTTCTCACCAGCACCGACGAGCCGACCGCTGAGGCTTCGGCCGCCGAGGACGGGAGCGATGCCACGCCGGCCGAGACAGCCCCCGAAGGCGACGGCGCGGACGGGGAGCCCAGCACCGGCGTCTGACTGGGTGTGCTCAGCGCTCCGGATCCGGCCGGTACACCTTCAGCGCAGCGGGTTGGGTGACGAAGCGGAACCTGCGGCCCTGCGCGATGACCTCACCGTCGGTGGCCAGCGCCAGCGGCCGCCCGATGACCTCGACCTGCAGCTCGGCGCGCTCTCGCTGGACGTAGGTGCGACTTTGCTGCAGCGCTCCGGCCAACGCCCCGAGGAGAAACCGGGTCCGGGACAATCGTACGTCGGCACGGACATAACGGACGTCGATCAGCCCAGCGTCCAGCCGGTGTCGGGCCGCGGCGGCGAAACCGCGGGGCCGGTAGAGCCCGTTTCCCACGAACACCAGCCATACCTTGCGAGGAATGCCGTCGATGCGCGCCACCAGCGGATCCGCCTCCCGGAGCACCCGGATCAGGGCGACGGCAGCCGCTGGCCACTTGCCCCAGCGTGACTCGTTGTCTTCTCGCATCTGCACCAGGTCCGGATACCCGCCGAGGCTCGCGGTGTTGAGGAACCGGTGTGGCGGCGAGTCGTCGATCCGCACCGCTCCCAGGTCCACCGCCATCGCGCTGCCGTCGCGCACCGCCTCGACGGCGTCGGACAGCTCAGTCACCCCGATGTCCCGAGCGAAGTGGTTCAGCGTTCCGGCCGGCACCACCACCAGCGGCAACCGCCTGCTGGCGGCCACCGCTGCCACCGCCGCCACCGTACCGTCGCCGCCGGCGACCCCGAGGGCACGCACCGGCCGCTCGGCTGCATCCAGCTCCGCCTCCAGCTGCTTGGTCAGATCACCATCAGGTTCGGCGAACAGTTGCTGGGCCGCCGGCCAGGCAGCGGCCAGCTCCGCTCCGGGGTCCTCGCCCTCAGGTCCAGAGCCGGGGTTGATCATCACGAGCAGACCCTCACCGTCGGGCAGCGCGGGCACGTGCGCCCGGTGGCTGCTCTCGGCGGATTCGCCGATCCGCAGCGGCCACCACCGCCGGGTGGCCAGCGCGATACCGGTGCCCATCAGGATCCCGGCGGCCACGTCGGAAGGCCAGTGCGCTCCGGTGTGTACCCGGGAGTAGGCCACCGCTGCCGCGACCGGCGCCACCGCCAGCCCCACCGCAGGGCTTTCCATCGTCACCGCGGTGGCGAATGCCGCCGCCGACGCCGCGTGGCCGGACGGAAACGACGACGACCTCGGGTGATCGCGCAGCGCCAACCTGCGCGCCACTGGGAGATCGTCGTAGGCCGGCCGGCGGCGCGGCAGCAAGGGTTTGGCCAGGGCGTTGATCGCGAAACTGGCCCCACCGATCGCCGCCACGCCGCGCAGCGCGCCGCGCCGGGTCGAACCCTTGCGGCCGGCCAGCACCGCAGCCACCGCCAACCACAGCAGGCTGTGGTTGGCGGCCGTGCTAAGCGCCCGCAATCCAGCATCGGCAGGCCAGTGCGGGATGACCGCGCTACGGCGCACCAGCTCGCGGTCGACCCGGTTGATCTCCCGCGTGACTCCCCGCAACCAGTCCTGCACCGTTACAGCTTAAGAGAGCCCGTACGGAGGGCCTGCAGGACGGCCCCGGCAGCCTAGGGTGGATGGCATGCAGCGGCGGATCTTCGGCATTGAAACCGAGTTCGGGGTTACCTGCACCTTCCACGGCCAGCGCAGGTTGTCGCCGGATGAGGTTGCCCGCTACCTGTTTCGCCGGGTGGTCTCGTGGGGTCGCTCATCCAATGTCTTCCTGCGCAACGGCTCCCGGCTTTACCTCGACGTGGGCTCGCACCCGGAATACGCCACCGCCGAGTGCGACGATCTGGCTCAGCTGGTGACCCACGACAAGGCCGGCGAACGAATCCTCGAGGACCTGCTGGTCGACGCCGAGCGGCGGCTGGCCGACGAGGGTATCGGCGGGGACATCTTCCTGTTCAAGAACAACACCGACTCGGCGGGTAACTCCTACGGCTGCCATGAGAACTATCTGGTCGGGCGCGCCGGCGAGTTCTCGCGGATCGCCGATGTGCTGCTGCCCTTCCTGGTCACCCGGCAGCTGATCTGCGGTGCGGGAAAGGTGCTGCAGACGCCGCGCGGCGCGGTGTACTGCCTGTCGCAGCGGGCCGAGCACATCTGGGAGGGAGTCTCCTCAGCGACGACCCGATCCCGCCCGATCATCAACACCCGCGATGAGCCGCACGCCGACGCCGAGCGGTATCGCCGCCTGCACGTCATCGTCGGTGACTCGAACATGTCCGAGGTGACCACTTTGCTCAAGGTGGGCACCGCCAACCTGGTCCTGGAGATGATCGAGGAGGGGGTCGCGTTTCGCGACTTCACCCTGGACAACCCGATCAGGGCGATCCGCGAGATCAGCCACGACCTCACCGGCCGCCGCGGGGTGCGGCTGGCCGGCGGCCGCGAGGCCTCGGCGTTGGACATCCAGCGGGAGTACTACGCGCGCGCCGCGGATCACGTCGCGCAGCGCGGGACCGATCCACTGACGGATCGGGTGATGGAGTTGTGGGACCGCACTTTGAACGCGGTGGAGCAGCAGGATCTCGCCCTGATCGACCGTGAGATCGACTGGGCGATCAAGCACCGGCTGATTGAGCGCTACCGGGCCAAGCATCGGATGGACCTGTCCAACGCGCGGATCGCTCAACTGGATCTTGCCTACCACGACATCCGTCGTGGCCGCGGGCTGTTCGACCTGCTGCAGCGCAAAGCGCTGGTCGACCGGGTGACCGACGACGGCGAGATCGAGGCGGCCAAGGACACCCCACCGGCCACCACCCGCGCCAAGCTCCGCGGCGATTTCATCGCCGCTGCACAGGCCGCCGGCCGCGACTTCACCGTCGACTGGGTGCACCTGAAGCTCAACGACCAGGCCCAGCGCACCGTGCTGTGCAAGGACCCGTTCCGCGCCGTGGATGAGCGGGTGGAGAGGCTCATCGCTTCGTTGTGAGCGGAGCTCCCGTGAGTGGCGATGCGAGTTCCCGGCTCGCCGGCGACTGGCACCGCCACTCACGGGAGCTCCACAAGTAGGCTGCGCCGGTGCCTGCTGCTGCTCGCGCTGAGCGTCTGGTCAACCTGGTGCTGTGCCTGCTGTCCAGTCGGCAGTATTTACCCGCGGAGCGGATCCGACGGACCGTGCCGGGCTACGCTGACGCTGCCTCCGATGAAGCGTTCTTCCGGATGTTCGAGCGGGACAAGGCTGAACTTCGTGAGCTGGGCGTCCCGCTGGAGACCGGGCGGATCCCGGGTTTCGAGGCCGGTGAGGGTTACCGCATCGCACGCCGGGATTACGAGCTGCCCGATATCTCCCTCGAAGCCGACGAGGCCGCCGCTGTCGCGCTGGCCGCTCGGCTGTGGGACTCCTCGCAGCTTGCCGGTGCCGCGCACGGCGCGCTGGTCAAACTACGTGCGGCTGGAGTGGAGGTGGACACCGAGCTGTCAGCGGTTGTCCAACCACGGGTGCGGGCCACCGAACCGGCGCTGACCCCGTTGATCTCGGCGGTCCAGGCCGGGCAGGTCGTGGCGTTCCCGCACCGCAGGCATCCGGCCGAGCAGCCCATCGGGCGCACCCTCGAGCCGTGGGGGGTGGTGTCCTGGCGGGGCCGCTGGTACGTGGTGGGGCACGACCGGGATCGGGATGCCACCCGCTGCTTCCGGGTCTCCCGGATCGCCGGTCCGGTGCGCGCCATCGGCGCTCCGGGAGCGGTGCAACGCCCACCGGGAGTGGACCTGCTGAAGATCGTGGCAGGTTCCGCTGAACCCCCGGCAGCGGCGCACACCGTCCGGCTGTGGCTGGCTGACGGGCGCGCCTACGGCCTGCGCCGGCGGGCGACGGTGCTGGGCAAGATGACTCTGGAGGACGTGGCGGGCGACGTCGTCACGGTGGAGCTGCCGGGTTATGACGTCGCCGCCCGGTGGATCGCCGGGCTGGGGCCGGACGCAGTGGTGCTGGAGCCCGCCGAACTGGCGACCGCGGTGCGGGCCCGGCTGTCGGCGGCCTCCAGGAGCGTCGGCTGATGGAGGGCGTCACGCAGCGGCTGCCCCGGCTGTTGGCCCTGGTGCCCTACCTGCTGGCCCGACCCGGTGTGCCGATCGAGGAGGTCGCAGCCGACTTCTCGATCACAGTCCCGGGACTGCGCCGTGACCTGGAGCTGCTGTGGATGTGCGGCCTACCCGGCTACGGGCCGGGTGATCTCATCGACCTGTCCTTCGAGGGGGACACCGTCACCGTCACCTTCGACGCCGGGATGCGCCGCCCGCTACGCCTGTCCGGGGCGGAGGCGACAGCGCTGGTGGTGGCGCTGCGCGCGCTGGCCGAGACACCCGGCGTGCTCGACGCCGGGTCGGTGCGCCGCGCACTGGCCAAGATCGAGGCCGCGGCGGGGCAGGCCGACGGTGTGGTGGTCGGCCTGGCCACCAGAGAGGAGGCCGCGCTGACCGCGGTGCGTGACGCGCTGGATCACCGCCGCGCGCTGCGCATCCGCTACTACACCCCGGCTCGGGACACGGTCAGTGACCGCACCGTGGACCCGATGCGGCTGCTGCTGGTCGAAGGCCGCAGCTACCTGGAAGCCTGGTGCCGCTGGGCCGAGGAAGTGCGGCTGTTCCGGCTGGATCGCATCGAGCACGTCACGACCCTGGACGAGCCGGCGCTACCCCCACCGCAGGCCCGGCCCACCGACGTATCCGCTGGACTGTTCCGCGCCCAACCCGACCAGCAGATCGCCGTGCTCACCCTCGCCCCGGACGCTCGCTGGGTCGCCGAGTACTACCCGGTGGATGAGCTGATCGAGGGAGAAGGGGGCGCCGCGACCGTGCGAATGCGCTACTCCGAAACCGGCTGGATGGTACGTCTGGTACTGGGGCTAGGTGCCGACGTCGTGGTCCGGGAACCCCCCGAGCTGGCCGCGGCGGTGGCGCAGCGCGCCCGCACGGCGCTGCGCAGATCCGATCACCTTGCGCCATCCGAGGCGGGCTAACGTCTCCGGAGTGGCTTACCTGATCAGCGTTGTGCTCGCTGCTGCTTGCGTCGTGGTGCTGTTCCTGATGCTCCTACGGCTTGCCGGCCCAGCGCGACGGCTGGCCGCGACGGTGCAGAGCAGCCGCGCTCACCTCGCCGACCGCACCGGCCTGCTCGCTGCCCGGATCGCGGCGCTGCGGGTGGCTCTGGACCGCCGACGCCGCCGCGGCAACGCCGGATAGCTCCCTACCGCGTAGCATCGGTGCTGCACCCAGAGCGAGAGAGGAGACCCGCCATGGGCATTCTGTCTGGCTGGCATCTGCTTATCCTGCTGGTCCTAGTGATTTTACTGTTCGGTGCGGCCAAGCTTCCGACAGCCGCCCGGGCCGTCGGGCAGTCCATCCGGATCCTCAAGGCGGAGACCAAGGGGTCGCGTTCGGAGCGGGAGGCTGACGCGCCGGCGCCTGAGCACCAGTCGCTACCGCCGTCAGGGCCAGCCGCTCCTGGGGTCGGTGAAGCTGGCGTCAATGAACACCGGCGCGACAACGACACTGTCCGCTGACGACGAGGATCGGTGAGCGGGATGCGTTCCCCGGCTGGGCCGGGCGGTCGGCGCAAGATCAATCCAGATGGCTCCATGACGCTGATGGAGCACCTGTATGAGCTGCGCAACCGGCTGTTCATCGCGTTGTGCGCGGTCGGGCTCGGCGGCATCCTCGGGTTCGTCTGGTGGGGAGTGTCGGCCTTCGGCCTGCCCAGCCTCGGCGATCTGATCACTCGCCCATATTGCGCTCTGCCCACGACGGTGCGCCTGACCCCGAACCCGGGCCGGTGCCAATTACTGCAGACCGCCCCATTCGAGGTGTTCACCCTGCGGATGCAGGTCGGCTTGGCGGCGGGTGCGGTACTGACCGCCCCGATCTGGGTCTATCAGGTGTGGGCGTTCATCACCCCTGGCCTATACGCGAAGGAGCGCAGGTTCGCGGTCACCTTCGTCGGTGCGGCCAGCGTGCTGTTCGCCGGGGGCGCCGTCCTCGCCTACTACGTGGTGCCCACCGGCCTCGCGTTCCTGGCGAACCTCGGCGGCGGCGAGTTCATCACCGCGCTGACCGGTGCCGCCTATATCGGTTTCCTGCTGACCATGCTCGCGGTCTTCGGCCTGGCCTTCGAGCTGCCGCTACTGGTGGTGATGCTCAACCGGGTCGGGGTGCTGCCGTATGCGAAGCTTCAACGCTGGCAGCGCGGCATCCTGTTCGGACTTTTCGTGCTGGCCGCAGTCGCCACCCCGGGCAACGACCCGGTCTCGATGCTGGCGCTGGCCGGCGCCCTGGTTGTGCTGTTCGAGGCCGCGGTGTTGATCGCCCGGCAGCACGACCGTGCCGTGGCCCGCCGGCGAGCCGAGCAAGGCTGGGACGACCTGGATCCCGACGAGCCTTCACCGCTGGATGACCGGGTGGAACCCGCGCCTTCGGACGATTCGGCACCCCGCTACGACGACGCCACCTGAGTGTGGGCCGATGACGGTAGGCGTAATGATCGACTCGTCGCTCAACCAAGTGATCGCACAATGTCCTTGACTGGGAGCAGCAGGTGCAACGGATCCGACGGCGAGTCGAGGAATTCAGCATGTGCAAGGTAGAACTGTCGGGCAACGTCGTCGCGAGCGTGCACGAGCAGAGCCCGGATACCGACGGCGTCGGCGAGACCCAGGGTGCGCCGCAGCACGTCAGCCAGCAGCCCCCGGCCGAGTCCCAAGCCATGCATGCTCTCGTCGACGGCCAATCGCGCCAGCAGTAAGCACGGGATTTGCCTCGGCGCCCCCTTGGCCACTCTCGCGGGCGCAGCCTCACTGGTCACGTTCGCCACCGCGATGGCGTAGTACCCGACGACTCGCCCATCGAGCACGCTGACGTAGGTCACGGCATTGTGAGCTCGCTGGTTCTGCCACGAGTAGCGTGCCAGCCAGTCGTCGAGTTCCGGTGCGCCGCTGGTAAAGTCTTCCCGCACGTCCTCTTTCGCCAGCTTCCGTGGGGCGCAGGGCTTGCCTGCCATTGCCTAGTGCTCGTCCATAAACGGTGCCGAGGAGGCCAGCAAGGCACGCAGCTTTGGCAGATCGCGAGGCGGCTGCTCCAACAGGCGTTGGAACTCGTCCCAGCGCTCATCGTCGATGAGGAACCATCGACGGTCAGCTAGGACTCGTTCCGCCTCAACCACTGCGCTCTCCAGAACGAAGTCGGTCATGGTGCGATCGGTTGCCGCCGCGGCGTGCCGGAGTAACTGCTCCTGGCGAGCGCTGGCGCGAAGATTGATCCTGGCCTGACGGGCTGCGCGCTGCTCAACGATGTCTCTCGACACGGACGACCTCCTCGCTCGTACGCACACTGTACATACACCAAGAGCCGTCGTCCATTTTTCTCAGGCACCTCCCTTTGGTGCAAGGGGAGTGGCCGTGGCGCAGCTGACCTGGGCTGTCCTCACCTCGTCGTCGGCGGTGCGCTCAGCATGCTGCCGCGGAGCTCGCCAACCGTATTATTCCGCGCTGTGCGCGCCACGCTGATCGTCAACCCACATTCCGGCCGTGGCGCGGCGACGCGGGTGGCCGGCACGGTGGCCGATACGTTGCGTGCCGCAGTGCCCTCGCTGGTCGCCACGGTGACCGCTGATGCGGCGGAAACCAGCAGGGTCGCCGCGCAAGCTGTGGAACGCGGGGATGACGTGCTCGCTGTGCTCGGCGGGGACGGCACCGCGCTGGCGGTGCTGCCCAGCGGCAGCGGCAACGACCTGGCGGCGGCACTGGGCATCCCGGCCGATCCGGTGCGAGCGGCCCAGCACATCGTGCAGGCGCTGCGGACCGGGCAGCGGCGGCAGATCGACCTGGGTCGCATCGAGGGCGCAGCAGGCTTCACCACAGTGCTGTGCACCGGCTTCGACGCGGCGGTGAACAAAAGGGCCAACGCGATGCGCTGGCCCGCCGGCCCACGCCGGTACGACCTGGCCGTGCTGGCCGAGCTCGCCGCGTTAACGCCCAGGCCGGTGCGCGTGCAGGTGGCAGGCACCGAGGTGGAACTGGAAGCGATCCTGGTCGCGGTCGGCAACGGATCCAGCTACGGCGGAGGGTTGCGGATCTGCCCGGACGCCACGCTGACCGACGGGCTGCTCGACGTGATCGTCATCGCCGCGGTGAGCCGGCGTAGGCTGCTGCGGGTGTTCCCGACGCTACGCAGGGGCGGCCACGTGCACGAGCCGGAGGTGACCGTCCTGCGCGGCGAAACCGTGCGCATCGACGGCGATCCGGGCTGGCCGGTCTACGCCGACGGGGAACCACAGGGGACCCTGCCGGTGACGGTGCACTGCGAACCGGGGGTGCTCACCGTCGTCGCCTAGCCTGGGACGGTGGCCAACTCTCCTGCCGAGGCGTACGCCGCGGCCCGTCGGCGGGTCGTCTCGCCGCGCCTCGACGAGTTCACCGGCGCCCTGCCGTTCCAACTCGACCCCTTCCAGCGCGCAGCCTGCGAAGCGCTCGAGGGAGGCCACGGGGTCCTGGTGTGTGCGCCCACCGGCGCAGGCAAGACCGTGGTCGGCGAGTTCGCGGTGCACCTGGCCCTGGCGCAAGGCCGCAAGTGCTTCTACACCACGCCGATCAAGGCGTTGTCCAACCAGAAGTACGCCGATCTCGCGGCCCGGCACGGCGCCGGCACCGTCGGCCTGCTCACTGGGGACACCTCGATCAACGGCGGCGCCGCTGTGGTCGTGATGACCACCGAGGTGCTGCGCAACATGATCTACGCCAGATCCTCCACGCTGGACGGGCTCGCCTACGTCGTGATGGACGAGATCCACTACCTCGCCGACCGGTTCCGCGGTGCGGTGTGGGAAGAGGTGATCCTCAATCTGCCGGACAGCGTGCGGCTGGTCGGGCTGTCCGCCACGGTGAGCAACGCCGAGGAGTTCGGCGAGTGGCTGGTCGACGTACGGGGCGACACCGCGGTGGTGGTCGATGAGCACCGCCCGGTGCCGCTGTGGCAGCACATGATGGTCGGCTCGCGGATGTTCGACCTGTTCGCCGAGAACACCACCGACGACCGGCTCACCGTTGACCCGCACCTGGTGCGGCGCGCGCAGGAGGTGGAGCGCCGCAGCGGGTGGGATCGGCCGCGCCACGGCGGACCCCGATTCCGGCCACCGGCCCGAGCCGATGTGGTGGCGCGGCTGGATCGCGACGGGTTGCTGCCCGCGATCACCTTCATCTTCAGCCGGGCCGGCTGCGAAGCAGCGGTGAACCAGTGCGTCCGCACCGGGCTGCGATTGACCACCCCTGAGGAGTCCGCGCAGATCCGTCGAGTGGTGGACACCCGCACTGCTGGCCTGCCGGAGGGCGATCTCGGTGTGCTCGGCTTCTGGGAGTGGCGCGACGCGCTGGAGCGGGGCGTCGCCGCCCACCACGCCGGGATGCTGCCCGCGTTCAAGGAGACCGTGGAGGACCTGTTCGTCCGCGGGTTGGTCAGGGCGGTATTCGCCACCGAGACCCTCGCGTTGGGGATCAACATGCCGGCCCGCACGGTGGTGCTGGAAAGGTTGGTCAAGTACAACGGGGAAGCCCACGTCGATCTCACTCCCGGCGAGTACACCCAGCTCACCGGACGGGCCGGACGGCGGGGCATCGACGTCGAGGGCCATGCGGTGGTGCTGTGGCAACCCGGCGTGGACCCGACGCAGGTGGCTGGGCTGGCGTCCACCCGCACCTACCCGCTGCGCAGCTCGTTTCGGCCCGGCTACAACATGGCCGTCAACCTGGTCGATCGGGTCGGGGTGGCCGCCGGGCGAACGCTGCTCGAGCAGTCCTTCGCGCAGTTCCAGGCCGACCGCTCGGTGGTGGGGCTGGCCCGCCGGATCGACCGCAACGCCGAGGGCCTGGCGGGCTACGCCGAGGCGATGGTCTGTCAGGTGGGTGATTTCGCTGAGTACGCCCAGTTGCGCAGGCAGATCTCGGAGCGGGAGCGGGCACTGGCCCGACTCAGTGGTGCAGCGCGGCGCACCGAAGTGGCTGCATCGCTCGCCCAGCTCAAGCGGGGCGACGTCATCGCGGTGCCCGGCGGGCGCCGATCTGGTCTGGCCGTAGTGATCGATCCTGGCGACGGCCCAGCGGAGGATCCGCGCCCGCTGATGCTCACCGAGGACCGCTGGGCGGGCCGGCTGTCGATGGCCGACTTCCCGACCGCAGTTCAGGTGCTGGGCCGGATGCGGCTACCCAAGCGGGTCGAGCACCGGGTTCCTCGGGTGCGCCGCGACCTCGCCTCGGCGCTGCGCGAGACCGGCATCGCGGTACCGTCTCGGGCCCGGCGCCGCAGCGAGGCGGCTGACGACGCCGAGTTGGCCGCGCTGCGCCGGGCGCTGCGGGCGCATCCGTGCCACGGCTGTGACGACCGGGAGGCGCATGCCCGGTGGGCCGAGCGTTACGACCGGCTGGACCGCGAGACCGAGACGCTTCGCCAGCAGGTCGCCGCCACCACGCACTCGCTGGCCCGCGAGTTCGACCGGATCCGCGCCCTGCTGGCCGATCGCGGTTACCTCGACGGCGAGCAGCTCACCGAGCATGGCCGCCGGCTGGCCCGGTTGTGGTCGGAAACCGACCTGCTCACCGCCGAGTGCTTGCGGCATCGGATCTGGGATGGTCTGGAGCCCGCCGAGCTGGCCGCGGTGATCTCAGTGCTGGTCTTCGAGGCCCGCGGAGACGCGGCCGCCCCCCGGGTACCTCCCGGCCCGGTGAGCGATGCGTTGGTGGCGACCGTGCGGTTGTGGGCGGAGTTGGAGGCAGACGAGCGGCGGTACCGGCTCGAGCGCACCCGCGAACCCGATCTGGGTTTCGCCTGGCCGGTGTACCGGTGGGCCCGAGGGGAGTCCCTGTCCGCGGTGCTGATCGCCGCCGAGACCAACGGTGCCGACCTGTCCGCCGGAGACTTCGTCCGGTGGTGCCGGCAAGTGATCGACCTACTCGACCAGGTGCGCGGCGTCGCCGCCGAAGGCTCCCCGGTCGGTGCCGCGGCCGCCGCCGCGGTGCGCGCGGTGCGTCGCGGCGTCGTCGCCCTAGGCACCCTGTAGACGCGGCGTAGCTACGCCGCGTTCTGGATGCAGAACACGGTAATCGGGACCCGATTTGCAGCAGTCTGCATCCAGAACGCGCCGAAGCGTCGGCGGGGTTAGCGTGAAGGCGTGGGGGAATACGGTGTCGTGGACGCTGAACTGAGCCTGTACGTCGACGGCGCGCCGCACCACCTGGTGGTGGACACCCGGATGACGCTGCTGGATCTGCTACGCGAGCGGCTGGGCAACATGAGCCCGAAGAAGGGCTGCGACCATGGCCAGTGCGGTGCCTGCATGGTGCTGATCGATGGACGCCGCGCGCTGGCCTGCCTGGCGCTGGCGGTGGCGCACAACGGCTCCGATGTCGTCACCGCCGATGGCCTGGCCACGACGGCGCTCTGCACCCGGTTGCGCAGGCATTCTTGGACCACGACGCGTTCCAGTGCGGCTACTGCACCCCAGGGCAGATCTGCTCGGCGGTCGGGATGCTCGGGGAGTTCGCGCGGGGTTGGCCGAGCGCGGCAACCATCTACCAGGCGACTGAGCCAAAGCTCGACCACGACGAAGTGAGCGAACGGATGAGCGGGAACCTGTGCCGCTGTGGGGTGTATGCGAACATCGTGCCCGCGGTGCAGGACGCGGCGGCGGGACGAATCTCGTGGATCACCTCAAGCTCGGTGTCGCCACACCGGATCTCATCGTCGACGTCACCGCGGCCACCTCCAACGAGATCACCGACGACGGCGCGGGCGGCTTGCGCATCGGCGCGGCGGTTCCCAACAGTGACCTGGCCGCCGACCGCCGCGTGCGGGATCGCTATCCGGTCCTGGCGCAGGCGCTGCTCTCCGGAACCTCGGGGCAGCTGCGCAATATGGCCACCACCGGCGGCAACCCGCTGCAACGCACCCGCTGCGTCTACTTCCAGGACATCACGACGCCGTGTAACTAACGCCGGCCCGGCTCCGGGTGCTCGGCGATCGGTGGCTACACCCGATACCACGCGATCCTCGGAGCGTCCAAGCAGTGCATCGCCACCCACCCATCGGATCTGGCTGTCGCGCCGGCCGCTCTGGACGCCGAAGTCAGGGTGCTCGGAACCGCCGGGGAACGCGGGATCCCGTTCGTGGACCTGCACCGGCTGCCGGGGGAGCACCCCGAACTCGACACGGTCCTCGAGCACGGCGAGCTCATCCTGTCGATCGACCTGTCACCGCTGCCGATCGCGGCCCGCTCGGCGTACCGCAAGGTCCGCGACCGTGCGTCCTATGCGTTCGCGTTGGTGTCGGTCGCCGCGGCGCTCGACGTCGCGGACGGGATTGTCCGCGACGCCCGCGTCGCGTTCGGCGGGGTGGCGCACAAGCCGTGGCGGGCGACCAAGGCCGAGGAGTCACTGCACGGGGCACCGGCTTGCGATGACAGTTACCGCGCGGCGGCGCAGACCGAGCTGGCAGGCGCTCAGGCGCAGGATGGCATCGACGGCGGCAACGCCTTCAAGATCCCGCTTCTCACCCGCACGCTGGTGGCGACGCTGCGCGGCCTCGCCCGCGAGGAGACCTGACATGCCTGCGCTGCACGCTCGGGCGATCGGCCGGGACCTGGTACGCCGTGACGGCCGGCTCAAGGTCACCGGCACCGCGCCCTACGCTTATGAAGGCCCGCTCGGCAAACCCGCCTACTGCCACCTGATCCAGGCCATATCGTTGACATGAATGGCGGCAGCCCGAACATTCGAGACGCGTCGGAGCGTGACGCCGAGGCGTGCGTAGCGATCTACACGCCGTACGTCACCGACACCGCGATCACGTTCGAGACCGAAACACCGCTGCCCGCGGCGATGGCCGTGCGCATCGCTACCGCCATGCGCACGCATGCGTGGGTCGTGCTGGAAGATCAGGGCCGCGTCGTGGGCTACGCCTACGGCGGTGGGTTCAACTCCCGCGCGGCGTATCGCTGGTCGTGCGAGGTCAGCGTCTACCTCGAGCGCGGCCGGCGGCGTACCGGCGGCGGTCGCGCGCTCTACGACGCGCTCTTCGACCGTCTGGCCGGGCGCGGCTTCCGCACCGCGATCGCGGGCATGACGCTGCCGAACGACGCGAGCGTCGGTCTGCACCTCGCCATGGGTTTCGAGCCCGTCGGGACCTACCGGCGCATCGGCTGGAAGCACGGCGCGTGGCATGACGTCGCCTGGGTCCAGCGGACGATCGCCACGGGCCAGGACCCGCCCGCCGAGCCCGGGTGAGGTACCCGTGACCGTGGCGACGCTAGCCACAGGGTGATCGGATCATTACCGTTCGGGTCACGATCTCGGCGCGGAGGTGGTCGTGATGGTTGTCGGTTTCCTGGCCCGCTCTCGCATCGTCGCACCCGCCGGCTGGAGTCGCTGGCTGGTCCCCCCGGCGGCGCTGTCGGTGCACCTCGCGATCGGGCAGGCGTACTCGTGGAGCGTGTTCAAACCGGCCCTGGAGAAGTCGCTGGGGATCAATGGGACGCTCTCGGCGATCCCGTTCGAGCTGGCCATCGTGATGCTCGGGGTGTCCGCAGCACTGTTCGGCACCCGGGTCGAGCGTAATGGTCCGCGGTGGGCGATGTTCGTGGCGACGTGCTGTTTTTCGTCTGGCTTCCTCGTCTCGGCGCTGGGCGTGGTCACCCGGCAGTATTGGCTGGTCATCCTCGGCTACGGCGTGATCGGTGGCATCGGGCTGGGCATCGGCTACATCTCCCCGGTCTCCACACTGATCAAGTGGTTCCCCGATCGCCCCGGCATGGCCACCGGCATCGCGATCATGGGCTTCGGCGGTGGCGCGCTGATCGCGTCGCCGTGGTCCGCGCAGATGCTCAACGCCTTCGGGGTGACCACCGCGGCGGCGGGTCAGGGCACTGCCGGCATCGCCAAGGCCTTCCTCATCCACGGACTGGTCTACGCGGTGTTCATGTCGATGGGCTGGCTGCTCGTGCGGGTACCGGCAGAGGGCTGGAAACCAGCCGGCTGGGACCCCTCGGTCGTACAGTCCAGAACGTTGGTCACCACCGCGAACGTCTCGGCCCGCAACGCGATCCGCACCCCGCAGTTCTGGTGCCTGTGGGTGGTGCTCTGCTTGAACGTCACCGCCGGTATCGGCATCCTGGAGAAAGCCGCACCGATCTACCAGGACTTCTTCCCGACCGCAGCCTCCAAGGCGGCGCTGGCGTCGGCCGCGGCCGGCTTCGTCGCCATCCTCTCGCTGGCCAACATGTCCGGCCGGTTTGTCTGGTCGTCGGCATCGGATCGCATCGGTCGCAAGAACATCTACCGCTGCTACCTGGGGATCGGGGCGCTGCTCTACCTGGCGATCGTGCTGACCACCAACGCCAACAAGGTGGTCTTCCTGGTCTGCACGCTGCTCATCATCTCCTTCTACGGGGCCGGCTTCGCCACCGTCCCGGCCTACCTCCGGGATCTGTTCGGCACCTTCGAGGTCGGCGCGATCCACGGCCGGTTGCTCACCGCGTGGTCCACCGCGGGGGTGCTCGGGCCGCTCATCGTCAACGCCATCGCCGACGCCCAGACCAGGGCCGGGCAGACCGGCCCCGCCAAGTACATCCTGTCGTTCTCGATCATGATCGGGCTGCTGGTGGTCGGATTCGTGGCCAACGAGCTGATCCGACCGGTAGAACCGAAGTTCCACGAACCCGCTGCGCCGCGGGAGGCCGCGAGCCTGGCCGAGAGAGGTCTGCCGTGACCGAAACCCGCGAACGCATTCCGGTGGACGAGCCGAGCAACCGGGCACCGCTGATGGCCCTGGCCTGGCTCTGGGTACTCGCTCCATTCGGCTACGGGGCTTATGAGCTCCTGGTCAAAATCCCCGCGCTGTTCGGGAGCTGAGCGGCTCCACTACCATGTCTGAGCCCCCCGACCGCCCGCCTCAACCAGGGCTCATGCCGCTACGCGGCCGGGTGGCCCTGGTGACCGGCGCCAGCCGCCGTGCCGGACTCGGACACGCCATCGCCCGCCGGCTCGCTGCGCTGGGTGCCAGCCTGTTCCTGCACCACTACGCCCCGCACGACCACGATCAGCCCTGGGGAGCCGACCCCGAAGGCCCTCGCGGGGTCATCGACAGCGTCACCGACGCGCTGACCCGCGACGCGACCCTCCATCACGGCGAGGTCGACCTCGCCGCCCCCGATGCGCCGGATCAGCTGATCACCACCGCGGCCAGCGCGCTGGGACACCTCGACATCCTCGTGTGCAACCACGCCCGCGGCGGCGACGATGGGCCGCTCGGCACACTCGACGCGGGCATGCTCGACACGCACTGGGCCGTCAACACCCGCTCAACCATCCTGCTGGCCCAAGCCTTCGCCGCGCAGCACGATGGTCGACCCGGCGGTCGGATCATCTTCATGACCTCAGGGCAAGACCTCGGTCCGATGCGTGGCGAAGTGGCCTACGCAGCGAGCAAAGGAGCGCTCGCTTCCATCACCCGCACCCTAGCCGACCACCTCGCCGACCAGACGATCACGCTCAACACCATCAACCCCGGGCCGGTAGACACCGGCTACGTAACACCCGAGGCCAGCGAAGCCCTCCGCCACCGCTTCCCACACGCACGCTGGGGCGTACCCGACGATCCCGCGCGGCTCATCGCCTGGCTGGTCACCGACGACGGAGCCTGGGTCACCGGACAGACCATCAACACCGAAGGCGGCTTTCGCCGGTGGGACTGACCGTTGCGAGCAGGCAACGGCTTACCCGCTAACCGGGCAGTTGGATGCGCAGGGCTGCCCCCGGCTCGGATCGTTCGAGCAGCTCCACCCGGCCGCCGTGGGCCGCGGCGATCTCGCTCACCAGCGCCAGACCCAGCCCGTAACGCCGCCTACTCTGCGATGGCCCAGGCCTGCCGGAGACGAAGCGCTCAAACAGCCGCGGAACCAGTTCGGGATCGATCCCCGGGCCGTCGTCGGAGACGTCGACGAGGACATGCCCATTGCGGGCCTGCACGACCAAAGTCACTTCGTGCTCGGCGTGCCGCACGGCGTTGTCCACCAGGGCGGTGACCGCGCGCCGCAACGCGACCGGAGAGCCCGGCGCCCGGACCGGCCCGGCATCGGGTTCCGGGCCGGTCAGCCGGATGTCCCGCTCGGCCGCCTGCGCGGCCGCTGCGGCGAGGACTCCATTGGCAATCTCGGTGAGGTCGACCGGCTGACGGGATTGCGAGGCCACCGGGTCCGCGGCCACCAGCAGGTCCTCGAGGATCTCGCCGAGCCTGGTGCTATCGGCGACGATGCCCTCGACATCGGGCAGTAGCGCAGCGGGCCCGCTACCGGGCTCCAGACCACTGCGCAGCCGCCGCTGGAGCAGCTGGGCGCGGGTGCTGAGTAGCGTCACGGGGGTCCGCAACTCGTGCCCGGCATCGGCGACGAACCGGCGCTGCAAAGTCAGGGCGGCTGACAGCGGTCGCAGTGCGCGGTACCCAAGCCAGGTCCCGGCCGCAGCGGCGAGCAGCAGACCAACCCCGCTACAGACCAGCAGAGTGACGATCAGCCGGTCACGTTCGGTGTGATTGGCGGTGAGGTCCAGGACGCCCTGCGCGATCGTGCCGTCCGGCTGGCGCAGGGTCTCAATACGGTAATCGACGGTGCCGATCCGGACCTCTGCGGACTCCCGGGCGCCAGCCGTGGTGGCCCGGGCGATCGCCCCGGTGTCCGGCAGCCCCGCGGGCATGCCCTGGGTGACCGCCTTCACCTCGCGCCCCTGTAGGGCGAGCCAGACCCCGGCTGGCGGGTCGATGACATCGTCGGCGCGGGTCACGGCCGCGTCGAGCAGCGTGGTGGCGGCGTGGCGCTGGCTGCTGAGTACCACGGCTACGGCGGCGGCCGACAGCAGGACGACGATCGCCGAGGCGAGCGACGCGGCCTGCAACCCGAGCCGTAACGCCGCCCGGCGCAGCAGCACGGACTCGACGCCGGACGCTCGGGTCATCGTCGCGGGTTGCGGCCGAGACGGTAGCCGCGGCCGCGCACGGTGTCGACGATGCCGCGCCCGAGCTTGCGCCGCAGATAGTGCACGTAGGTATCCACCACGATCGGGCTTTCGGCCTCGGTGAACACGCCGGTGAGCAGGTCGGCGCGGCTGAAAATCTGTCCAGGGCGCCCGGCCAGCGTGGCCAGCAACCCGCACTCCCGTTCCGAGAGCCGGACCGGTTCGGTGCCAGCGCCGACGTGGTCCGCCGCGGCGGAGACCTCTCGGGTGTCGAGGTCGAGTCGGTAACCGCCGACCGGCAGCATCCGTGCGGCATCGAGGTGGCGACGGCGCAGAGCCCGCAGCCGGGCGAGCAGCTCGTCGACGTCGAAGGGTTTCGCCAAGTAGTCCTCGGCGCCGGCATCGAGCCCAGCGACCCGGTCCGCGGCGGTGCCGCGCGCGGAGAGGACCAACACCGGGGTGGTGACGCCATGGCGGCGCCACCGGCCCATCAGGTCCAGACCCTCAATGGCCGGTAACCCGCGGTCCAAGACGATCACGTCGTAGCTGTGGGTGAGCCCGAGGTGCAGGCCGCGCTGTCCGTCGCCGGCGACGTCGACGTGGTAACCCTCGTCGACGAACAGCGCGGCGAGGATGGCGCTGAAGTCAGGCTCGTCCTCGACAAGGAGCAGCCGGAAGCCGCCGGTGGCGGGCGGTGGGCTCAAGTCCACAGCGGCCATCTTGGCCCCCGCCCGGATCCGGGGTACAGCGGGCACCGCGCATTGTCGGTCTTCCCAGCATTCTCTAAGAGCGCGTCTGGAAACTCCGGTCTACCAGTCTCCGGTGCGGGCTAGGCGGCGGGACATGATCATGATCATGGCTACGTGGACCATGGCTTCGTGGTGTTGGGGCAGGGTCTCGTAGTCA
>JALYTS010000215.1 GCA_030854185.1 Actinomycetota bacterium | reverse complement strand
GCCGAGATCTTCGACCTGCACCGCTGGGCACCCCAGACTTAGGTCATAGGAAACCTGAGGATCCACACCCATCGTGACCAGCGGAAACGCCGATCTAGATCACGCTAGCCCGGAAACTCCCGCTAGGACCTGGAATGGCGGCCCAGATCCGGAGATCGAGACCTGATTCTCGGCTCGGACAGCGTCCGGCTACGGTGCTCGGCATGGAACACAGCGTGCGCAGCCTGGGGCGGGCTCTCGTCGTGGTCGTTGACGACCGAGTTGTGCACGGTGAGCGTGGGGACGCAACTGGTCCGCTGGTCACCGAGCTCCTCGAGGAGGCCGGCTTCGTCGTCGACGGCTCGGTAGTGGTGGCGGGCGAGTCGGTGGACATCCGAAACGCGCTGAATACAGCGGTCATCGGTGGGGTGGACCTGGTGGTCACCGTCGGTGGTACCGGGGTGTCACCGAGGGACGTCACCCCGGACGCGACGGCCGGCGTGCTGGACCGCCCGATACCCGGTATCGCTGAAGCCATCCGCGCCTCCGGGCTCGCGGCCGGCGCCGTGGACGCGGGTCTGTCCCGTGGGCTGGCCGGGGTCTCGGGCAGCACCCTGGTCGTGAACCTGGCGCCGTCACGGGCAGCGATCCGCGACGGGATGGCGACGCTCACCCCGCTGGTCGGACGGGTGATCGAAGAGCTGTCCTGGCCAGACCAGGACTGAGCGCCCCGAGGATCGCCGGCCACCACCACGACGGGCCCGAACGGTGGCCGTTGCGGGCCCGCGGGGCGGGGCGGTTCAGTGCCCGCCTGCCTTGCCGTTCCGGCTCAGCGCATTTCCAATCAGCTCGCCCACGCTCGCGCACTGGTCGTGGTAGCGGCCGCCGGTGGCCTTGTCGACCGTGAAGACCGCCGCCTCGACGCAATCCGCTGCGATGCCGGTGGCCTTCACGACGAGCGGGCCGGCCTTCTCCTTGGCCTGATCGAGGATCGGGCCGTAGGTCACAGCCACCTTCTCGGCGTACGGGCCGGCCTTGTTGATCGCCTGCTCGACCAGTGGGGCGGTCAGCTCCTTGGCGACGTGGACGAACGGGTCAGCCTTCTCCTTGGCCTGCTCGACGTAGGGGCTGGCCTTTTCCATGGCCATCTCGACGAGCGGGGTGGCCTTGTGGATGACCTGTGCCACGACCGGGGTGGCCAAGGTGATGACGGGACCAGCCGCGTCCTTGATTTTGTCCACTAGACTCATGGTGGGAGACCTTCCGTTTGCGAGATGGAGACTGTGTCACGCAGTCATGAGCTACATCCTGGCACTGGGACCCGGTAGCGGGAAGTGATCGGCACTGGCTGGACCACGCGGTCACGCGGTAGGGGAGGGTCATCATGGCGGTGAGCGCGGCGGGTAGCAAGACAAAACTGGATCTCGTGTTCGGTGAGGTGCTGCCCGACAGCACCTCAGACGACCGCCCTTGGCCGGCGGACGCGGATAGCGTGCAACATACGGATAGCTTGCAACATACGGAGTCCGACGAACGCGACCAGTGGCTGCGGGACAACCGCCCCCCGCATCATGACACTGCCTGACTGGATGACACTGCCTGACTGCGTTGGTCAGCGGAAGGTCACGGTCAGAGTCTGGGATAGCGAGGCTGCCGCGACCCGGGTCGCTGCGACTGGATCGAGTGCGACCAACACCAGCTTGCCGGCACGCTCTCCGGTGTGAGTGCCTGCCTCCAACACCGCAAGAACCCGCGCGCCGCGGGCCAGCACCACCGGCTCGTCCTGCCGTTCGCCTACGGTCACCACATCGACGGTGGCACCTGGACGCAGCAATGTCGCGACGCCCGGATCCGCAAGCCGTAGCGAGACGCTCACCGTGTCGGGATTCGTGGAGATCGTCCGGGTGAGATCGGAGCCCGTCAACCGCACGTCAGTCAACGGCTCACCGCGCCGGACAGGTGCAGCCAGGGTCCGGCCCAGCACCGCGGACGGGACCCGAGCAGCGCCGTCGGGTACCACCTGCTCGGGTATCCCGCGCAGCGTCACCAGGCCTGGGCCGAGCACGGTGCCCGCAGCAAGATCCCGGGCAGCGACCACTACCTCATCGTCGGCAGGGCTTGCCCGGCCGGGAGCCAGTGCCAGCACCGCCGCGAGCCCGACGAGCAGCGCAGCGATTGTCCGGCGTAGCAACAGGGTCCGGCCGAAACCGGACCGGCGCGCCACCGCCTCCCACCGCTGCCTCAGCACCGACACCAACGCCCGCGGACTGTCGTACTGCGATGGCTTCATGCTGGCCTCCCGATCTCGTCATCACGATCGTGAGGTTGGCAGGATCGGGCGCCGACCGCAGCCGACGCCGCCGCAGGCTGTGGACAACCGGGCGGCTGTGGATAACTCCGCTAGATCAGGAAGCGGCGGCGGTTGCTGAACTCGAAGCCGACGATGCCGAGCCCGACCCAGACCCCGATCCAGATTTCGACTTCGACCCGGATTTCGACCCCGACTCGGTGGATCCGGACTTCGAGGACTTGGCCTCCGACGTGGACTTGCCGTTGGTTTCGGACTCGGACTTCTTCTCGCCACCGGCCTCGGACTTGCCGTTGGCACCGCTGGATTCTGACTTGCCGTTCGAGCTTGACGGCCCTTCATGCGCAGCGCTGTCGGCGCGGCTGTCGGTGCGATAGAAGCCGCTCCCCTTGAACACGATGCCAACCGCCGAGAACAGCTTGCGCAGCCGGCCGGAGCACTCGGGGCAGTCGGTCAGCGACGAGTCGGTGAACTTCTGCACGGTGTCGAAGCGGTGCTCGCACGCGGTGCACGCGTAGGAGTAGGTCGGCACGTCTCGCCTCCACAGGTTGGCACTCTGCACACGAGAGTGCCAACTCCGATGATAGCAAGACCGTCGCCAAGGACCGCCGCTCGGCCGCTGCCACGGGCCTGCAGCCCAGTGCCGTGAACTCGACCGTACCGACATTCCGCTCGGCGGAAACGTCCGTGGTGTCGAGTTCACGACGCCAGGCCACGCGGCTGGGGTCAGGAGGGCAGCGGGATTACACCGCGGGCTGGGGTCAGGGCCGCGGTGACGGGGACGTCGTGCGGTTGGCTGGGGAGCGAGGGGAGCACCTCGTCGTCGCGGACGATCGCCACCAGCGGGGTACCAGGCGTCGCCAACGGCAGTGTGCGGTCGTAGTGGCCGCGGCCGCGGCCGAGCCGGACCCCGGTCCGGTCAACAGCCAGCGCGGGCACCAGGACCAGGACGGCGGTGGCGATCGCCGAAGGGCCCAGCAGGGGCCCGGCCGGCTCGAACAGCCCCAGCGGACAAGCCTGTAGCGACCCCGCGCCGGTGTACCACGCCCAGTCCAGCGGGCCCAGTCCACTCACCACCGGCAGCAGCACCGGACAACCGCGGCGCACCAGACCGTCGAGCAGCTCCGGTGAGCCCGGCTCGACACTGACCGGCCAATAGGCGCACACCGTGCCGGGCAGCCCCGGCAACACTGCCGCAGCCAGGGCCGCCGCTTCGCTGTGCCGCACCGCCG
>JALYTS010000124.1 GCA_030854185.1 Actinomycetota bacterium | reverse complement strand
CCCGGGCCGCCCGCTCCAGGGCCGCGCGGGCGGCATCCCCGGCGGCACCGATCACGGCGATCTGCACCGGCCCGTGCGCCAGCGCCTCAGCAGTGGTCAGCCAGTGCCCGGCGGACTGCGGGACCTTCGCCAGCACCCCACCCGCCCGCGTGATCGCCGCTTCGGCAGCCGCTCGGTAGGTCTCTGCACCGGTCAGCGCCGAGGCAGTGACCAGCGCGGAGGCCAACGCGGAGGCACCCGCTGGGGTGGCGTTGTCAGTCGGGTTGGTGGGACGCCGGAACAGCGCCTCCGCGTCGCTGGCGGTATCGAACCAGGCGCCGGGATGCTCCGGGTCGCCGAAGTGCTTCTGGGTCAGCTCCAGCACCGGTAGCGCAGCCTGCAACCAGCGGTCCTCACCAGTGACCTGGTGCAGCGCGAGCAGACCCTCGATCAGCCAGGCGTGATCGGCCAGCACCCCGGCCGCCTGGCCCACCACGCCGTCTCTGGAGCTGCGCCGCAGCCGGCCATCGACCAGATGAGTACCCAGCATGAGCTCCGCCGCGGCGGCCGCCGCGGAGATCCACTCCGGGCGGTCCAGCACGCCGCCGGCCTCCGCCAGGGTGGTGATCGCCATCCCGTTCCACTCGGTGACCACCTTGTCGTCCCGGCCGGGTTGCGGGCGAGCTGCCCTGGCCGCGAGCAGCGCGGCGCGGACCCGCTCCCAGCGCTGCGCGTCATCGGGCTCGGCCGGCAGCTGCAGCACCGACGCACCATGCTCGAAAGTGCCGGCCTCGGTCACCACCAGTAGCTCCGCCGCCCACTGGCCGTCGGTTGACCCGAGCACCTCGATGAGCTGCGCCGGCGTCCACACGTAGGTGGCGCCCTCCACGCCCGCGGTATCGGCGTCCAGCGACGCAGCGAAGCCACCCTGCGCAGTGCCCAACACGTCGAGCAGGAAGGTCGCTGTCTGCTCAGCCACCCGTCGGGCGCTCGCCGATCCGGTCAGCCGGGCCAGGTGGGTGTAGGCACGCAGCAGCTGGGCGTTGTCGTAGAGCATCTTCTCGAAGTGCGGGACCACCCAGGTGGCGTCGACGCAGTAGCGCGCGAAACCACCGGCGAGCTGGTCATACATCCCGCCGCGGGCCATCGCCTCACAGGTGCGCTCAGCCATCGACAAGGCGCGTTTGGAGCCGGTCCGCTCGTGGTGCCGGAGCAAGAACTCCAGCAGCATCGACGGCGGGAACTTCGGGGCACCACCGAACCCGGCATGTTGGTCGTCGAACTCGGCAGCCAACTTCTCGACTGCGGCAGCCAGCACCTGATCGTCGACTGCCGACTCGGCCGGTGGCGCGGCCCGTTCGGAGAGCTGCTTGGCGATGCGCCGGGCCGCATCTTGGACCTGCGCACTGCGGTTGGCCCAGGCCTCGCGCACGGCGATGAGCAGCTCAGGGAAGCCCGGCAGGCCCTGCCGGGGTGACGGCGGGAAGTAGGTGCCGCAGTGAAACGGCTCACCGGTGGGGGTGAGGAAGCAGGTCATCGGCCAGCCACCGCGGCCGGTGATGGCCTGGGTCGCCTCCATGTAGACAGCGTCGACGTCGGGGCGTTCCTCCCGATCGACCTTGATGTTGACGAAGTTGGCATTCATCACCGCTGCGATGTCCGCGTTCTCGAAGGACTCGTGCGCCATCACATGGCACCAATGACAGGCGGCGTAGCCGATGGACAACAGCACCGGTACACGGCGCCGCGCGGCCTCCGCGAACGCCTCCTCGCACCACGGCCACCAATCGACCGGGTTGGTGGCATGCTGCAGCAGGTAGGGACTGGTGGAGCTCGCAAGCCGGTTCGCCATGTGGCTATCCTCCCTGGCCCGCCGGCAGCGCGGAACCGTTACTCCTCACGAGGTGGATCACCGGAACCGTCATCGAAAGACTGCGGGACATCGAATGACTCCGGGACTCGGCGCAGATGCTTGTTCATCGACCGCACCAGCAGCGCCACGGCCAGGAAGAATAGCAGCAGCACCACCAATCCCAACGGCGCGGCCTTGCCGAAATCCTCGCCCTGCCCACCTGGGTCGGGGCCCGGCCTGGGGGGCGGGGCAAGCACTTCGACTGAGTGCATCGCCGAGAAACCAGGGGAGGTCACCGCCGAGAAGTCACTGGGCAGCAGCAATTGCGTCATATGTGCACCCGCTCCCGGACGCCGGAGAACAGATCATCCTCCGGCAGCGTCGTGTCGACAAGCGAACGGGCCAGCTCGTACTCCTCGGTCGGCCACAGCTGAGCCTGCACTGCGTGCGGCACGGCGAACCACCGGCTCGACGGGTCGATCTGGGTCGCGTGTGCGCGTAGCGCGTCGTCGCGCACCGGGAAGTATTCGGCGCACTGCACCTGGGTGGTGACCCGCTCCAGGATGTCTGGAAGCGACGGGTCCCACTTCGCCAGCCACTGGCCGAACGGCGATTCCGAGCCGGCCGCGACCAGCGCGTCGTGCATCAGCTGCATCCGCCTGCGAGAAAAACCGTGGGTGTAGTAAAGCTTCAACGGCTGCCACGGTGGCCCGGCGTCGGGGAAACGCTCCGGGTCGCCCACGGCGTCGAACGCGGCGACCGATACCTCGTGGCAACGGATGTGGTCGGGATGTGGATAGCCACCCTTCTCGTCGTAGGTGACCACCACGTGCGGCCGGAACTCGCGAATCATCCGGACCAGATCCTCGGTGGGAACCTCCAGCGGCACCGCCGCGAAGCACCCGTCGGGCAACGGCGGCTTGGGGTCACCCTCGGGCAGCCCGGAGTCGACATAACCCAGCCAGCGGTGTCGCACTCCCAGAATCTGCGCCGCGCGCGCCATCTCCTGGCGGCGGACCGCACTCATCTCCGCCGGGTGCTCCGCCAGATCGGCCGGCTCGAACGACGGGTTGAGGATGCTGCCGCGCTCCCCGCCGGTGCAGCTGACCACCAGCACATCATGACCCTCGGCGACGTAGCGGGCCATCGTCGCGGCGCCCTTGCTCGACTCGTCATCGGGATGCGCGTGCACCGCCATCATTCGCAGCTGCTCAGCCATGGACGCCTGCTCATCCCTTCTCCAGCGCCGGTTGGGCGGGCTGCCCGGGCGGTGAGATTATTCAGACCATTGTTCCTGCCGGACCCGCAGTGCCTTCCGGTGGGCCGTCGGCGTAGGTAACCCATCCGGGAGGTACAACACCGTGACCGCTGGCCAGCTTCCCGAGGGCCGCTACGGACCGCGGGCAGTCGGGAGCCGCCGCCGTTGGGCGGTGCCGGTGGGACTGCTACTCACGGTGCTCGCCGGCCTGGCGATCGCGGTGATCGGCTACCGCAACCTCGGCACCACGCCGATCCGGACCGAGACGCTGGGCTTCACCCTGCTGGCGGGTAATGCGGTGCAACTCCGGCTGACCGTGATCCGCGACGATCCCGCTCGGCCTGCCGTGTGCATCGTCCGGGCCCGCTCCCGAGACGGCGAGGAGACCGGGCGCAAGGAACTGTACGTGCCCCCCGCCGCCGGTCCGATCGCGCTGTCCACAGTGGTGCACACCTCGCGGCCACCGGTCATCGCTGAGGTGTACGGATGCTCGTTCCAGGTGCCCGGGTACCTCAATCCTCCCCCGAAGTCCTGACTTACGTGCCCGCTGAGCAGGCACGATCCGCATCCCGTCACCCATAAGGCCGAGGCCAAACCGGACACCTCGTGTTACCGTGGAAGGTGCGCACGGCCCCGGGGCAGGGCCGTGTTTTTCCGTTCCGGCCGCTGGCTGCAATGTCAGCGGCTCGGTTCGGTCCGCCCCGCGGTTAGCGGACGTCGGATCAGGAGGAGTAGTGATGACTGTGAGCGATACCCAGGTAGCCTGGTTGACCCAGGAAGCCTATGACCGGCTCAAGCATGAATTGGACGAGCTGGTTGCGAACCGCCCAGTCATTGCCGCTAAGATCAACGACGCTCGCGAGGAAGGCGACCTCAAGGAGAACGGCGGCTACCACGCCGCCCGGGAAGAGCAGGCTCAACTCGAGGCGCGGATCCGTCAGTTGCAGGAACTGCTCCGGGTGGCCAAGGTCGGCGAGGCCCCGGCCGAGTCCGGGATCGCTGCGCCCGGAATGGTTGTCACCGTTCGCTATCAGGGTGACGACGAGATCGAGACCTTCCTACTCGGTTCGCTGGAGGAAGTCGCGGCCGGGGACTTGGAGGTCTACTCGCCCAACTCTCCGCTGGGTAAGGCGATCATCGGCGCGCATGAGGGCGAGGACCGCCACTACGAGCTGCCCAACGGCGGTTTGATGACCGTCGCCGTCGTCAAGGCCGAGCCCTTCCGGCGCTGAGCACCTCAGCTCAGCGCGTCACGAGGTAGCCGGCAGCACCCAGATCGGCAACCAGGTCCGCGCAGTGTTGCGCGCCTCGAGTTTCGAGGCTCAGCGCGACTACCGCATCACCGACCGCAAGGCTGCCGGCGATGCGGGAATGTGCCACGTCGACGACGTTGGCACCGCAATCGCCGATCCGGGACAGCAACCTGGCGAGCTCTCCGGGCCGGTCGGGCACCGTCACCCGCAGGGCTAGGAACCGCCCGCCCGCGCTGAGGCCATAACGGATGAGATGCATCAGGAGTAGCGGGTCGACGTTGCCCCCGGACAGCACGGCGCAGATTGGTCCGGGGAGACGCACGGACGGTTGCAGCAACACTGCGACGGCCGCGGCACCGGCCGGCTCGACGAGCATCTTGGCTCGCTCCAGGCACAACAGTACGGCCTGGGACAGCGCCTCCTCCCCCACCGTCAGCACGTCGTCGACCAGGGCGGACACCTGGGCGAAGCTCACCGGACCGACTTCGGAGACGGCGATGCCGTCAGCCATCGTGTGCTGGCGGCGCAGCCGCACCGGCGCACCTGCGGCCAGCGAGGGGGGCCAGACCGCGGCTCCCTCAGCCTGCACACCGATGACACTGACGTCCGGTTTGACGCCCTTGACCGCGGCGGCGATCCCACCGACCAGCCCGCCTCCACCGGTGGGCACCAGTACGGTCCCGACGTCGGGCAGCTGCTCGAGTAGCTCCAGGCCGACCGTGCCCTGGCCGGCGACGATGTCGGGGTGGTCGAACGGGTGAATGAACACCGCTCCGGTGTCCTGGGCGAAGGCTCGCGCCGCGGCCAACGACTCTTCGACGACGTCGCCGACGAGGTGCACCTGCGCGCCGTAGCCGCGGGTCGCGGCAACCTTGGGCAGCGCCGCGGTCACCGGCATGTAGACCGTTGCGGTGGTGCCCAGCAGCGCGGCGGCCAATGCCACACCCTGGCCATGGTTGCCCGCACTCGCGGCCACCACCCCCCGGGCCCGCTCGGCGCAGGACAGGGCATGGATCCGGACGTAGGCGCCCCGGATCTTGAACGATCCGGTGCGCTGCAGGTTCTCGCATTTGAGATGGACCGGTACCGCGCAGCGCTGCTCGAGCACCGCGCAGTGCTGCACCGGCGTGAGCCGGACGACGCCGTGCAGCGTCTCTCGAGCGACTCTGATCTTCTCCACCCCGACCAGCTCCATACTCGAAGATCCTGCCAGCCGGCGCGGCGGCGTGACGGCTGCGCCGGCGGAGCAACGCCAGGTAAGGTCGAGAGCAAATCATGGGAGGTGGGATGGGCCGCCGCTGGATGCCGGTCGTGGCTACGGTTGGGGTGGCCGTTCTGCTTGCGGGCGCCGCAGTCTTCACCGCCGACCGGGCGGGCTGCGCCGAGCCGGGTAGTTACGTGCCGGTGCCGGGTGGCGTGCAACTCGTCGGCGGATGCCTCAACAGCGCCGACCTGCCGGTGGCACCGCCGCCGTTGAAGCAAGCCCCGCCTCCGCCGAAGAGTGTCCCGGGCGATTAGAGCTACCCGAGCGCCGCGAGCAGATCGTCGATGAGGTCCTCGGCGTCCTCGATACCCACCGACAGCCGGATCAAGTCGGCGGGTACTTCGAGCTGGGTTCCCGCGGTGGAAGCGTGCGTCATGCGCCCGGGGTGTTCGATGAGCGACTCCACCCCACCCAGCGACTCGGCCAGAGTGAACACCCGGGTGCGGGCGCAGACGGCCAACGCCGCCGGCCCGCCACCGCCGACGGTGAATGAGACGATCCCACCGAACCGGCGCATCTGCTTGGCGGCGATCTCGTGGCCACGATCGGTGGCCAGACCGGGATAGCGCACCCCGGTCACGGCCGGGTGCGCCTGCAACGCCGCAACGACCCGCTCAGCGTTGTCGCAGTGTCGCTCCATGCGCACCGCCAGGGTCTTGATCCCCCGCAGGGTCAGCCAGGCATCGAATGGCCCGGGCACCGCGCCGGCGCCGTTCTGCAGGAAGGCCACCTGCTCGTCCAACTCGGCGTCATCGGTGATCAGCGCGCCGCCGATGACGTCGGAATGGCCGCCGAGGTACTTGGTGGTCGAGTGCAGCACCACATCCGCACCGAGCGCCAGAGGCGTCTGCAGGTAGGGCGTGGCGAAGGTGTTGTCCACCACCAGCCGGGCGCCTGCCTCGTGCGCGATGGCGGCGAGCGCCGCGATATCAGCGATGTTGAGCAACGGGTTGGTCGGGGTTTCGCACCACACCAACCGGGTGTTCGGGCGCATCGCGGCCCGCACGGCGCCGAGATCGGACTGCCCGACGGCGGTGTGCTCGATCCCCCAGTGCCGGAACACCTTGTCGATCAGCCGGAACGTGCCCCCGTAGGCGTCGTCGGGGATGACGATGTGGTCACCCGGCCGGCAGGTCGCTCGCAGCAGCACGTCACTGGCCGCCATCCCGGACGCGAAGGCGCGCCCGTGCAGGCCTGCCTCCAACGCCGCCAGGCAGGTCTCCAGCGCGGTGCGGGTGGGGTTGGCGGTGCGGGCGTACTCGTAGCCCTCACGCAGCCCGCCGACGCCATCCTGGACGAAGGTGGAACTGCTGTGGATCGGCACGATCACCGATCCGGTGTAAGGATCCGGGTCTTGACCAGCATGGATCGCACGGGTGGCGAAGCCTGTCACTTCGCCAGCCTACGGGGTTGCGCTGCCGGTGCGATCTTCGGTTGCCGCGCGTGCCCCGGACTGCGGATCAACCCGGATCACCACTGTCCTGACGATCTTGTCCGCGAAGGTCTGGCGCTTGCCGTCCCACAGCGGCCACAGGTACCCGATGCCGAAACTCCAGACCGTGGCAGATCTGGCGCGCCACGGCCCGGCCGAACCCCACCGGCCGGCCGGTCTCGATCGTGACCAGTTTCGTCCTCGTCACCCGGCGGCCGAGGCTTTGCCCCGTGGTGCCCTGCAGGTAGCCCGAGTTCCACACACCGAAGCCCAGCAGCAGCACCAGGTAGCCGACCCCGGCAAGCACCGGACGCCACGCCACCACACCGCCGGTCGCGACAACCAGCGACAGCAGGAGGTTCAGCACGATCACCGGAGCCACGTAGTCGATCAACGAGCTGTTCGCCCTGGCGCCGAAACCCGCCAGCGGCTGCGGCGACGGCGCTGGATGACCAGTGTGCGGCGACGCACCGGTATCTGTCGGGTATACCTCGGGCAGGACCGCCGCCTCGGGCAATCGGGCAGGTTCTCGCAATTGGATAGGACGCGTTAATCGCCCGAACTGCGGTGGTGGTACGAACTGTTCTAATCGTCCGAATTGCGGTGGGGATGGCGGCCGCCGCGCCTGCCCATACTGCGGCGGCCAGGTCGTTGATAGTGACGGGGGCGCCGGCGGGGGTACTGGCAGCACAACCGATCCGGGCTGGTCATCGGCCGGTTCAATGGGCTGGGAAGTCGACATGATTCGTTAACCCCCTCGCTAAGGCAGCCTGGCGCATTCGTGCGCGGTCAACGTAGCGGACCCGATCCGGCGCCCCTCAACGCCCAGCCAGAAACCCCAGTACATCTTGCCGGGTCACCACTCCCGCTGGTTTGCCGTCGATCAAGACCATGGCGCCGTCGGCGTTGGCCAATGCCCGCATCAGGGACCCGATCGGCTCCCCCGCCCCGATCGTCGGAAGCGGTGCTGCCATGTGCGCCTCGATCGGGTCAGCGAGTTGCGCATCACCAGCGAAAAGCGCCTGCAGCAGGGTTCGCTCGCTGACCGCGCCGATCACTTCCGCGGCCATCACCGGCGGCTCAGCGGCGACCACGGGCAGCTGCGAGACGCCGAACTCGCGCAGAATCATCACCGCCTCGGCGACGGTCTCATTCGGATGGGTGTGCACCAGCTTGGGCAGGGCGCCGTCCTTGCCGACCAGAACGTCCCCGACCGTCGCGCCGGAGGAGTCCGGTGGCAGGAAACCATAGGTGGCCATCCAGGAGTCGTTGAATACCTTGCCCAGATAGCCGCGTCCGCCGTCGGGCAGCAACACCACGACCACTGAGTCGGCATCGGCCCTGGCCGCCACCCGCAACGCGCCCACCACGGCCATCCCGCAGGATCCTCCCAGCAGCAACCCTTCCTCGCGGGCCAGCCGCCGGGTCATGGTGAACGATTCCGCGTCGGAAACCGGGATGACCTCATCGCAGATGGTGCGGTCATAACAGCGGGGCCAGAAGTCCTCCCCGACACCTTCCACCAGGTAGGGCCGACCGCTGCCGCCCGAGTAGACCGAGCCCTCCGGATCGACACCGACCACCCGTACCTGCCCGTCGCTGACCTCTTTGAGGAAGCGCCCGGTTCCGGAGATCGTCCCACCGGTGCCGATGCCGGTCACGAAATGGGTGATCCGCCCCTGGGTCTGCGCCCAGAGTTCCGGACCGGTGCTGTGATAATGGCTGGCCGGGTTCTCCGGATTGGTGTACTGGTCAGGCTTCCAAGCACCGTCGATCTCCTTGGCCAACCGGTCGGATACCGAGTAGTACGAGTCGGGGTGGGCGGCGAGGACCGCGGTCGGGCACACCACGACCTCGGCACCGTAGGCCTTGAGCACATCGAGCTTGTCCTGGCCGACCTTGTCGGGGCAGACGAAAAGGCAGCGGTACCCCTTGCGTTGGGCGACCAGCGCCAGCCCCACGCCGGTGTTGCCCGAGGTCGGTTCCACGATCGTGCCTCCGGGTTGCAGCGCACCGGATCGCTCCGCCGCCTCCACCATGCGCAGCGCGATCCGGTCCTTCACGCTGCCGCCCGGGTTGAAGTACTCGACCTTCGCCAGAATCAGCGGTGCAACATCCCGGGCTACCGCGTTCAGCCGCACCAGCGGGGTATTGCCGACCAGATCGATGATGTGCTCGGCATAGTGCACCGGGTTCTCCTGGCGGGGGTAGGGCAGATCTCCCTCGTGCACGGGCGCTGCCGAGCTTCAGGGCGTATATCAGAAGTATGGGGGTCACTCTGCGCAGCGCGGCGTTGAGGGAGGTCTTCAGCGATGCAACATCTGTTTCGGACGGCGGGCGTCGTGGTCGGTGCTACCGGCGCCATGCTGGGTGCGGCCTACGGAATGCTCAGCCGGCAGGGCCGGCGGGCTCGCCGCGACATCATGATCCCGGGCTGGTTTCCCTTCAGGGCAGATGGGGTGTACCTGCCGGACGGCACCGGCCCGTATCCTGCGGCGGCTCCGGCAATCACCATGCGCGCCAGCACGGCGCAACGCTCGCCGGTGCTGCGCTTGGCGATGCTGGGTGACTCGTTGGCCGCCGGCCTCGGCGTGGATCAGCCCGAGCAACTTCCAGGCGTGGTACTGGCCCGCGGGTGGGCCGAGGACTCGGGCCGGCCGGTCCAGCTGGATACCCTGGCGATCTGCGGCTGCACGAGCCGCCGGCTCGCCGGGCAGGTGGACGCCACCCTGGACAATCCTCCGCACGCGGCTCTGATCATGATCGGCGCCAATGACGTGACTAAACAGATACCGCCGTGGGAATCGGCGAGATTACTCGGTGCGGCGGTCTCGCGATTGCGCGCCGTGGGTACCACGGTGATCGCCGGAACCTGCCCGGATCTCGGCACCATCCCGCACATCCCGCAGCCGTTGCGAACCGTCGCACACACGTCCAGCTGGGCCCTTGCCCGCCGGCAGCGCGACGCGATAGCTGCTGCCGGCGGCCTGCCGGTGTCCCTGGCCGAACTGCTGGCCCGGGATTTCCGCACCCAGCCCGACATCCTGTTCGGCCGGGACCACTTCCATCCTTCGACTGCCGGCTACCAAGCCGCCTGCTCGGTGTTGCTGCCCACACTGTGCTCCGCGCTGCGCGATGGCTGCGCTGATGACCGGGTGGCTACTCGCTTTGGAAGTAGGACAGCAGCCGAAGGATCTCCAGGTACAACCAGACCAGGGTGACCGTGAGACCGAAGGCGATGTACCACGCGGTCTTCTCCGGTGCACCGGCCCGGATCGCCTGATCGGCAGCATCGAAGTCGAGCAGCAGGCTGAACGCCGCGATCCCGATCACGACCAGGCTGAAGACGATTGCCAGTGGACCACCGCTGCGCAGTCCCAGCCCACCTGAGATGAAGAAGCTCGCGATCAGATTCACGATCATCAGACCGACGACCCCGATCAGGGCACCGGTTATCCACTTGGTGAACCGTGGGGTGACCCGCACCGCGCCGGTCTTGTACACCACCAGCATCCCGGCGAACACCAGCACTGTGCCGGTGATCGCCTCCAACACGATGGAGCCGCCACCCGGCGAGCGCAGCTCGACCGCCCTGCCGATCACGCCGCTGATGCCGCCGAGGAAGACGCCCTCGACCGCGGCGTAGGCCAGGATCAGCGGCGGGCTGACCAACTTCTTGAAGATGACCACCATCGCGAGCACGAAACCGATCAGAGCGGCCGGTAAGGCGAGCGCCCACAGCCCGCTGAGGTAGGTGGCCACGCCGGTGGCGATCAGCACAGCCAGAGTGATACCCGTCTTGGTGACCACGTCATCGACGGTCATCGGTCTGCCCGTAGCCGGCAAGCTACCGCCGTAGCGGGGGTCAGCGCCCGGGAATCGTCCGGGGGCCGATTCGAAACCCGCATATCCGCCGCCCCCAACGGGAAGATTGCGGAATGCGGGATTGCTGGTGGTGCGCACCGTGTTCCTCCAGGTCGACGTTGCAGGCCGTCACCCGGGTCAACGCGCCCGCGAGAGATGCGGTTCCCGGCCGGATGAACGCCGACCCTACCCCCGCGTGGTGACGCCCCAGCAGGCGAGCACGAGCCTTTCGCGTTACTGTGCGCGCAGGCCGGCGCCCGGGCCTGGAACGGTATGGAGGTAGGGATGGACTGGTGGGGCTGGGTGATCCTGGCACTGGTCATCATCGCGGCGCTGGTAGTGCTTGCGGTCGTTGTCCAACGCAAGAGGCGGCGTGGTGGCGTAATCGGACTCAGCGATCCAGGTCGGAGTGACTCACGGTGACGAATCCGACTCCGATGCTGCTGTTGCGGGCCAGCGAGTTGGCCGGCCGTCCGGTGGTCACCCTCAGCGGCGACCTGGTCGCCGAGATCAAGGACGTCGTCTTCGACCGTGCCGGCGGCCGAATCGCGGGTTTCACTCTGCGCAATCCGGGACTGTTCAGCCGGGCGCGCAAGGATTCGCTGCCCTGGCTCGGGGTGCACGGGGTGGGCCGGGACGCCGTGATGGTGCCCGACGAGACAGTGCTGACCGCAGCCAACGAGCTCGCGCCTCGCAAGCAGGCCCGCGATGCGGACGTGCTGGAGAACCGGGTGCTCACCGACAACGGGCGCGATCTCGGGCGCGTGGTGGATGTCGTACTACACAGCGGGGCGAGCCTGGACGTGGTGGGCTACGAGGTGGAGGCCAGCGAGGCGCTCGGCACGGCAGGTCGTCATGTGTTCATCCCGCTGCCTGACACCGTGGCAGTCTCCGGCGAGAACCTCATCGTGCCCGCATCGGCCACCGAGTTCGTCGCTGAGGATCTGGCCGGTTTCGGCGCTGCGATCGGTGCCTTCCGGACCCGGTTGCGAGAGGGGGCCAGCTGATGCTGTTCAGCCAGGCGCGTAAGCGCGACGTGGTGAACACCGCCACCGCCACCCGGGTGGCCAGGGTCGACGGCTTCGTCGTGCTGCCCGGACCGCCCAGGGTGGCACTGCTGCGGTTGGGCAAGGTCAGCGGTGCCGGCACCTTGCTCTCCTGGGAGGACGTCCGGGGCTTCGGCCCCGACGCGGTGACGGTCGCCACCGACGCGGTGATCCGGCCGCCGCGCGACGGTGTGGAACAGCGGGCTGAGGACAACGACCTGGAGATCCTGGGCAAGCGGATACTCACCGAGCGCGGTATGGAGCTCGGCTCGATCACCGACGTGGACTTCGATCCGGAGACGGGTGCAGTCACGACGCTGCTCACCAAGACCGAGACCATCGCCGGGCAGCGGATGATCGGTCTAGGCGGTTACGCGGTCGTCGTCTCGGCTTAGCATCTACGTCTAGGGCGGGGCCGGTGTGCGCGCGGCCGCCCACCCCCCGCG
>JALYTS010000046.1 GCA_030854185.1 Actinomycetota bacterium | reverse complement strand
CGGCTAGCGCGTCGCGGTCCCCGGCCTGCCGGGCCAGCCGGATCTGCTCGCGCACCGGGCCGTAGGTCAGCGCGTCGAGAGCGCGGCGTACCCAGCTGGCGTGACCCTGGCCCACCGTGTAGCAGGCCCGGGCCACGATTCGCGTGGAGCGTGCAACGCCCGACAGCACCGCTGTGGTGATCTTCCTCGGGTGATCTGACTCGCGGATCACCCGCACCATCGCGAGGATGGGCAGGGCCTTGCGTTGGGCGTACTCGGCTTCGGTGATCAACTCCCCCTCCAGCACCTCCGGAGCCCGCTCCACCTGCGCCGCCGACACCGGTCCGCCTTCCTTCGTGGGGTTCATCGCCGGCTCCGGTGCTGGGTGGGGTCGTGGAGGAGTTCGGTGACCGAGAACAGGCGGGCGATCACGCTGCCGGCGAACAGCGCGGGCACGCCCAGCGCTACACCCCAGGCGCGCGGGTCAGTAGTGAAGAACACCACCGCCCACTGCATCCCGACGATCACCGCGGCGGTGCTCAGGGCCCGGATGAGGTTGCCGCCCATCCGCGTCACATGCTGGGTATGGCGCGCGACCCGATAAGCGCTGCGGGCGCCGCTGCGAAACGCAGCGACCACCCCGAGACCGGCGAACACCGCCAGCCCGACCAGCAGGACCTCCAACTGCGTCGGGTTCATCGGGGTTCACCTCCGTCGTGGTTGCTCGGGGTGGCCGGGCGGGATTCGAGCCGGCAGCAGCGCCAGCAGTGCCGGTACTCGCTCAGCGCCGGTTGCCCGTTCGCGGTGACGAGGTGACGCCAGGTACTGAAGTCGTGGCCCTCGGTGTCGCAGGTCAGGACCGGGGCGCATGCCGAGCACAGCAACCCCCGACCCGGGCCAGTCCGCCACCGCCGGGCGGCGGCCGCGTCCAGCGCGGCCTTCTCAGTGCGGTAGTGCGCCTGGACCAGAGGACCACCGAGAGCATCCCGGCAGCGGTCACAGTGGACACTGACGCAGGTGTGGACCTGTAGCATTGTTGATCTCCTCGATCGCTCGTGTGGGGTGGTGGGGAGACCCGGTTCGGCGGGTTGCTGGCAGGCGATTGACCGCCGGACCGGGGAAATCCGCAGTGCTGGTTTGCGTCGGCTACGGCGAGCCGGTAATTGGTTGGTCGCGCTCTGTCATGGCTCATATGAAAGCCGTTTTGCGCTCGGATCTCCCTACCTGCGCGGAGAGGGTCTCCTCCCGTGATCGCAGGGCGACTACCAGCACAAACGAGGTCGGCAAGGGCTGTTCTCACCCGGATGCCCGCGCGAGTCACCCACCCCGGAGTACGGTGCAGTCGGTAACTCCTCAGCTGCGCAGCGTTATCCGACCGTGAGGGGGGTGCATGGCCGTCGTGAAGTCCGGCAGTCGAGCCGACCGCGACACGCTGCGTGCGGCGATGCTCGCCCAGGGGTGCGGCGTCGATGAGATCGCGGCCGAGATGCGCGCACGCTGGGGTTTTGCCCTGCGAGCGGCGTATCGCCACGCCAACGGGCTGACCCTGGACCAGGCGGCCGATCGGTGCAACACGGTGGCCAACGACGCCGACACTCGCACGAGCGGTAGCCGGATCTCCGACTGGGAGGGCTGGCCGCAGACCGGCCGGCGCCCCTCAGCGTTCAACCTGGTTGTGCTGGCCAAGTCCTACGGCACGCAACCCCGCCGGCTCATCTCCCCGGATGAGTGGGTGGCGCTGGACGAGCGCGAACGGCTCATCCTGGACGAACTCGCGCGTTCACCCGGCGACCAGCAATCACACAATGGCCAACTGTCCCGGCCTCCGGAGCGAAACGGCGTCACACCCGCCGATCAGCAGCAGCCGAGCCTGGCGGCGCTGACGGCCGCAGCAGCGCGGGATTCCCTCGCGTTCGCCAGTTGGGCCGAGACTTCGAACGTCAGCGCCTCTGCCTTGGACCATCTGTCCTACGAACTGTGCAGGATTGCGCTCAACTACGTGCACGCACCATTGCGGCTGTTGTTGGGTGACCTGACAGCACTTCGGGGGCATGCGTGTGAGTTGCTCCAAACCGGCAGGCAGCACCCCATGCAGGCACGGAGGTTGTTCTTCCTCGCCGGAACGAGTTGCCTGTTGTTGGCCCATGCCTCGCAGAACCTGGGTGACTCGGCGTCAGCGATGGCCCAGGTCCGCGCCGCGCTCACGTGTGCCGAGCAAGCCGACCACAACGGGCTGCGGGCCTGGACCCACGGCACCGCCGCTCTCATTGCCGAGTGGACTCATCAGCACCGGCGGGCTGTGGAGTTCGCCCAGCGCGGACAGCCCTTCGCCACGACTGCTGATTCCCGCGTGCGTCTCGCCGCGTTGGAAGCCCGCGCAGCGGCCCGGACCGGCGACCGGCGCCTAGCCCTGGACGCGCTTACCCGCGCTGCCCGCGCCCGAGAGGTCCCCGCGCCGGATGACGAGCTGGCGGAGTTCGGCGGGCTGTTGAGCTTCCCGGTGGCCAAGCAGCATTACTACGCCGGTAGCACGTATGCGCTGCTCAGCGAGGACGAACGTGCCCAGGACAACGCGCTGCTGGCCATCAGCATGTACGAGACCGGCCCGGTTGAGCAGCGCTCCTACGGTGATGAGGCACTCGCCCGGGTCGATGTCACCACGACCCGACTGGCGCTCGATGACCTCGACGGGGCCCGAGAAGCACTGCGGCCCGCGCTCGACCTGTCCCCGGAACGCCGTATCGAACAGCTCACGGTTGGTATCGGCAGGGTGCGCACCGCGCTGGCCCTGCCCCGCTACGCTCGAGCGCCAATCGCCCGCGAGATCGCCCAGGACGTCGACCAGTACCAGGCGGAATCGGCGACGCACTCACTACTGTTGACCCGGTGACCACAACCCGGACCCTCGCGGTACTCCACGACGCGTGCGCAAGAGCCGGCCTGAATGCATCAGACGCCGCGCCACTTCACCAACACGCGGCAACGCTGTACCTCTTCGAGGCTGACCGTGTTGTCGTTCGCCTGAACAACGATGGTGACGACCGGGCGCGGGCGCGGACCGTGGTAGAACTCACGCGGTGGCTCACTGGCCAAGGCTTCCCGTCCGTGGCGCCAGTAGACGTGGAACAGCCACTCGACGTGGATGACTACACCGTCACATTCTGGCGTTACTACCCGCAGAACGACCGGCCGAAGCCCACCGCAGATCATCTCGGGGCGATGTTGCGGCAATTACACGCCCTGCCCACACCCCCGGTAGAACTAAGTGAGTATCAGCCGCTGAAAAATCTCGGCGATTCCGTGGTCGCCAGCACCGCCTTATCGGACAATGATCGCGGGTGGTTGCTCGATCGCCGGGCCGAGCTACTGGCCCACTATGAACAACTTGATTTCCCCCTGGGTTCTGGCTGGATTCACGGTGATGCCTACCCAGGAAACACGCTCTGGGACGGTGACCGGGCGTTGCTGGGTGACTGGGATGAGGTCGGCACCGGGCCGCGAGAGCTTGATCTGGTGAACACCCATCAAGGGGCACGGTTCGGCAGACCCCAGGCCGAACGGGATGCATTCACTGCGGCATACGGTTACGACGTTACCGCGTGGCCGGGTTTCCCGGTGCTCCGGGAGATGCGGGACCTGCATACCCTCGGGTCCTACATCCGGCTGGCGGACACGGGAAACGAGCAGGCCTCAATGCAACTGGATTTCCGGATCGACACACTCAAAAGTGGCGACGCAAACACTCTGTGGAATGCTCGATGACTCGTGAGCATTGTCGGATCATTTCTGCTGGTGCTCGGTTTTGGTAACCTGCACCGTGGCGTGGTTGAGTGAGACGGCTACCTCGATGGCGTGAAGCTCGCAAGCGAAGCGCTGATCGCCGGTGGTGGTTTCCCATTGGCGTTGTCGTAGCACGCCGGTGATCAGCACGCGGGTGCCTGTGGTGAGGGATTCGGCGACGTTGTCGGCGGCGTGGCGCCCGATGGAACAGGGCAAGAAGGTTGTCCCGATGTCCACCCAGTGGCCGGTAGCCGGGTCGAAGCGGCGCTCATGGGCCGCTACGGTGAAACTGGCCACCGCGCCAGTGGCCGTGAGGCGTAGTTCAGGGTCGGTGACCAGGATGCCCGCGAGGGTGATCTCGGCTAGTCCGGCCGCCGCCGGATCGATCGTGCGCATCAGCATCCCTCCGGAGCCGTGTCGAGCACGCGCAGCAGACAAGGTGGCACGCCGATCACATGGCTCTCGCCGTGGAAGCGCACATACACCGTGTCAGGGCCCCTGCCGACGACCTCGCCTCGCTGGTGCAGCCGGGAGAACAGCGTCCCTGGCTGGGGGTGGTCGGCGACCTGCTCAATCCAGCAAAAGAGGGAGATGTGGGTGCCCTCGTCGTCGCTCCACCGGTCCGGGGTCGGTCGTGGTGGGTCAGCGGGCATGGTTGGCCTCCGATGCTGTGGGGGTGGTTGGGACCGGCTGGCTGCCGGGAGGCGAGCGTCGGGGGTCGCTCTCTCGACCGACAGCCAGCCGGGGTTCAGGGGTTCCAGTCGCACACCACGGTGTGCAGCACGCTGAGCGCGTCCCCGTTCAGGCGTTGGGTGACCAGCGGCCCGCCGGGAATGATCAGGGACGTTTTGCGGGCGCGGGTGGCGGTGCAGGCCTGGCTGAACCCGGCGAGGTAGAGGGTGTCGCGCCATTCGGGGGTTTCCCGCACGCCCCACAGCGGTCCGTCCGGGCCGGGTGCGACCCGCTGGAAGTGGAACCCGTCGCGTTTGGCGGCATCGAGCAGTCGCTTAGCGGTGGCCAGGTCCGGGCCCTGCGCGGTCATCGCCGACGCCACATCCCGCACCTCGGGCAGTGCCGTTGCACCGGGGCCGCGAGACTCGCAGACAACACCCGGGCGCCGCAGATCGCCCGATAGCGACCACCCGCGCGGCGACCCTGCGCCATCGCCTCATCCGTCACCTGATGCGTGACGTTGGTGTAGCCGTCCGTCATCTCGATCGCCATCGGCGCAGGCAGTGCGCTGGCCACCGATACAGCCTGTCGCCGCGAACCCCGCAGCGACGCGACCCGGCGATGCCTACCAGCCATGGCCCTCCTGACCTCGTGGTGGGTGAGTCGCGGCGCAGTCGCTGTCCCAACCGCGCCAACACTCGCTGATGTCTTGATGGCTACATCGTCTCGTTCACATGCGAGGGTAATGTGTAGCGCTACAAGTTACAAGGCAAGAAGGGGTGATCTACTTTGAGGCTACGATCACGACATGCCACCGTTGGGCCCGACCATGCGCCGTAGGCAACTCGGCGCCGAGCTCCGCAGGCTGCGCAACAGCGCTGGCATCACGATGGAGCACGCCGCAGCGGTCCTCGACTGCGCGCGCTCCCGCATCGGGCACATCGAGAACGGGCGCAACTCTATCCGCAAACCCGAACTGAAGGTGATCCTCGACCTCTACGGCGCCAGCGACGAGGAACACGAGGGCCTCGAAGAGCTACGCCAAGAGGCCAGCAAGCGGGGGTGGTCGTCGACCTACCGGCTGCCGTCCTGGCTCAAGCGCTACGTCGAACTGGAAACCGACGCCGTTACCATGCGCAGCTTTGAGGGCGAACTGATCCCCGGTCTGCTGCAAACCGAAGAGTATGCACGGCGGGTCCATCTGGTGGCCGGCAATCTGATCAAACCCGCCGACCTCGACAGGCTGGTGGCGGCCCGGATGCGCCGACAGTCCCGGCTGACCGACGACACGCCGCTGGAGCTGTCCACCGTGGTTTCCGAAGCTGCGTTTCATCGCGCCCTTGGAGATGCGGAGATCGGCCCGGAACAGTTGACCCATGTCATCGAGGCGGCGCGACGACCTAATGTCACGCTGCATGTGCTGCCGTATGCGGCCGGGCTGCACTCCAGCATGGCGGGCTCCTTCGCGGTGCTGACCTTCGATCCCGGCGTGGCCCCGCCCTTTGGTTACCAGGAACACGCCATCGGTGGGCATGTCGTGGACGACCGCGACGCAGTCAGCCACTTGGTGGGTCTATGGGAACTGCTCCGCAGCCAGGCTCTTGCCCCCGACGAAAGTCTGCGCTGGTTGTCAGAGCTGTCTGAAGTAAAAAGATGAGAGTGAGGATCTCATGCGTGATCTAGATCATGTGCAATGGCGGAAGTCAAGCCGAAGTGGTGCCGGCAACGCCTGCGTTGAGGTCGCCGCGCTAGCCGACGGTGGCCGGGCCATCCGGGACAGCAAAGACCGATCCGGCCCGGTCCTAAGACTCAATCCGCCTGCGTGGACCGCGTTCGCCGCCTGGATAAGTGTTGACGAGTTCGACTGAATTAACTGTGTGGCGATTCGCAATCAGCACCCCGCCCGCCGACGGCACCGGGGCCAGGAAACACCAGTCCCGTCCGGGCGACGGGGACTCCCGATCTCATCCGCGCCACCATGTGGTGCGCTCGTGGGCTGGCGCGCGGTGTCTTCCGCGCCGGGGGGTGGGGTTCAGGCGTAGTTGGCCGATCAGCTCGGGGGTGAGCAGGAGGCGGGCGATCTCACGGCGGGTACTGATGGGCGTGGTGGTCCAGCGCTGGGCGACGTCGGCGCCGGGTTCGATCAGGCCGCGCAACGCGCTGGGGGTGCTCAGCTCGCGCTCGCGGGTTTCCAAGGTGGTGATTTCGGCAAGGAGGGTCGGTTCGGCCCGGACCAGGGTGGCGATGCTGACCGTTCCCGCCGCGACCGCGTCGGCGAGTTGCTCATGCCGGGCCCGCGCGGCGGCGAGCCGATCCCGGACCTCGAACAGTTCGCGGTCACCGTCGTGCTCGCCCGCCCGCAGAGCGTCGATCACATCAGGTTGCGCGAGGTAGTCGAGCATGACCTGCTCGGCGAGGGTGTCGAGGTCGGCTTGGATGATCCGCACGCAACCCCTGGTGCCGCACACGTACAGCGGGCCGCCATCGCGGTAGGCGACGTTGAGCGTTCCCGCACACACCCCGCAGCGCCCGATGAGCGACAGCAGGTGCTTGGCCCGACCGGGCCGGGTGGTCTTGCGCTCCGGTGCCCGCAGCAGCCGCTGCACCGCAAACCACTCGCCTCGGCTGACCAACCCCGGCCACTGCCCCTCATACAAGCTATCCAGATCCACCATCCGATCCCCCCCACGCCAGCCAGGGAGGTGCGAGCGCAGACCCGCATAAACCGGCTTGATCGCCAACGAGCGCAGATGCTGAGCGGTCCAGACCACCCCAGACCGGGTGCGGATGTCTCGCACCTGGAAGTCCCGGGCGATCCCCTTAAGGCTGTGCCCCTGGATCAACCGCCGGTACAGCTCGTCGACGACCTCAGCTTCGCCCGGTTGAGGTTCCTGGGCGAGAAAAACCCGCGTCTGAGGATGAAAGACCCGCCGGTATCCGTACGGAATCGGACCGTGCGGGCGACCCGCCACCGCGTTGGCCGCCGCCGCCCGCCGGCCCCGTGTGGACATCTTGGCCGACTCGTACTCGCTGTCCACCGCGTCTTCGAGCAGCGAGCGGCGGTCGCGGCCGTTGCCGGGCTCGTAGCACCGGCCGTGGGTGGTCACGAAGATCGACACCGAGCGCTGCTCACACAACTCCACCAACCGCACCCACTCACCGACCCGGCGACTGCCCCGGCTGCTCTCCCAGATCATCAACACCTGCGCACCGAACCGGTCGGCTTCCAGATCCGCGATCAGCGCATCGAACCCACCCCGCACCTTGCGGGCATACCGCGACGCACTGACCGACGCATCCCGATAGGAATCCTCACCCAAAATCCAGCCCTGCTCACCAGCCACCCGGACATGATCCGCGTGCTGCTCCTCCAACGACCGAGCCCGCCCCGACCGATCCAGACTCACCCGCAAGTAGTCCCGGGCACACTTGACCCGTTTACCCTGCTCAACACCACTCAAGGCCACCATGCAGTGAAGAGTACCTCTAACAAGGTGCCACCGGCGTGGAACAGCTCTGCTGTTGAGTTCGGGAGGACGGGAGCTACCGAGCCACCGGCAGCTAGCCGACTGGCGGAGTGCCGCAGTTTTGCGACACACGTTTTGCGTAGACTTCAAGACCTTTTGAGCATATCGGCTACGGTCGCACGCGCCCCTCGCAGATCGCCGGCGAACACCCGCGGCCACTGCAGGAATAATCGCTCAAAGTGGGCGACTGACTGCTGCCCAGCGGTTAACGCCTGGGGTAGCTCCACCTGCCCGGTGGCTCGTACCCGCGCGAAAACCCATAATGCGCGGGCGAGGTCGGGTTCGAATGCGGCGGGGTTTGCAGCGGCCAGCCGGCGACGGATTTCCACGGCTTGGCGGGTGATGGTCAGCGCGTCAGGCAGCCGACCCACATCCGACAGGTCGGCGCCGAGATTGGTGAGCGCCCGGGCGAGGTCGGGTTCGAACGTGGTGGGGGTGGTGACCGCCAGCCGGTGGTAGACCTCGACGGATTGGGTGCTGGCCGCCAAGGCGTCCTGCCGCTGACCCAAGTTCGATAGGACGACCGAGAGATTGTTCAGCGCCATGGCAAGCCCGGGCTCGAACGCGGTGCGATTGCCGGCAGCTAGCCGGCGCCGAATCTCCACAGCTTGGGTGCTGGCGGTGAGAGCGTCGCGCTGCAGCCCCAAGTCCGACAGCATCACGCTGAGATTGTTGAGAGACCCGGCAAGATCGGGCTCGAACGCCGTGCGGTTGATAGCGACCAACCGGCGATTGACCTCGACGGCTTCAGTGGTGGACATGACCGCGTCCTCCCACCGGCCCAGCGCGGACAGCCGGATACCAAAGTTGGTGAGGGTCCGGGCGAGGTCGGGTTCGAATGCGGTGGGGTCGGTGGCCACCAGCCGGCGATAGATCCCGACGGCTTGGGTGCTGGCGGCGAGGGCATCCTCCCGCCGCCCCAGCGCCGACAGCCGCAAGCTGAGGTTGTCCAGGCGGTGGGCCTGTTGGGCGGCGCCAGCGGTGTCGGGCAGCGTGTCGTACAGGCGGCGGGCTAGAGCGGTGGCGGCCCACAGCAGCTCGGTGCTATATCCCGGCAAGGCTGAATAGACGGCGGCGGCAACTTCGTCGGGGGCCTGATCGACGACCATCTGAACCGTCGGGGCGGTGGCGTGCGCGACCAGGGCAGGTCGGCGGCGCAGGAGCGCGAACAGAGCAGTGGCGGCGATGGGGTGCCGGGAGGCGGCTGCGGTCAGCACGATCAGACACCGCCGCGCGGGCAGCGCGGCCGCCCCGGTCGATGCGGTCATCCCCTGCCTGTCTTGCGCCACCGCTCGCAGCAGTCCCCGCTCAATCCGCCGGTGCTCGGGCCGCGCCTCAAGGTGTGATCGCGCCGCGCGGATCTGGCCCGTGCACCACGGCCACGGCGAACACCGAAAAGCGATCAGTCGGATTCCTCCGCGTTGCGCCACGGCCCTGTCCTCCTTTCTCTCAGGCCGGATGCGGGCTTGATGCCCGTCAGATCAAGCAGGCAGGACTGCACCCTCTCAGGTTGCGGCAGCATAAGACCAGGTATCTCGGTTGTGTGCGTTCTGACCACCGCCACGCCGAGGGGGCAGTAGATTGAACGCCGACCTCAGATCGTTTAGTAGACAGTTCATGAGACGTTCCGTGAGCGTTCCGCCCAACCTCGCCTCCCGTGAAGGAGTTGATCTCCTGCTGCCCACATGCGTCCCCGAGCCACCAACCTGGCGCCTGACTCAGGCCAAGAGGTGTGCGCCGGGTCGCCGTTCATAGCCGCGAAGAACGTCTGCACCCAGCAGTGGCGTCGATTCATTCGACACCGGACCTTTTAACGCTAGCTGCAGCGCCTTTAGTGGCGTCATCAAGCAGCACAGGCAGCGGTGGGCTCGTCGGACCGCACCGACCGTCACGTCTCGGCACCACCGGCCGGACCCGGACCATTTGCACTAGGGAACCTACTGAGAGTAACATTCCGTAGCCCAACGAATAGGAGCGTCACATGGCCGTCGACGAGCGGCCTGTCCGATCAGACAGCGGCCGTGAAGGCCGGCTATCCCAAGCTGTTCGCCCAGGCCGAGACGAAACCCCGCAGGATCCGCGCCGCAGGCAAAGCAGCCACCAACGAGTGGACGAAGGCGCGCAGCGCGCTCATCGCGACGAGGGTTCCCGGACCACGACCTCAGCGATCTCGCAGCTTCAATCGGCGTGGGTGCACCGCCCGTACACCGTTGTACTGGCAGTCGTGCTGCTGGTCCCCGGCGCGCTGGCCATTGTTTACGGGGATGCGGTATCCCAAGCTCTGAGTAATATCGCCGCGGGCACCATCTCGCGCATGATGGGGACTCTGCTCGTGGTGGGGTCGAGCCTCACGCTCCTCGGAATCGCCCGCAACACGGCACTGACCGAGACCTTGGGTCTCACCGTCACCGCTATCGGATGTGCCATCTACGGCCTCGGCGTCATACTCGGGCTCGGCCTGCACGGCGCGGTCGCTGGGAGCGGATTCCTCGCTATCGCGGCGGGCACCATCAGGCGCGTCATCACGCTCGCAGCGGTCGCCCGGGAAGTTGATCGCGCCAGTGAGTCCTGACACGCTGCGTTTCGTCCTCCAGGTGGTTGCGATCGCGCTCGGTGGCGGTAGCGTGCAAATGGGCATCTTCCTTCTCAAACGCCGCAGCGAGCTGCGAAGTCTGGATGCCACATCGGGATCGACGGCGCTCACCTCGGCCAACGAGTACATCGCCACGCTTCAGGGCGGGGAGAAGGCGATGCGCGAACAGTTGGACAAGGCTCTGGTCCGAACCCAAACGTTGCAGAAGGACTGGGACATCGAGCGAGCCGAGCTGACTATGGCATTGGAGAACGAGAGCCGGCAGGTCGCCCGGCTATCCGGATACTTGGCACGCTGCAAGGCGGACCTCGCGGTGGCGGAGTCGCAGATCGAGGAGTTGGCGCACCACGGCCGCACGTCAGCGCGTCAAGGCCACTCTTCGGCCGGCGATTAGCGCCAAGTCCGCGGGACGGTTATCGCGGCCACGGTTCAGTGTCCGCTGCTGTAGCTCCTAACAGCGGAGTGGGTTGTGTAGTGGTGTGCGGGTGGGGTCGATGATCGCGGGTGGGATGAATTCGACGTGACCGTGGTCGATGAGGATTTCCCACCCGGTAAGATGCACATGCCGATGGTGCGCCTCGCACAGCAGGACGCAATTTTCGACACTAGTTTCACCGTCATCGATCCAGTGTCGACAGTGGTGTGCCTGGCACATTCCTGGTGGCCGATCACAACCCGGGAACGCACACCCGCGGTCTCGGGCCACCAACGCGCGGCGGATGGACAGTGGAACGGTCCGCATAGCCCGGCCGACGTCGAGGGGTTCGGATTTCCCACCCAACACAACCGGGATGATCTTCGCGTCACAGGCCCACTGGCGGGCTTGGGCGGCGCTGATCTGCGTGCCGTAGTCCAGGGTCGCGACGCCCAGGCCGGTGCGCAGCGCGTCCCAGTCGATGGTCACCGTCAGGTGTGGGGGTTCCCCCGCGGTGGACGGGCAGTCCTGCGCGGCGCGGGCCAACCCGCAGACCTCCAGCAGGGCGTCCGCGTTGCGCTGCTCAGTGCTACGCGCGTCGGGGATGCCGTCGGTGGCGGGTCGGGGTGCGGCGAGTTGTTCGATCAACGTCCGGAACGCGGCGCTGTGTTCGGGTTCGAGGTGTCCCTCCAGCCCGAGTCGCCCGTCGCGGCGCTCCCACAACCGCAGCTCCCCCGCCGCCGGGGCGGGTTCCGGCTCATCGCGGGGCTCCGGACCGTCCGGGTCGAGGTGCGCGAGGATCCGCTGGCCGATCTTGTGCAGGGCGGTGGGGTGAAACGATCGGGCGTGGTGGGCCAGTTCGGCTTCGGCGGCGTCGCGGTCGGCGGCGTTCACGCAGGCGGGGATGGCGTTGATCGTCTCGGTGATCACCCGGACCTGCCCCGGCCCGATCTCACCGGCAGCCAACGCCGCGGCGGTGTCGGGTAGCAACGGCGCCAGGACCTCGCCGGTCAGCGCCCGGCGCGACGCGAGTAGCCCGGCGTGGGTGACGCGGGTGCCGGCCTCGGTGGGTGACAGGTTCAGCATCCCGGCCAGGAGTTGCTTGGTATTGCGGAACCCAGCGGTAACCGCGATATTGCGGGATTCCAACTCCCCGACCGCATCCAGCATCACCGAATGCACCATCCGCGACACCGATTCGATATCGCGGACCTGATCCGGCAACCCCGCATCGTCGCAGTCAATGATGGCGTGACGCCACCGATCGAGACAAGCGACCATCGCCTGCCTCGGACCCAGTAGCGTCTCCATCACGGAACCATTGTCGCACCCACCCCTGACAATCTCGGGGCCTCAACCAGAGCTTCCGACAAATGGATTTCAGCGAGACGACAAACGGTCGTAGAAAGGTCGGTCCTGGGCCCTGCCACGCGGACGCCAGCAGGAGCCGTTCCACTGGCGGCACCGGCGGGTCGTCCGCAGATCAAGCTGTTCCACGTGGAACAGCGGCCTGCTCGGTGAAGGCTGGGTGACCGACACCGGTACCGGGCGGCTGCGACTGACCGCCGAACCGGCCGTGCCAGGGCTGACCTGCTCGGCTGCCCTGCGGGAGCTGGGCTGCTCCGAAGGTGTGAGTCCGGTACTAGCGCCAGCCCGCATTGGGTACCATGTCCCACCTGCGGGTTCTTGCGTTCGGCCGCTTTCGTTGGTTCCATGGAAGAACGCGAGGAACGGGGGTCACGAATGCCGGTCTGGACGGTCGTTGCGGTGGTGTGCAGTCGATGGTGACGACTGAGGACGCCCGCTGGCTTGCCGGCTACCTGCGAAAGTTGATCTCCACTCGTCCGGCGGCCTGGGCGGGCACCGAGATGACCCTGTCTCAGCTGATCGCGCTGCACATCATCGGCGCGCGGGCTCCGATGACGCTGATGGCGCTGTCCGACGCCTTGGGCACCCGGCCGCCAGCGACCAGCGCGATGGTCGATCGACTCGCCAAGGCCGGGCTGGTCTGCCGCACGCCGGACCCCAAGGATCTCCGGCGCGTCATGCTGGCCCTCACCGGTACCGCAGCACAGATGATCGGCAAGATCGACCCGGACACTGCCCGACGCCTGCAGGCAGTGCTCAAAACGATGGGCTCTGCAGCCCAGCGCGTCCTCACCGAGGTCCTCAAAGACACCGCGCGGCGCCTCGCCCGCTGACCGAGCCGCCCTGGGCGTCGCTCAGCCCACGGTGGTAATGGCGTCGGCCGGCAGGACGATCTGGCTCATGCTCACGACCATGGCGTCGGACACCTGATGAAGACCGGCGGAGGTGATGATCTCGCCGTTGAGCAGCACGACGAACGTGGCGTCGGAAGACGGCGAGTACCACATATCGGCCTCGTAGCCGGGGACCACGCCGTTATGACCGAGGAGACCGCCCAGGTTGGCCAGCCCCAGACCGTAACCTGCGGGCACGGCGGCACTGACTCCCGAACCCTGCAGCGGCGGAAAAGTGGTCAACGGCAGGAAGTGCAACCGGGCTTGAGCTGTGGTCGGTGACAGCAGTGCACCGGTGGCCAAGGCCTTCGCCCACACCTTGAGGTCGCCAACGGTGGAGATCATCACACCGGCGGCCCCCAGAGCCGACGGTCGCAGCCGCGGGGCGACCTTCGTCTGCCCGCCCTGGATCACGTAACCGACCGTGGCCGGCTCAGGCCTGCCTGCAGAATCGGGGAAGCTGGTGTGGGTGAGATTCAAGGGCTTGAGAATCTGTTCCGTGATCACTTTCCCGATCGGCTGACCCGTCACCTCGTGAACTATCTTTCCTAGAATCACATAATTGGTATCTGAGTAGTAAATCTGGCCGGGCGCCGAGTGCGGGCCCTGGGCGATCGCCATATCGACGATCTGCCGCGGAACGTTCGGCTCCCACCGAGACAGTGGGTCGCTGAGACAGTGGGTCGCTGAGACGAAGCCTTCCTGCGTCGACCAGTTGGAGCGGACCCACAGGCTGCGGCGAGAGTGGTCAGCATTATCAGCATGGCGGCGGTCCGGGCTTTCCCGCCGCGCCGGCACCGCAACTCGACCCGCTGATTGTTGTCCCCCATACAATTTAACGTAAGCCGCACACGGCCCCCGCGCCAGCGCGTCCATGCCGCGAGGTCCTCAACGACACCCCGCGGCGCCTCGCCGGATAGCGCCGATACGGCACTATCACTCCGGTGACCGCCGCACCGCATCCCGCCACCGTCCCTGACAACCTCTTTGCCGACCCGGACGCGGAGGCCAACTGGCGGGCGCGGTTCACCGCGCCGCGAGTCAGCCTGCCGGACTGGGCCCGAGACGCCCCGGACCGCTGCCTCTACACCTCCAACGCCTCGGGTACCTGGGAGGTCTACGCCTGGGACCGCTCCACCAGGACGCACCGGCAGGTCACCGACCGGCCGCACGGCACCCACAGCGCCACCGTGACACCCGACGGTGAGCAGGTGTGGTGGTTCGCCGACACCGACGGCGACGAATTCGGCAGCTGGGTGACCGAACCGTTCTCCGGGCGACCCGCGGACGAGCAGCCCCAGCCGGCCGTGCCGGGCACCGCACCCGGATACCCGGCCGGGCTCGACCTCGGTCTGCGCACCGCAGTGGTCGGCGCCGCCACCGACGAGGGCACCACGGTGTGGATCTCCCGGGACGGCACCGTGCAGGTCGTCTACCGCAGTGAGCACGACGCCGGGGTCGGCGCGTTGTCCCGGGACGAGCGGCTACTCGCGATCGTGCACTCCGAGCACGGTGACTCCCGCCACCCCGCGATCCGGGTGCTGCACACCGATGGGGACGCCACCGGCGAGACGGTCGCCGATAAATGGGACGGGCCCGGCAAGGGTCTGGAGGTGCTCGGCTTCGCCCCGCTGGCGGGCGACCCCCGGCTGCTGCTCACTCACGAGCGGCGCGGCCGCCAAGAGCTGCTGATCTGGGACGTCACCACGAACACCGAGACCGAGATCGCCCTGGACCTGCCCGGCGAGGTGACCGCCGACTGGTACCCCGACGGTGCCGCGCTGCTCGTCGTTCATGAACACGCGGCGCGTTCCACACTGCACCGCTACCAGTTGGCCACCGGCGAGCTGACCGCACTGGACATCCCCACCGGCACCGTCAGCGATGCCGCGGTCCGGCCGGACGGCACCGTCGAGTACGCCTGGTCCTGCGCGGCCCAGCCGCCCACCATCCAGGCCCTGCACTCAGATGGCACCCACCGCAGCCTGCTGGCGCCCCAGGGTGAGCCGGCACCCGGCTCGCAACCCCTGATCGACCAGTTCGTCCCGACCCCCTACGGCGCGGTGCATGCCCTGGTGGCCAGACCCGCAGGCGCCGCGGCAGGGCCGCTGCCCACCGTGTTCGCGTTGCACGGCGGGCCGCACGCCGCCGACGAGGACCGCTTCTCCGCGGGCCGGGCACTCTGGCTGGACGCGGGCTTCGCCGTCGTGCACGTCAACTACCGCGGCTCGACCGGCTACGGCTCGACCTGGCGCGACGCGATCGAGGGCCGGCCGGGACTGACCGAACTGGCGGACGTCGCGGCAGTGCACGACTGGGCGGTGTCCAGCGGGTTCGCCGACCCGGCAGGGTGCGTCGTCGAAGGTTGGTCCTGGGGCGGCTACCTCACCCTGCTGGCGCTCGGGACCCAGCCGCAGCGCTGGGCCGCCGGCATCGCCGGGATCCCGGTCGCCGATTACGCCGCCGCCTACGCCGATGAGATGGAGCCGCTGCGAGCGTTTGACCGGGCGTTGTTCGGCGGCTCTCCCGAGCAGCTGCCCGAGCTCTACCGGGAGTCATCTCCGATCAGCTATGCGGCGGACCTGCGCGCCCCGGTGCTGCTGCTCGCCGGCGACAACGATCCGCGCTGCCCGATCCGGCAGATCGACAACTACCTCGCCCGGCTCGTTGAGCTGGGCAAACCGTACCGGAGTTACCGGTATGACGCGGGTCACGGATCACTGGTGGTGGCCGAGAATCTCCAGCAGGCCGCCGTCGAGGTCGCGTTCGTCCGCGAGGTACTCAGCAAAAGTTGAAAAACCCCTTACCCTTCGTCAATGTGGCGGTAACGCCTGCAGCGGAAGCTGACCCAGGAGGTGGTCACCGCTCATGAACCTGTGGCGGCTACACGTCGACGTCGCTGATCAACCCGGCCGGCTGGGTGCGCTCGCCGCGACCGTCGGTGGGTGCGGGGCCAACATCGTCTCCTTGCACGTGGTCGGCGAACCGGCCGAAGACGGCGCGGTGACCGACGAGCTCCTCGTCCGGCTGCCACCGAAGCGCGGGGTGCCGGCGCTGGTCGAAGCCGTCGAGTCGGCCGGGTTTCGGGTGACCGTGGTGGTCCAGGCCGACGCGCAGGCGCTGGCCGACCCGGTGACCGCCGCGCTGGCGCTGGCGCACTGCGTAGTGGTCGACCCCGCCAGCGCCGACCGGGCGGTGGCGGCCATGCTGCGAGCTGAACTCGCCGAGCCCGATGCGCCACCAACCGCGCATCAGGCCGCCCATCAGGCCGACGTCGGCGTCGGCGCGACGCGGGTGCGGCTGCGCCGCGGCTGGCCGTTCACCGCAACCGAGATCTCCCAGGCCGCGGGGCTGCTCGAGCTCGCCGCTGCCTCTCGCGCAGACCCCGCATCAGCGCGGCTTGCGCCATCTCGAGTAAGCGTGCAGCTGACCGACGGCGCCGAGGTGGTGCTGCGGGCCGCGACGGCAGCCGACGCGCCGCTGGTCGCCGCGCTGCACGCGCGCTGCTCCCCGCACACCAGAGCGTTGCGATCGCTGTCCACCCGACCGGTATTGACTGCGGCGGTACTGCAGCAACTGATCGGCGCCGACGGTTCCACCAGCGTGCTCGCGGTGACCACCGATGGTGGTGCCGCAGTCGGGCTGGCTAACCTGGTCGGCACCGGACCGGGCACGGCCGAGGTCGCGTTGCTGGTGGAGGACCTCTGGCAGGGCCGGGGGGTAGGAACCGCACTGGCTCGCAAGCTGGTAGAGCTGGCCCGAACCGATCATCTCACCGAGTTCACCGCGGTGTCCCGAGCGGGCAACGGCGCGCTGACCCGGGTGTTACGCCGTGCCGGGCTGCGCCCGCGCGGCAAGTTGGAGGGCGGCGCGCTGTGCGTACGGGCCGCGCTGTACCCGGAGGAATCCAGCCCGACCGAGGTCAGCCTGGCCTAACCGCTGCGCGGTGATCCAGCGCGAACTGCACCACCTGCTGCCCGATCGTGCGCAGCGTCCGGTCGACCGCGGGGTCGGAGACGACGCCGTGGTCGTCGAAGCCGACCTCCGCTGAGTTCAGCGCCGCGCCCAGCGGGGTGGGCCAGCCGCGTAGCGCGTGGACGATGGAGCGCAGCGCGGTCAGCGTGGTCACCGTCGCCTGCCAGCCCAGCGCCATCGCGACACAGCCGACCGCTCGCCCGTCCAGATACGGTCGGGGATCCGCGCGCAGGTCCTCGACGTAGTCCAGCGCATTTTTCACCAATCCGGAGACGGTGCCGTGGTAGCCGGGCGAAACCAGCACCACCCCGTCGGCCTCCCGCAACGCTTGCACCAGCCGCTGCGCCACCGCACTGCGCTCCAGTACTGCCGGGTCGTAGAACGGCAGGATCAACTCCGTGCCGGTGATCGCGACGGTGTCCGCACCGGCGGCCCGGGCGCCCTGCAGAACCACGCTGAGAGCCCGCTCGGACTGGGAGTCCTCGCGCATCGACCCACCGATGCCGACAACGGTGAGCCCTGTGTCAGTGACCCCCATGTCATGGACCCTACGGCGAGGCCGCCGCCGGGTGCGCGAGGGCCCGGCACCCCCAGCGTGCCGGGCCCTCGACTATCCCCTCGGTCAGGCTCTTGGCCCCTCGGTCAGGCCTTGGCCTGCGCGCCGGAGCGCGCCGGGTTGGCCTGCTTGGCCGCCTTCGGATCCTTTTCGGACTTTTTTGCGCGGACGCCCTGCTCGATCCGGTCGCCCAGGCCCTTGTCGACGTTGCGCCAGTACTCGAAGGCCCGTTGCAGGACCGGCTCGGTCACGGCGTTGAGCAGATGGCCGACGACATTGTCCACCAACCGCCCGCGGGCCGCGTCGTCGAGCACCTCACGGACCAGCGTGCCGGCCTGGCCCCAGTCGTCGTCCTGCGCGTGCAGGGTGTAGGCAGCGTGCACCATGTCGCCGCTGGTCTGCCACCCCGCCGACTCGCCGTAGCGGTCGCTGTCGGCCTTCGGACCGCCCTTGGAGTTCGGCGCGTACACCGGGTCCGACACATTGTGGAAGCGCATCGCGCCGTCTTTGCTGTAACTGTGCACCGGTGACTGCGGAGCGTTCACCGGGAGCTGCTGGTAGTTCGCGCCGATGCGGTGACGGTGGGCGTCGGCGTAGGCGAACAGCCGACCCAGCAGCATCTTGTCCGGGCTCGGGCCGATGCCGGGAACGAGATTGTTGGGCTGGAAAGCGGCCTGTTCCATCTCGGTGTGGTAATCGGTCGGGTTGCGGTCCAGCGTCATCTTCCCGACCTCGATGAGCGGGTAGTCGTCGTGCGGCCACACTTTGGTCAGGTCGAACGAGTTGAACCGGTAGGTCTTGGCGTCCTCGAACGGCATGATCTGCATGTGCAGCGTCCAGCTCGGGTGCTCGCCGGCGGCGATGTGCTCGTAGAGGTCGCGGTGGTGGTAGTCGGTATCGATCGAGGCCATCTGATCGGCTTCATCCTGGGTGAAGAACTCGATGCCCTGGTCGGTCTTGAAGTGATACTTCACCCAGAATTTCGCGCCGGCGGCGTTGACCCACATGTAAGTGTGGCTGGAATAGCCGTTCATGTGCCGCCAGGTGCGCGGGATTCCGCGGTCACCCATCAGCCAGGTGACCTGGTGCGCCGATTCCGGCGACAAGGACCAGAAATCCCACTGCATGTCGTGGTCGCGCAGGTTGTTGTCAGCGCGGCGCTTTTGTGAGCGGATGAAGTGCTGGAACTTCATCGGGTCGCGGATGAAGAAGACCGGCGTGTTGTTGCCGACCATGTCGTAGTTGCCCTCGGTGGTGTAGAACTTCAGCGCGAAGCCGCGGGGATCACGCCAGGTGTCGGGGCTCCCACGTTCACCGGCTACCGTGGAGAACCGGGCCATCATGTCGGTCTTGGTGCCGGGCTGGAACACCGCGGCCTTGGTGTAGGCGCTGACGTCGTGGGTCACCTCGAACCGGCCGAAGGCACCGCCACCCTTGGCATGCGGCTGGCGCTCAGGCACCCGTTCGCGGTTGAACTGCGCCATCTGCTCGATGAGATAGTGATCCTGCAAGAGGATCGGGCCGTCCGGGCCGACGGTGAGCGAGTGCTCATCACTCGCGACCGGGATACCGGCATCCGTCGTCGTCGGCTTGGGCTGCTCGCCGGTCACTGTAGTGCCTCCTGATAGTGGTTTTCGTCGGGCTCTTGTGGATCGGTCTGTGGATTGGTCGCTGCTTGGCAACTGGGGCACGTTCCCCAGAAGACCACCTCGGCCTCGTCGAGCAGGTAGCCGTGATCATCGCTGGGAGTCAGGCACGGACGCAGGTTAACGGCGCAGTCGACGTCGTCGGTGCGCCCGCACGAGCGACACACCACGTGATGGTGGTTGTCACCGGTACGGCGCTCGAACCTGGCCGGATGACCCGCAGGCTCGATCCGGCGCACCAGCCCGGCGCTGGTACAGGCGGCCAGCACGTCGTACACGGTCTGGGTGGACACCGATCCCAGGCGCTGCACCACCCCGCAGCGGACCTGCTCGGCGGTGGTGTGCGGATGCTCGGCCAACCACTGCAACACCGACTGGCGGGGTGCGGTTACCCGCAACCCGGCCTGGCGCAGCTGTTGACTGATGTCCGTTGAACTCATGACGCAGCCCACTATCCCGCGCTATCTGGAATCAGTCAAGAATGGCTCGTCGTCAGCTCAGCCCGATCTGCTGACCTTGCGGGGTTACGGTGAACCGTCAGCGATCGACGTCAGGCTTGCCCTGGTCCACCCACCACCGGCGGGCCGCGTGGACCTCGTCCCACAGCCGGTGGCGATGATCCGGTCGTCGCCGGCGCGCGCGGCCATCTCGTCCTGAGTCAGTACGTGGTCGTCGCGGATGGCTTTGATCAGCTCCGCCATGCTGCGGTAGGTGCTGCCCGACAGCACCCGACAGTCCCGTCTGCTGCAGCTGCGGCGGTACCCAGCGAGCCAATTATCCACAAGAGACATGTCGTCGGGTTGACAACTGAGCGTCGTTACTGTCCGTATCGTCCAGAGAATCGGTGTTGCCGCGCGCGGATGTGCCACAGCTGGCAACTTTTCGGCAAAAGTTGCCAGCTGTGGCACGTCGTCAAAATATCTACACACCTCTACGTTGGGACGGATGTGACGCATGTGACCAACAGCCGAGGGTCGGGGTGCTTAAACCAGGATCTCTATAGGGGACAACCCTCGGGTGGCTGGCCGCGCGGTCCGGCACCGTATGAACTGTTGGTCACCCACGCCTGGGCACCGCGCCGGGACGCCCAGCCGGGAGACCGACGCCCGTACACGTCGCGGCGAGCAGCCTGCACGCCGTCCGGATCTACTTCCCCGACGGCCCGGCCGTCCGCGGATCTTGTAAGCCGACCGTGCAGGTATAGCCGGGTTCGGTTCGCCCAGGTGGATGTGGACCACCTCACGGTGACGATCTACGGCACGGACACCAGCCTTGATCAGCGCAGTACAATCCATGATCTCCAGGAAGGGCGCGCGACACGGTGTCGAGCGAAAGCTTCATGGCCATTTGGTCGCCGACCTATCCGAGGAACGGCTCGCTCTACTAGTTACCGCGACGTTGGTCAGATCCGACCATTCCTCAGTGCACCAGTCTACAGCGCTATGATCAAGCAGCTCGCTTATCCCGCGACACAGCTGTAAGGGATTCGCCTCTGCCAACACTGCGTCGGCCGCGCTTCAGGGTGCCTGCGCGCTATTCATCGAGGGGACCGGCAGCGTGGCGTGCATCAGCGAGACGTTGTAGCGGTCGTACTGAGTCATCGTGAAGTAGAGGTCGGACCCGTTCGAGTCTGGATTCAGGAAGCCGCCGTAGAGGTGTGGGTACTGGCTGGCGGTAGCGACCGGGATCGGCGCGCCCCACGGTCCGGTCGGCTGCTGGGCGAGCCGGACGACGATCGCGGCCCGTGACTCGTCCATGGTCATCATCTCCCAGCTCTTGAGGAGCTGGTCGTAGCGGACGGACAGCTCGCCGACGGGACCGTGCACGATCGGAGCCGCGGCCGCGCCGGCGCCCGGCAGCCAGGTCTGCCCGGTCCAGTACTCGTAGGCGGACAGGTCCAGCAGCCGCTGCTCGGGGACCCGAGCGACGTAGGCGTCGCCGAAGCGGCCGTTCGGTGTGCCGAAGGCGTAGACGAAGCCATCCCGCCGGGCATAGGCGATCATCTGGAACTTCTCGTCGAGGCCCGGGCTGTTGAGCCGCCGCGCACCCAAGGCGTCCTGCCAGGTCTGCCCGCCGTCGTCGGAGTAGGCGACACCACTGTAGTTCGTGGTCCACTGACCAGGTTGGCCGAAATGGCGCACCGACATGTAAGCCAGATAATTACGACCGCCGACATTGACGCCGCCGGTCGGGATGGTGCTCATCTCGATACCGTCACGCTTCAACGAGGGCACCAACTCCTTGGCGTGGCCCGGCCGGTCGCTGACGAAGTCGGTGAAGGACATGCCGTCAGCCGGGTTCCGATCGGCGCTGCGGGCCAGCGTGTTCGAGCGCCAGTCGATCGCGGCGGGATCCGCGAACCCGCTGCCGGGACCGGCCCAGCCGGCACCGAAGGTGTCACCGAAGGCGGCCAGGATCTGCCCGCGCTCATCGGTCCACATGATGCCCAGGTCGGTGCCCTTCACCTCATAGCGCGCCTCAGTCCCGTTGATCGACGCCGCGCCGGTGAGGGTGGCAACCCGGCTCGCCTGGGCCCTCGGTGCCGGTTGCGCGACCCCCGGCGGTGCCAGCCCTACCGTGACTGCCGCGACCACGACCGCTGATGCAGCCCCGGTCCGCGCACGATGACTGAGCATGATCCTTCCCCCCAAAAACCGCCGTCCACCCCGACGCACCCGGTGGCTAACGTGAGGAGGGGTGCGCAGGTAACGGACGGAGGTCACGAGATCGTGATCAGGCTCTCCCCACGGGGGAGCAGCTCGCCGATCACTGGCGCGCCGGGTATCTCACCGGCCACCAGCAGGCCGCCGGAGGTCTGCGCGTCGGCCAGCAGCAGCAGCTCGTCGGCGTCGATCGACGCCGATGCCGCGATATGCGGGCGCACCCAGTCCAGGTTGCGCCGAGTGCCTCCGCTGACGTAGCCGCCGGCCAGTGCCTCGCGGGCGCCGTCGAGGTAGGGGATCGCGGCGGCGTGCAGCATCGCCGAGACCCCGCTGGCTCGGGCCAGCTTCATCAGGTGCCCGAGCAACCCGAACCCGGTGATGTCGGTGGCGCACCGCACACCGGCCGCCAGCGCCGCGGTGGCGGCCGCCGCGTTGAGCGTGGTCATCGCCGCCACGGCGTGCGAGAAGACTTCGCCGGTGGCCTTGTGCCTGCTGTTGAGCACCCCGATGCCCAGCGGTTTGGTCAACGACAGTGGCGTGCCCGCCACTCCGGCGTCGTTGCGCAGAATCTGTTGCGGGTCGGCGACGCCGGTGACGGCCATGCCGTACTTGGGTTCCGGGTCGTCCACGCTGTGCCCACCGGCCAGGTGGCAGCCGGCGCTGCCGCACACGTCCCGGCCGCCGCGCAGCACCTCGGCGGCCAGCTCCAAGGGCAGCACATCACGGGGCCAGCCGAGCAGGTTCACCGCGACCACCGGGCGCCCGCCCATGGCGTAGACGTCGGACAGCGCGTTGGCCGCCGCGATCCGACCCCAGTCGTAGGGGTCGTCCACTACCGGGGTGAAGAAATCCGCGGTGGCGATCACCGCCAGGCCGTGCTGGATCCGCACCACCGCGGCGTCATCGCCATCCTCCAGGCCGACGATCAGCTCACCGGCCGGGTCGGTCACCTCCGCGCCGAGCAGCCCGGCCAGCACCGACTCCAACTCGCCGGGCGGGATCTTGCAGGCGCAGCCACCGCCGTGCGCATACTGGGTGAGCCGGATCGTGGTGGCTGTCATAGCGCCACCGTAACCGCCGCCGGGCGGCTGTCGCGCTGCGCCTGATCCGGGTCAGAGCGTGATCCGCCCTCAGAGGTGCCAGCCCAGACGCGATCGGCGCCATCGCCGGTAGAGTCGTGACCAGCGTCGCGGAAACACCGGGGCTGGGAGGTCGTCAAGGTCGGGATGAAGGCTCATGTACTCAGCGAGTTCCCGCTCCCACAATGCGTGGTCGAAGCTCTTCACAGTCCGACCCCTTCTCGATCCATGCGTCGCCGGCACGCCGATCGTGGCCCGGGCCCCAGCGCTTCGCCGATGCCGCCCTACCGCTGTCATCGACTATCGAGTCCGCGACGTTACCAATTATCGGTTTATCTCGAATTAATCACGCTCAGTGTCCTCGATGTCACTTCGCGCATTCATCCGGCTTAGTCGACTTGTTTGCGGCCCCGATAACCCCGCCGAGTCCGTTGAATGCGTCGGCGGGCGCAAGCAGGCGACGACCTGCTCGTCAGTAGTTTGGGAGAAATCGGTGTACCACGCACCTATCGCCTGCAACTTCGTGGGAGTGAGCAGGGCGATCAGCTCATCAGCGGTATCGCGCATTCCGCGGACCCAACCCGACGGGGCCACCGGGACCGCGACCACGATGTGCGCCGCACCCTGGGCTCTGACCACCTGGCAGGCGGCGCGCGCGGTAGACCCGGTCGCGATGCCATCGTCGACCACGACGGCCGTCCGCCCGGCCAGCGGAACGCGGGGTCGGTCACCGCGGAACCGCTCGGTCCGCCGCGCCAGTTCAGCTCGCTCCCGGCGTTCCACCTCGGCGAGCGCGGCTGGGGTGATACCTGCGCGTTGCACCGTCTCGCGCAGCAGAATGCGGACGCCGTCCTCCCCGATGGCACCCATCGCCAGCTCAGGCTCCGCAGGCACGCCGAGCTTGCGCACCACGATCACGTCCAGTGGGGCGCCGAGCGCCGCTGCCACTTCGGCCGCGACCTGGACACCGCCGCGCGGCAGGCCCAGGACCACCACTGAGTTCCCGCCGGACCCCGTCTCGCAGGCCCGGAGCCGCCGCAACCGCTGGCCCAGCTGCCGCCCCGCGTCGGCACGATCGGTGAACATCGGCGCCACCTCCGTCCCCGGGCGACTATCCTCCCTGGCCGGAGCGGTCACGGCTACCGCGACGGCGGTGTCATGACGGTGAACCCGGTGGACAATTCGTTGGCGCCGCAGGTCGTGGAGATCTGGTACTGACCCGCAACCGCATTCGAGCGGACGGTGGCGGTACCGAACAGGCGCCATGGTTGGTGGCCTTCGGGGTTGCCCCTCAACGCACCGATGTCGAGCACCGGTGAGTGCACTACGCCGAGGTTATCCAGGCATGCCACGTCGAGGGTGACGGTCGAACCCGGAGCGCCCTGCTGGGGCGACACCCGCAACCAACTCGCCCCGGGCTCCTCGGCGGGCGTGGAGGTCGGCGTCGGGCTCAGCTCCGGGGTCTGCACGTCCGGCGACTGCACGTCCGGGGGCTGCACAGTAGAGCTTGGCGGCAAGCTGGGTTCGGTCGGCCTGGCCGGCCCCGAGCACGCGACACCGAACATTCCCAGGACGACGATGCTGGCGAGTGCGATACCGGTTCGGACGCTCATAGCTCGCGCAGTATGCCGCAAGCCCCGCACACTCCACCTCGCCCCGCCAGACAGGTCAGCGCAGCATGCCAGCGACCGGTTTGAGGCGCGGGGAGCCCTCGTCTTGATCATAGTCGGTCGGGTTTGTCTCGTCGGTACCGTTGAAGACCCGCAGCCGGCGCAATACCACTGTCACCAGCACGGCTATCACGAGATTGCCGATGAGCGCGACGAACCCGACGTAGATCTGCGTCGGCGAACCCGCGAAGGGCTGCCAGCCGAGGATCGACAACTTGTTCAGCGCGAGCGCCGACCCGCCGAAGTGCTGCTTGCCGCTGGCCGGGTTGGGAATCCCGTAGAGCAGAGTCAAGCCCCATCCCATACCGACGACCCATCCGGCGATCAGGCCCCAGATGTGGAACCAGCGGGTGTAGAGCGCGATCGCCACCATGGGCAACGTCTGCAGAATGATCACTCCGCCGATCAACTGTAGATCGATGGAGTACTGCGGGTCGATCAACACGATCAGTGCCACCGCACCGAACTTCACCACCAGCGAGGCGATCTTGGCCTGCCGGCACTCCTGCTCGGCGGTGGCATCGCGATGCAGATATGCCTTGTAGATGTTCCGGGTCCACAGATTCGCCGCCGCGATCGACATGATCGCGGCGGGCACCAACGCGCCTATCCCGATAGCCGCGAATGCGAGCCCGGCGAACCATGACGGGAACTGCCCCTCGAACAGCATCGGGATGACGGTATTGGAGTCCGCCCGACCGGTGGCCGCATTGACGATCGGCTTTGTGTGCGCCGCGATCGCAGCATAACCCAGTAGGGCGATCAGCCCTAATACAAACGAATACGCCGGCAGTGCCACCATGTTGCGCTTGATCACGCCTCGACTGCGGGAGGCCAGTACGCCGGTGATCGCATGCGGGTACAGGAACAGCGCCAGCGCCGAGCCCAGCGCCAGCGTGACGTACTGCAACTGGTTGTCGGCACCCAGCAGGATGCCGTCGCTAGGCGTTTTCGTGGCGGTGAACTTCGCATTCGCGGCGTCGAAAATGGAGCCCCAGCCACCGAGCTTCGCCGGCAGGATGATCACCGCGGCGATGATCACCAGGTAGATCAACCCGTCCTTGACGAAGGCGATCAGCGCTGGGGCCCGCAGGCCGGACTGGTAGGTGTAGAGGGCGAGGATCACGAAGGCGATGAACAGCGGGGCATGCCCGGCCAGCCCGCCCCCGTTGAGACCCATCGTGCGCAGCACCGCCTCCAGCCCGGCCAGTTGTAGGGCGATGTAGGGCATCGTGGCGACGATGCCGGTGACCGCCACCAGCAGCGCCAGCGGCGCCGATCCGTAACGGCCCTGCACGAAGTCCGCCGGGGTGACGTAGCCGTGTACCCGCGACACCGACCACAGCCGGACCAGCGGCAGGAGCACCAGCGGGTAGACGAGAACGGTGTAGGGCAACGCGAAGAACCCCATTGCGCCGGCACCGAAGATCAGCGCCGGCACCGCGACGAAGGTATAGGCGGTGTAGAGATCACCACCGATGAGGAACCAGGTGACCCACGAGCCGAACTTGCGACCGCCCAGGCCCCACTCATCGAGGTGATCGAGGGTGCCAGCGCGCTGCCACCGGGCGGCGTAGAAGCCCAGCCCCGTGACGAGCACGAACAGCACCACGAAGACGACCAGTTCGGTCCACCGCACGGTCACCGCCGGTCAGCCGTCTTGTGGTCCGGGGTCTTGTAGTAGACGACCGCCACACAGATCACCCCGATCGGGATGAAGAGGAACTGCGCCCAGTAGAACAGCGGGAACCCCAACACCCGAGGCTCGTCGCTGTTGTACAGCGGCGTCACCAACGCCAACAACGGCACCAGGAGCAACACCTTCCACCACATCCGGACAGTATGCGCATTGAGCGGGCTCGGCGGGGCAAAACGAGGCCGGATAACCCCGCTGAGCCCGCTGAAAGCGGGTCAGAGGCGGTGCTTGAGGGAGGAGAGCTCATCGCGTAAGGCAGTGGGGAGCGGGTCGCCGATCTTGTCGAACCACTGCTCGATGTAGGGGATCTCGGCGCGCCACTCATCGCTGTCCACCGCGAGCGCGGCGGCGACGTCGTCGGTCGGGATGTCCAGGCCGGACAGGTCGAGCTGATCCGCGGTGGGCACCCGCCCGATGGGGGTGTCCACCGCTGCGGCCCGGCCCTCGATCCGCTCGATGATCCACTTGAGTACCCGGCTGTTCTCCCGGAAACCTGGCCACAGGAAACGCTGGTCATCGCCGCGGCGGAACCAGTTCACGTAGAAGATCTTGGGGAGCTTGCTGGCGTCGGCGCCCTTGCCGGTGTCGATCCAGTGCTGGAAGTAGTCACCGGCGTGGTAGCCGATGAACGGCAGCATCGCCATCGGGTCGCGGCGCACCTCACCGAGCGGGCCGGCCGCGGCCGCGGTCTTCTCGCTGGACAGTGTGGCGCCCAGGAACACCCCGTGCTGCCAGTCGAACGCCTCGTTGACCAGCGGGATGGTGCCGGCCCGGCGGCCGCCGAACAGGATCGCCGAGATCGGCACGCCGTCCGGATCGTCCCACTCGGCCGCGAGCATCGGGCACTGCGCCATCGGCGTGCAGTACCGGGAGTTCGGGTGCGCGCAGCGCGCCCCGGCGGCACCATTGTCGGGCGTCCAGTCCTGCTTGGTCCACGACGTGGCGTGCGCGGGCTTGGGCTCCATGCCCTCCCACCAGACGTCACCGTCATCGGTGAGCCCGACATTGGTGAAGATGGAGTTGCCGTAGTCCAGGGTGCGCATGGCGTTGGGGTTGGTCTGCCAGCTGGTGTTCGGCGCCACCCCGAAGAACCCGTTCTCCGGGTTCACCGCGTAGAGCCTGCCGTCGGCACCGAAGCGCATCCAAGCGATGTCGTCACCCAGAGTCTCGGCCTTCCAGCCCGGGATGGTCGGTGCGAGCATCGCCATGTTGGTCTTGCCGCAACCGGATGGGAACGCGGCCGCGATATAGTGCGCCACTCCCTGCGGGTTGGTCAGCTTGAGGATCAGCATGTGTTCGGCGAGCCAGCCCTCGTCGCGGGCCATCGCCGAGGCGATCCGCAATGCGTAGCACTTCTTGCCCAGCAACGCGTTGCCGCCGTAGCCGGAGCCGTAGCTCCAGATCAGCCGTTCGTCGGGGAAGTGGCTGATGTACTTGGTGTCGTCGCACGGCCATGGCACATCAGCCTCGCCGGGTGCCAGCGGATGACCCACCGAGTGCACGCATTTCACGAAGTCCGCGTCGCTGCCGTCGGGCGCGGTGAACTTGCGCAGCGCCGCGTCGCCCATCCGGGTCATGATCTTCATCGAGCACACCACATAAGCGGAGTCGGTGATCTCGACACCCAGTTTGGGTTGCGGGTCCCCCAGCGGGCCCATACAGAAGGGCACCACGTACATGGTCCGACCGCGCATGCACCCCCGGTACAGCCCGGACATGATCGATTTCATGTCGTCCGGGCTCATCCAGTTGTTGGTGGGTCCGCAGTCCCGCTCAGCTTGCGAGCAGATGAAGGTGCGCTCTTCCACCCGGGCCACGTCGGAGGGGTCCGAGACGGCCCAGAACGAGTTCGGTTTGCGGTCCAGCCGGCGCAACGTATCGGCGTTGACCAGCTGGTTGGTGAGCCGCTCCCACTCCTGCTCTGATCCGTCGCACCACTCGACGCGCTCGGGATTAGTGAGCTCTGCCATATCGCGCACCCAGTCGCACAACCGTGCGTGGCTCATCGGGGCATCATCCAGGCCCGGAATAGTCGCTGCAGTCACTGCTCGCCTCCTACCGGATGGCATCGAGGTTAACCCCAGGTGACCACCCAGTGCAGAACTCGCGCTTGAGAGATCGCTCACCCTCCCGGAATCGGTTCAGTACATTGCACTGTGATATCTCAGGTGCTAGATGGTATATCCAAGGTGCTACACGGGATACCGAAGGTGCTAACTGGCGGGGCTCACCGACGACATGTTGAAATCCGGCACCCGGATGGGGGGCATCGCGGTGCGGGAGAACCAGTCCTTCCACTCCCGGCACAGGGTCCGCTCAGTAGCGCCGACTTCGGTGACCCGCCGGAGCATGTCGATCGGGCTCTCGTTGAACCGGAAATTGTTCACTTGGGCCACCACCTGACCATCCTCGATGAGGTATACCCCGTCCCGGGTCAGCCCGGTGAGTAGCAACGACACCGGATCGACTTCGCGGATGTACCACAGGCAGGTCAACAGCAACCCGCGCTCGGTGCGGGCCACCAGGTCGTCGGTCGACGCCGCCGAGCCCCCGGCCAGCACCAGGTTCTCCGGCGGCGGGGTGAATTGCCCACCCAGCTCCTCGGCGGCCGCTCGAGGGTAAGCCAGCGCGCTGACCGTGCCATCGCGCAGCCAGTCCACCCGGTGCATCGGCATGCCGTTGTCGAAGACGCTCACCGAGTCGCCTGAAGCGGTGGTCGCGAGGAATGGTGTGGTCTGCAGGCCCGGCGCGGCGGGATCGCTGCACAGCGTGAGTGGCAGGTCGGTCAACCGCTCACCCAGCCGGGTGCCACCCGGCCGTTCGCCGGGTACCGCGAAGGGTGAGCGCCCCTCGTGCGCCGGCCGGCCGTCCATCGACTCGGCCATGTACAGCATCAGATCGGCGACCGCCGAGGGCGGCAGGATGGTCTCGTACCGACCCGCGGGCAGCGCCACCCGCCGGCCCGACCAGCTCAGACGCCGGCGCACCTCGGCGGCCAGCGCGGCGAAATCCAGATCGGTGAAATCAGCCGTGTAGGAGCCGGCCCAGGCGCTTCGGGTGAGGTCGCCGGCGACCTTGCCGTTGAGTTCCACGGTTCCGGTGGGCTGCACCCAGCGGCGGCGTAGCCCGGTCGAGGACGCCAACCAGGTGGTCTCCAGGCGGTGCTCGGCGAATCCGTAGAGCAGCTCTCTACTGGACGCTCGGAACGCCGCGGCCAGCTCATCGGTCAGACGGGCGAACACCCCGATTTCAGTGGCCGCCGCCGGCGCGTCGAAGTCGTCGTCAACCGCACCGTCCAGCAGTGGGGCGGCGTCCCGGCTCGGTCCGGACTGCCCGGCAGCGTCCTCGCTGGCGGCAACCACAGCGCGCACCTCTTCGAGGTCGACACCGTTGCCGCTGACCACACCGACCGAGTCGCCGACAACCGAGATCACGGCGAACGAGCGGGTGGTGGTGTGCCCATTGGTGGTCATCGTGCTGTTCGCCCAGCGCAGGTTGACCTCGCTGGTGTCGGTGAGCGCCACGATGCAGCCGTCAGCCTTCGACGCGGCCAGCGCAGTCGCGGTCAGCTCGTCAGGACGGATCACTGGCCGGCCTCCTCGCGGGAATTGAGCACATTGATGCCGCGGAACAGCGCCGACGGGCATCCGTGGCTGACCGCCGCGACCTGACCAGGCTGAGCCTTGCCGCAGTTCAGTGCTCCACCGAGTGCCCATGTCGAGGGACCACCGACTGCCTCCATCGCACCCCAGAAATCGGTGGTGGTGGCCTGGTAGGCCACGTCGCGGAGCTGCCCAGCCAGGACGCCGCCCTCGATGCGGTAGAACCGCTGCCCAGTGAACTGGAAGTTGTACCGCTGCATGTCGATCGACCAGGAACGGTCGCCGACGATGTAGATGCCGCGTTGCACTCCGGAGATCAGCTCCGTTGTCGCGGTATCGGTATCGGGATCGGGCTGCAGCGACACGTTGGCCATTCGCTGGATTGGCATGTGGTGAGGCGAGTCGGCGTAGGCGCAGGCCGCCGAGCGTTCCAGCCCCAGCCGGCGGGCGAATACCCGATCGGTCTGGTACCCGACCAGCGTCCCGCCGGCCACCAGATCCCACTTCGAGGTGGCGACGCCGTCGTCGTCGTAGCCGATCGTCGCCAGCCCCAGCGTCTGGGTGCGGTCCCCGGTGACGTGCATGATCGGAGTGCCGTAGCGCAGCGTGCCGAGCTTGTCCGGGGTGGCGAAGGAGGATCCGGCATAGGCAGCCTCGTAGCCGATCGCCCGGTCGTACTCGGTGGCGTGCCCCACCGACTCGTGGATCGTCAGCCACAGGTTGGTCGGGTCGATCACCAGGTCGTAACGGCCGGCCTGCACGCTGGGCGCCTTGACCTTCTCGGCCAGCCACTCCGGGATCTGCGCCAGCTCACCGTCCCAGTCCCAGTGGGTGTTGCCGGCCAGGTACTCCCAACCGCGGGCGGTGGGTGCCGCACAGGTCCGCATGCTTTCGAACGACCCGGACGCCCGGTCCACCGCGATCGCGGTGAGCGCCGGGTGCATTCGTACCCGCTGCTGGGTGGTGCTGGTACCGGCGGAGTCGGCGTAGAACTTGGTCTCCTTCGCCGCCCTGAACGTTACTTCCGTGTGCTCGACCCCGTCAGCGGCGAGCAACCGGCGCGACCACTCCGACAGCAGCGCCACCTTCTCGCCCAGCGGCACAGTGAACGGGTCGATCTCGTGGTCGCCCACCCACACCGCGTCGGCGTGTACCGGCTCCGCCGCCAGCTCCACCCGCTCGGCGTTGAGCGGGCGTAGCGTGCGGGCCACCTCGACCGCCCGCTGCGCAGTGGCCATGGCGGACTGCGGGGTCAGCTCAAGGTGCGAGGCGAAACCCCAGGTGCCGTCGACGATCACCCGGACGGCCAGCCCGACGCTGGTCGAGTCCTGCGCCATCGCGACAGTCCCGTCGCGCAGCCGGATCATCTGCTGGGTGGTCCGCTCGATGCGGACGTCAGCGTGCTCGGCACCCAGCTCACGCGCCCGCGTCAGGGCGGCGTCGGCAACCGGCCGTAACGGCAGGGCGAGGAAATCGGGATCGATCATGCCGGTACTCACGATCACCGACCCTAACCGGTCGCCCGCGCCAGCAGCCGGGCCGCCAGCGCTGCCGCGGCCGTCCCGAGTATCCCGGACTCTCGCAACACCACCAGCGGGACAACCGGCACGTCGATCGGGGTCTTGTCCTCGACGAACCGGCGCTCGACGCTGATCACCCTCGCCACCGGGAGCTCGTCGACCAACAGGACCCGGATCGTGCCCACTATCGCAACCACCGCAAGCTCGCTACCGACGGTGATCTCATCGGGGTCGAGCGGATCCAAGGATGACTCGAACACGCCCAGCGAGCATCGGGCGGCCCGCACCACCCGATGGAATGCCTTGAGGTCGGTCAGCCGCAGGTGCACCACCATCTCAGGATTCTCGATCGGGACACCTTGTAGACCCGCCGCGAACTCACCGCCGACGACCATCGGTACCCGCACCGCCAGCGCGGGCCATATCACCCGGTTCGCCAGCAGCCAGGCGTCCAGTCCTATCGGATCCGCGCCGGGTTCCAGCCGCTCGTCAAGAGCAGCGGTATTCGGCTCCACCGCAAAGGTGACCGCCAAGTCGAACTCGTCCAGTATCCGACGCACCATTTCCAGGGTTGGCTCGCGGGCGCCTTTCTCCCAGCGGCACAGCTGATATCTGCTCACGCCGGTGCGCCCGGCCAGCTCGTCCTGAGTCAGTACGTGCTCGTCGCGGATAGCTCTCACCAGCTCCGCTGCGCTGCGGTAGGTGCGGTCCTGGATGCGGTGTGCCATGCCGATCACGATGCCGGACAGCACCGACACCCGCGTGCGGCTCACCCCGATTCCGGCCCAGTCGTGCACAGCGAGCCCCGTTATCCCCAGCAGAACTGTCCGACGGTTGACAAACGGGCGTTGTCACCGTCAGTAACACTCAGGGAATCAGTATTGCCGCGCGCTGAGTTGCCAACGCGGGCAACTTTTCGGCAAAAGTTGCCCGCTGTGGCACGTCCGCACAACATCCACACACCTCCCCGCTGTGACGCATGTGACGCAGGCTGAGGGATCAGGGTGTCTAACCAGGGTCGCAATAGGGGATAACCCTCGTGTGCCCAGCGCCGCGGTGGGGCACCGTAGTGAGTGTTGGTCGCAACACCTGGGTGCCGCGCCGGGACGCCCAGCCAAGAGACCGACGCCCGTAGCGCGCAACCGGGGGATGCGCGACCGGGTGGCCCGGGTCGTCATTCGGGGGACGACGATCCGGGCCCCGCGGAGCTGGGGTGTTCGTCCGCCCAGCGTTGGGCCAGCTGGCATACCCGCTGGGTGAGCTCGTCGGCGGCGGCCTCCGGGTCACTGCTGCGACCGGCGGCCAGACCGAGCAGGTAGGCAGTCAGCGGAGCAGCAGGCCGAGCGACGCCGTGGGCGACGTCGCGCGACATGTCCAGCACCCTCGACTGCATCGCGGTGGGTGACACAGCGTCGGTGATGTCCAATTCCCGGCACACGAGATCGACCCACTCCTTCAGCGTGTTCACGCCGACCATCCTGCCCGCGCGGCTGGACCGTGGGCAGGGCAGGCTTGGCAGGTGCAGACGATCTACCCGCAGCGGGCCCGGATGACCGCCGGGCAGCAGCGCGCCTGGGACCGGAGTTGGGTTCGGTGGGGCGCCGACGTCACAGGTCTGCCCGATGGCCCGCTGGATACCGCCGGGTGGTTCGGGCGCGCCGCGCCGGTGGTGCTGGAGATCGGCTCCGGGATGGGCGAATCGACGGCGTCGATGGCATTAGCTGAACCTGGCGTCGACCACCTCGCCGTTGAGATCTACCAGCCCGGGCTGGCCCAGCTGCTGCTGCGCATCGAGCAGGCCGAGATCACCAACCTACGGTTGCTCCGCGGCGACGCATACGCGGTGCTCAGCGAGCACGTCGCAGCGAGCAGCCTGCACGCCGTCCGGATCTACTTCCCCGACCCTTGGCCCAAGCGACGCCACCACAAGCGCCGGTTGGTACGACCCGAGTTCGTCGCTCTGGTGACGTCGCGGCTGGCCCGAGACGCCACGCTGCAGCTGGCCACCGACTGGGAACCCTACGCCGACGAGATGCTCGCGGCCTGCGTCGCCGAGCCGGGTCTGCGCAACACCGCATCGCACGGGTTCGCCACGCGACCGCCCTGGCGGCCGGTCACCAAGTTCGAGCAACGCGCTCGAGATGACGGCCGCATGGTGCGGGATCTGCTCTTCGTACGCGCATAAGGCAGGATCGGTGACCATGAACCCGGCGCCCGCCCCGACCGTCCCGGTATCACTGCTCGTCTGGGATGCGCCGAATATCGACATGAGCCTGGGCTCGATTCTCGGCGGACGCCCCAGCTCGGCATCCCGACCGAGATTCGACGCGCTGGGTCGCTGGTTGATCGCCCAGGCCGGGGCCGACAGCGAGCCTGAGGCGACCGTGTTCACCAACGTCGCAGCCGGCAGCACGGATTTCGTACGACCCTGGGTGGAGGCGCTGCGCAACACCGGGTTCGCGGTCTTCGCCAAGCCCAAGATCGACGAATCGGACATCGACGAGGACATGCTGGCGCACATCCGGGCCCGCCACGAACAGGGCGTGCTGCGGCAGCTGCTGGTGGCCTCCGGGGACAGCCGGGCGTTCCGGGAACCGTTGGAAGATCTCGTCGCCCAGGGCGTCCGGGTGACCGTGCTCGGGTTCCGCGAGCACGCCTCGTTCGCGGTCAACTCCGGGGTGCTGGGGTTCGAGGATCTGGAGGACATCCCGGAGCTGTTCCTACAGCCGCTTCCCCGGATCACCCTGGAGACGCTGCCCGCCGAAGGGGCTTGGCTTCCCCCGCTGCGGCCGCTGTCGGCATTGCTGCGCCACACCATCGTCGAACCCGTCCCATGATGCGGCTGACCGCCCCGGTGGTACTGCCCTGCGACGAGCCGTGCACCGTACTGCGCGACGCCGCCGTGGACGTCGATGCCGCCGGCCGGATCAGCTACGTCGGACCGACAGCAGCGGCGCCGCCGGCACCCGGTCCCGAGCTGGCGCTGACCGGCATCTTGATGCCCGGGCTGATCAATACCCACGCGCACACCGCGATGACCGCACTGCGCGGTCTCGGCGGAGATCTGCCGTTGATGCGGTGGCTGACCGAGGTGATCTGGCCCGCCGAGGCCCGGGTGGACGCCGAGGACGTCCGGATCGGCATGCTGGTCGGCGCGCTGGAGATGCTCGGCGCCGGGATCACGACCAGCGTGGAGATGTACTTCCACAACGACGCGGTGGTCGACGCGGTGCTGGCCGCGGGCAGCCGCGCAGTGGTGACACCGGGCATCATCGCGGTGCCGGGCTGGGACCGGCTGGGCACCTGGCAGCAGATGCTCGACGGCATCAGCCGCTGGATCGACGTCGACGGGATCCGCTTCGGCCCCGGCGAGCGCATCGAACTCGGGTACGGCCCGCACGCCGCATACACCCTGCCCGCCGAGGCGTTAACGGCTGCCGGCGCTGCCGCCCGCGAGCGCGGAGCTCTGCTGCACATCCACGTTGCCGAAACGACCGGCGAGGACACCGCGATCCGCGAGGAGCACGGGTCGGTGCCGCTGCTGCTGGAGCGGCTCGGGGTGCTGGGCAGCGACGATTCCGGTCGGGGCTCGCGGGTGCTCGCCGCTCATGCCGTGCAGCTGTCCGACGCCGACATCGCCGTACTCGCCCGGCACGGCGCGGGGGTCGCGCACTGTCCCGGCTCCAACAGCAAGCTCGCTTCTGGCATCGCGCGGCTGGTCGACCTGCGCGCCGCCGGGATCGCGGTCGGTCTGGGCACCGACGGTCCCGCCTCGCACGACGACCTGAATCTGTGGGACGACATCAGGCTGGCCGCCCGGTTGGCCAGGTTGTCCACCGGCGACGCGGCCGCGCTGACCGCTGCGCAGGCGCTGCTGCTGGCCACCCGAGGCGGGG
>JALYTS010000045.1 GCA_030854185.1 Actinomycetota bacterium | reverse complement strand
GAGATCTTCGACCTCCACCGCTGGACGCCCCGCACCCAGCACTTAGGTCATACACCCAACGAACATCAACATCATCCCTGACCAGCAGCAACGGCAACCAAGATCGAATTATCCCGGAAACTCGGGCCTAGGTGTTCCGGGATCCAGCAACACGGCCGAGCCGTCACCGAGCAGGGCGTCGGAGATGTGTCCGTTGACAACGACACCGAGTTGGACGGCCGGGTCGTCTCGATGGAGGTGGCGGTAGAGCCGCGTTCGGAGTTCCTCGTCTTGTCCGGGCTCGTCGGGTGCTGTTCCGGAGGCCTCCGCAAGCTCGGCACCGACTCCACCGCGGCGGCACCACAGCTCCCGGTCCCCGATCACGATGAGGTTCGAGCGGGCTCGGGTGATCGCGACGTTCCAGAGCTGTGGCTGCCGGTCGATCCAGTGAAAGTTGTGCGCAAGCACATTGTGGCCGGCTACCAGCGTGAGGACCATGACGTCGCGTTCGCCGCCTTGAAACGTGTGAACGGTACCCACCCGAACGCGGTCGCCGGCCTTGTCCGTGCCGACGCGGAGCAGCTGTTTCAGGTCGTTGCTCTGGGCGGCGTAAGGAGTGACGACGCCAATTGTGGCCTCCGGCGGGAGTTGCGCCAGCAACTGCTCGACGCACGCGACAGTCTCGGCCGCTTCGTCGGGGTTACGCCACGATCTGCCGTTCGGTCCCCGGATCGACCGCCCCTGCACATCGCGCCAGCGGATGGATCGGCCCGTGAGTGCAGGGCGGCCACGAATTTCGGTGAGCACGGTGAGCTCGCCGCCGTAGAACAGTCGGTTCGCCAGCGCGGCGATCTCGGGATGGCTGCGGTAGTGCTCGTCGAGCATCAGGCTGCCGCCGCTGACGGCGCGCTGGGCGGCGTGGAAGGCGGAGTGGCGCCGGACGGACTGGCAGTGCTCGTCGACCCAGGCGGAGCCGATCCCGTGCCGATTGCGCAGCTCCCGGTCGCGGCGCGGCGACAGCCCGCTGATGTGCGGCAGCTGCATGACGTCGCCGACAATGAGGGCGCGCCGGGCGCGGAACAGCAGTGGAACGACGTGCGGGATTGGGCACTGGCTGGCCTCGTCGATGACGACGAGGTCGAACAACGCCGGGCAGAGCGGGAAGCGGCTTGCGGATTGGCACGTCACCGCCCAGCCGCGGACGTGCGCCAGGACGTCCGCCAGCCCCCTCGTGCCCTTGTTGGCTTTCAGAGCCTTCATCCGTTCACGGATCTTGTCCTGGCCGTGCTGCGCCGCGGTGTGAGTGGCGGCTTGCAGCAGGTTCGCGGATGCGGCCGACATCGCGATCTGCGCGGCGTCCAGGTTGGTGGCGAGCATATCGTCGGGGGGCGTGCGTGCGGCTGCGTTACGCAGTTGCTCCCAGCGGGCGACGGCATCGGCGAAATCTCTCAAAGCGCGGCAGGTTTCGGCGGTGTCGGGACAGGGTCCGGGCACTCCGGCCTGGCGCAGCAGCCGGTTGCGGAGCCACTCGCCGAACAGCCAGGAAGGTATCCGCACCAGCAATTGTGCCCGGCCAACGTCCGTTGCGGGCCGCCATGCTGGGTCGACGTCGAGCCGTCCGGCAGCAGCGCGCAGCCGGGCCCGGGTTTCGATGAGACACAGCTCGCGTTCGGCGACCTCCTGGAGCGTGGTGCGGCAGCGATCCAGCCGCTCGGCGGCAGACCGGTGTGCTTCTCGCAGCGTGTCGGGGGTCACTTCCGGGCCGGGCGCCTTACGCAGCTTCTCCAAGCCGTCGAGTTCGTGAGCTCGGTTCTCTCCAGAACCTGTTCGCACGACGCTTCCTGGCACCAGCTCTTCGCAGCGGCGCCAGACCTCGTTGACGGCGCCGTTGTTGGTGGATGCCACGAGTACGGACTGGCCAGCCGCGACGGCGGTGGCGACGACATCGACGATGAGCTGACTTTTTCCCGTACCTGGCGGTCCCGTCGCGACCGTGAGCCGTCTGGTCATCGCGGCCTGCAGTACCGCGCGCTGACCGGCGTTGGCGGGTAGTGGACTGACGACGGGTGAACCCTTGTAAGCGGGTTTACCGCGGTCGAGCAGCGCCGCCAGCGCCGTGCCGGTGATGCGATCCGGCATGCCGCGGAGTTTGTCGAGATCGGCCAGCAGGCCGTTGTCATATTGCGTCGTCTCTGTAGCGAACAGCACCGCGACGTTCACTGCGCCGTCCCCAGGGCCGGCCTCGTCGAACCGCTCGGACAAGGCTGCTGGACGGAGCTCGTCCACGATGTGGACGTCGAGCTCGTGCAGCAGGTACGCCGCGTCGGAGCCGAGCCGTTCGCGCTCCCCGGCGCGCCAGCTGGGTTGGTAGGTGGTGAGTAGCTCCGCGGCGTCGTCTTCGTCGAGCAGGGCGCGAGCGAGGCCGGGATGGGGCAGCACTGTGCCGTCGGGCTTCAGTCGAGCGGTCCCCGAATCGTCGGTGACCACGCCGACGCGGCGGATCAAGAGGGGCGCGAACTGGCGTCGCCCTCGCTCGGTCAGGATGACGGCGGGCCACCCGGCCCATAGCTGCAGCCTGTTCTCTACGGCTGTCGTGACCAGGGACGCCGCGTCCGTAGGCACCGGGAGGCAATCGTCGGCGTCGAGGTCGGCGGTGAGTAGCCGTTCGGGCCCGGGCAGGCAGGCGAATGGTCCGCCCGAAACGGTCAGGAGCTCGAACGCGGCCATTCCGGCTTGCACCGCGTCCCGGAAGTATCCGAGTAACGCGGGCCACTGGGGGTCCGGTGCGACCGGCGGGGGACGACCCGTCGATGGGGCCGTTTGGGTACTACTGGTGGCCGTCGGTGGCACAGGGCCGCGTGGGCGGCTCGCGATCTGGATGGGGCCGTCGACGTGCAGCGCGGACTTCACCGGCCGTTGGCCGCTGCCCCGTAGCCGCTCACTGACCGCGTCGAATAACTCATCCACGGTGACGTCCCCGCCAACGGACCCGCCCGCCGCCCCGGTGCGGAGTGTCTCGACCACAGAAGCGGTGAACACCGAGGGCTCCGGGGCGTCAGCTGATCCGCCCCCGCCGAATGACGCTTGCTCCACGGCGGAGGAGGACAGCACGTAGACACCGCGAGCAGTCAGCGGAACACCGATACGGGCTGGGGTCGCGGATTTCGCCGGCCCGTCGACAGTGCGGAAGCCCAGCGCGAAGCCGCCGCTGTGGCAGCAGTCGAGTATCGCCACCTTCTGCTGAGCGAAGCAGCCCTCCAACCGCTCGTTGACAAAGCTTGCGCCGACCCCGGTGCGGGCGAGGTCGTCGATGTCGGAGTCAGTGGCGATGAAGAAGAACTCACCACCGGACTCGACGAGCCGCGCGCCGTGACCGCTGATGTAGAGAAGCGCCAGCTCGTCCTCCTCGCAGCCATCGAGGAACTCGGCAATCGCGGAGCGGAGCCCGGCTGCGGAGAGGTCGTGGGCAATCCCGACCGCCTCAAACCCACCGATTGCCGGATGACCCAACACCTCGTGGAGCTGCGCGGTATCGGCCCGAGTGCACGGCAGCGCGTCGAGGCGGGCGTCGTCGTGGTGCTCGGTGCCGATCAACAGAGCGCGCCGCCGTAGTCGGGGAGTCACTCCTGCGCTGCCTCATCTGGATCAGACGGTGTCCGCAGCAGCGCGTCGAGGGCGCGCAGCTGGTCGGGAGTGAGGTCGCCGGTGAGCTCCACGGTCCTGTCGCCGACGGTAGCGCGAAGGACCGTGCGCCGGTCCCGCTGCAGCCAGCCAGTGATGACCGCCTTCAGCAGATCGGCCGTGGGGCGGCCGAAGGGCGCGGCGGCAACCAGGATCGCGACTGTCGACTCGACCGCGCCCTTGCTCCCCTGCGCCGCGGCCGACGCTGGCGCCAGCTTGAGGTCCAGGCCGTCGATGTGGGCAAGGTCGTCGCGCAACAAACGCGTCAGACGCTCACGGCGCAGCGCGTCACCGCCGGCGAGCACCTCCAAGCGCGCAGCGAACCGAGCCGTCACAGCCCGTCCTCGACGTTGCACGATCGACGAAACCCATCGCGATAGGCGCGTATTACGAGCATGAGTAACCTCCCCCGGTTCTCACTCTGTGTACGCGGAACTATTCGTAGGGTCTACCGCAAGACGGGTGATCGACTGGAGCATGGCCATGATGCGCGGTTGACCGGTCCCGGTGGCTCGCCCCAGGAGTACGTGCGCCTGTCGCGGCGACACGGCGGGGAGCTATCCCCCTGTTCCAGACCGAAGCCGACGCGGGACGCGAACCTACCGTTTACCAGACCCCATCCGCGAAGACCATGTCGGCTATCAGCGACTTCCATGTCCACAGTGATCGTTCAGGTGGCCACTGCGGGCTTGCGGTGGCTACAAGGCGTTGTCGCTGCCGATCGTCCTTCACGAGCACACGGTGTGACCCGCGACGACGGGTTTCGGTCCAGCCATCGCGTTTGAGCGCGGCCAGGACACGGGCTGACTTGGGCATGTGGCGGTCCAGGGTAGCGGAGGTGATCAATTGAGTCTGCTCGGTGGAGGGCGATGAGCCATCTCCGACGGGCACATACATGGTGGACACGGGGTTTTCGCCTGCGGATGAAACCACCCGTGCCCATCAGCTGACCCAGGTCACGCGCCACGACCGCGTGACTGATTGTCGGCGGTGACTGGGTACAACGCGGCTACAAGCCCAGCCGGACCTTGATCTGCGGCTGCGGCTGCGGCTGCGGAACTCGCGATATTCCTCGAACCGGGTTAGCAGCTCCATAACGACACGGTGACCGGACCGAGGCGGGTTTCCAGGAGGTAGCAGCCTTCGGTGACGACGAGAGAGAGGACGCGGAGCCGACCTGGTGCGGCGCTGAGCAGCTCGGCCGCATTGCCTACGTCGGTCACGGGCAGCTGAGCCATGGCGGTTTCCAGTTGGTCCGAACGCAACATCGTGATCGTGTTGGGCGCGCCTACCTGATACACGGGATGCGCGTGACACGTACCCAGGGACGTCGTAGTCCGAGGTATTCCTTCTGTAGAACGCGAGCCGACGCGGGGACTCGAACCCCGAACCTACCGCTTACAAGGCTTATTCTCCGCGTTGACCATGGCGGTTACCAGCGACTTCAATGTCTGCAGTCATCGTTGGAGTGGCCACAGCGGCGGCAGCGGACGGGAGTTCGCGTCACAAGTCGTGTCACGCCGCGGGGCGTGATGGCGTAGGAGTCCAGGCCGGCTGGCCTGTCCTGGTCATCCGCCGCCGGTGAGCAGTACGAGCGGACGGCAGGATCACCAATCCGCACATCGTCTGGCCCGCGCGGTTGACGAGCCGATCAGCCAACCCACTGCACTATCAGCACATCCACCCGCCGTTGATCTTCCAGAATCAGATACGTCATCAGGCCGCCGCGTCCGAACGCGTGTGCGCGCACCGCCCCGTCCGGATTGTCCTTGTGCACGGGATCGCCGTTCCAGGGCACGGTCTCCAGCAGGACCAGCAGCTCGGCATAGGAGGCCAGTACCTCAACGGGCAGCGCGGCGACTTGCTCGAGCACCTGATGGTCGGAGGTGACGCGGTACACCTACAGACTCAGCCGCTCACGGATAACAGCCCTGACCTCCTCCACCGGCACACTCGGGACGGCCTCGCCTCGCCGGAGACGCTCGACCCGGTCCATCATCCGCTGGTACACCTCGAGGTCGTGGGTCACCCACGCGCGACGACGCCACTGCTCCAACATCGCGTGGACACCCGCCAGTTCCATCGTCTCGGCGGCAGTGGCCAGTGCTCGCTTGTACTCGCGGTCGAACTCGTCGCGGTCCTCTGGGATCGTCAGCGAGTCACGAATCACGCGCGGCGAGGCGCCCTGCGGCGGCAACGAGCTGGCCGGGGTGGGCGCGCCGACGGGAGAAGCCATGCCGACACCATAGCGCCGTGCTGGGCGCGAACCCCGAGTTGCCGCGCCGCCGACCAAGCCGGCTCGGCAGGCAGGCCGTCGGGGTGCCGGTGGCCGCCGGATACGCCCGCCTGTTCCTGGTGACCGCACTGCGACAACACGCACACCCCGACTGAGCACGCCTGGCACGACGCGTACCCCAGCACCCGCTCGGAGCTCGCCGACGCTGCCCCGAAATATCCGCGATAGACCTGTTTGATCGCGTCGCTAACTCGATAATCGTGTCACGCGAACCCGCTCATGATCAACACAAAGATGTATTTTACCTGGTGAAACTGGAGCCGACGCGGGGACTCGAACCCCGAACCTACCGCTTACAAGGCGGTTGCTCTGCCAGTTGAGCTACGCCGGCGGGTGCGAAGATGATGGTAGGCGCACCCGGTGTGCGACAAGGAGGCTAACCGGTGACCGACACCACGATCACCGCGACCGTCGCAGCGGACTTCGTGGTGGTGGCCAACCGTCTGCCGGTGGATCTGGAACGGCTGCCCGACGGCACGCAGCGGTGGAAATCCAGCCCTGGCGGCCTGGTCACCGCGCTGGATCCGCTCCTGCGGTCCCGCCGGGCGGCGTGGGTCGGCTGGCCCGGCGTGCCCGACGTCGAGGTGGAGCCGATCGTCGATCAGGACCTCACCATGCACCCGGTGACGCTGTCTCGAGCGGAGCTCACCGACTACTACGAGGGCTTCTCCAACACCACCCTGTGGCCGCTCTACCACGACGCGGTAGCTCCCCCGGCGTTCCATCGGCACTGGTGGAACACCTACCTGGAGGTTAACGAGCGATTCGCCGCCGCCACCGCCAAGATCGCAGGCGACGGAGCCACGGTATGGGTACAGGACTACCAGCTGCAGCTGGTGCCCCGGATGCTCCGGGAAATGCGGCCGGACCTGCGGATCGGGTTCTTCCTGCACATCCCGTTCCCGCCGGTGGAGCTGTTCATCCAGCTGCCCTGGCGCACCGAGCTGATCCGCGGCCTGCTCGGCGCTGACCTGGTCGGGTTCCAGCTGCCCGGAGGCGCAGAGAACTTCCTGTTCCTGGCGCGCCGGCTGGCCGGGATGTCGGCGACCAAGAGCTCGGTGGGTATGGGCACCAGGCCCGGCCAGGTCGTCGTCGGGGACCGGACCGTGCGGGTCGGAGCGTTCCCGATCTCCATCGACTCCGCCGCGATGGACAAGCTGTCCCGCAGCCGGCCGATCCGCCGGCGCGCCGTGGCGATCCGCGAGGAACTGGGCAACCCGGCGACGATCGTGCTCGGGGTGGACCGGCTGGACTACACCAAGGGCATCGACGTACGGCTGCGCGCGCTGGGGGAGTTGTACGCCGAGGGCCGGATCTCGGCCGACGACGTCGTCATGGTGCAGCTGGCCACCCCCTCACGCGACCGGGTGGAGCACTACCAGCGCATGCGCAACGACATCGAGCAGGCCGTGAGCTGGATCAACGGTGAATTCGGCCGGGTGGGTCACCCTGCGGTGCACTACCTGCACCAGACAATCCCGCGCGACGAGCTGACCGCATTCTTCGTGGCTGCCGACGTCATGCTCGTCACCCCGGTGCGCGACGGCATGAACCTGGTGGCCAAGGAGTACGTCGCCTGCCGGCATGAGCTGACCGGAACGCTGGTGCTGTCCGAGTTCGCCGGCGCGGCGGCCGAGCTGACCAGCGCATTCTTGGTCAATCCGCATGACCTCGACGGCATCAAGAGCGCCATCGAGGCGGCCATCACCGTCGAGCCCGACGAGGGACGCAGGCGGATGCGAGCACTGCGCCGGCAGGTGATGACCCACGACGTGCAGCGCTGGGCGAAAGGTTTCCTGGCCGCCCTCGGTGCTGTGGATAACCCGTGAGTGCCAATGCGAGTCCTGGCTCGCATTGGCACTCACGGGTGGGCCGCAGGCCCACTAGTCCCGCGCACGAGCAGCTCAGTGGGAAGCATGATGATGCGGCCGGTGGGCTGGGAGCGGTCCAGCAGTAGCCGCCCGGCCGCCCGGCCCTTCTCCAGCACCGGCTGCGACACCGTGGTCAACCCGGCCCGCTCGGCCTCGAGCACCCCGTCGAAACCCGTGACGGTGAGATCCTCCGGTATCCGTAGCCCCCGCCGGCGGATCTCACGCAGCGCCCCGAGCGCGAGAATGTCGGAGGTACACACGACCGCGGTCAACTTCGAGTCGCTGTCCAGCAGCTCGCTGGTCGCCGAGGCGCCCGAGCGGATGGTGTGGTCCAACCGCTCCGCCACCGGGACGGCAGTCCAGTCCAGCAGCGCCGCCCCGAACGCGTCGGACAGCCCGGCCAGGCGCGCCCGCTGCACATGGAAGCGCGCGGTCCGCTGCCGGTGCACGTCGGCGAAGCCGTCATGGCGGTCGTGCCCCAGCCGCATGCACACCACGCCGATCCGGTGGTGACCCAGCCCGATCAGGTAGGCGCCGAGGCTCCGCATCGCCGCCCGATCGTCGATCCCGACATGATCGACACCCTCGATGTGCGGCTGGTCACAGACCACCACCGGCAGCGGCCGCTGCAACACCGCGGCCAGGCTGGGGTCGTCATCAGGTACCGAGTACACGACGAAGCCGTCCACCGCTGCCCGGTGCACGGTCGCGGCCGGCTTGCGGTCGTCGGCGTCCGGGCTCGCCGGCACCAGCAGCAGCCCCCGGCCGGCATCCCCGCAGGCCATCGCCAATCCCTCGAGGAACCTGATCGCGGCGGGATCCCGGAAGGCGTAGGCCAACGCCTCGGTGAGCAGCAGGCCCACCGCCCCGGCCTGGCGGGTACGCAGCGACCGGGCCACCGGATCCGGCCCCGGGTAACCCAGCCGCCGCGCCGCCTCGAGGACACGTTCACGCAACTCAGGCGACAGCTGATCGGGCCGGTTGTAGGCATTGGACACCGTCGTACGAGACACGCCGAGCTCCGCCGCCAGTGCAGCCATGGTGGCGGTCCGGCGGCTGTGCACCGCTCGCGCCATGAGCCGACGGTAACCCTCGCGCCCGCCGACCGCCCGCCCAGCGCCTCTACGGCAGTCTGTCGTCGCGCAGGCCGGTGCGTAGCCGCTTGTCAAAGGTGACGGCCGCAGTGCGCATGCGGTGGAAGGCGGTTTCGCCGTGCTCGGTGAGCTCGACGAGGTGCACGCGGCGGTTGGTGGGATCCCGCCGGCGGGTCACCAGACCTTCAGCCTCCATCGCGTTGAGGTGATGCGTCAGCGTCGCATCCTGAATGCCGACCGCAGCCGCCAGCGCGCGCTGAGTGGCCAGGTGCTGGGTCTTCAGCGAGATCAGGACCAGCCAGCTGGGCAGTGAACCCCCGGCGGCAGCCAACGCGTCGTCGAAGGCGCGGCTGACGGCCTTCGCGGTGCTCGCCAGGCGCAAACCGATCGGCGGGGTGGCGGGTCGCCGCATCCGGCCGGCCTCGACCACGTCAACGGGGTGGCCGAGGGCGTTGTGGGTGACCGGCACGGTTCTGCTGGTCACCATGGTCGTCCACATCGCAGCCTTGGTAATCACCGGCGGTCCGGTGTCCGGCCCGGTATCGCTGCGCAAGCCTGCGGCCTTTGCCGAGACAGGCTGGCTGATCGCGTGGTCGGTCGCCCTCATCCTGCCCAGACTTCGCACCCGTGCGTGGCAACGCCACGTCATCGGCGCAGCCGTGCTCCTGTTCACCGTCGGTGAGACCGCGATCATCGGGTTCCAGGCCTGGCGCGGGGTGCCCAGCCACTACAACTTCAGCACTCCGCTGGATGCGGCGCTGATGCGCGGCGGGGCGGGCGGCACGGCCGGGATCTTTCTCATCGGCGTCCTCGTGCTACTCATCGCAGCGCTTCGGTCCCGAGACGCCGCCAGCGTCCGGCTGGGCGTCGGCGCCGGATTCGCTCGGCAAACCTCCGCCTACCTGGGTCCGGACGCCGCGACGGTGGGTCCGCAATACGCCTTGCTGCGGCCCGCCACACGCGGCGGAGATCTCGTGCTACCGCACATCATCGGGATCCACGGCCTGGTCCTGCTCGCCGTTCCCGCCGTGCTCCTGACCCGCACGGCGATGCCCCGGATCCGGTAGCTGGGAGTGATCGCGCTGGCCGTCGCCAGCGTGGCGCTCGCCATGACGCTCCTGCTGACCCAGGCTTTCCGGCAGCTCCCCCTGGACCAGCTCCACCCGGCCGCGGTGGCGGCCCTCGCGCTGTGCGCCGTGGCACTGCTCGGGGCGTACGCCTACGTCGCGGCCGCCCTCGCGTCCGCACGCCGCGCTGGTTATGTCGGACCCTCACCATAGGATCTGGCCGTGATCCGATCCGGGGACAGTCCCGCCCTCCGCAAGGAGCGCGGTGCCTTCTTCACCCCCCCGGAAATCGCCGACTACCTGGCCGACTGGGCGGTCGGCGGTGACCGGGACGCCCGGATACTGGATCCGACCTGTGGCGAAGCGGCCTTCCTGCTGTCGGCGGGTCGACGGTTGCGCACCCTCGGCCGGGACAGCGGCAACCTCGACGACCACCTCTTCGGCGTAGATCTACATGAGACCTCGCTGGACTGGGCCAGCACCGTCCTGGAGTCCGAAGGCCTCGACGCACACCTGCTGGCTGCCGACTTTTTCGACGTCGCCACCCCCGACCAGCTGGGCGCACCGCTGCCCGCCATGGACGCGGTGATCGGTAACCCGCCGTTCGTCCGATACCAGCGCCATATCGGGGAAGCGCGAGCGAAGTCCAGGGAGGCCGCCCTGCGTCAGCATGTCCGGCTGTCCGGTCTGGCCTCATCCTGGGCGGCGCTGCTCGTCCACGCGTGTGGCTTCCTCAAACCGGACGGACGGCTGGCGATGGTGCTGCCCGCCGAGCTGCTGACGGTGGGGTATGCCGAACCGATCCGCGCATGGCTGCGGCGGCGTTTCGAGCAGGTGCATCTGGTGCTCTTCGAGCAGTTGCAGTTCCCGGACGCGACCGAAAGAGTGGTCCTGGTACTGGCAGCCGGCAGCGGTGGCTGCGACGCGTTCTCACTCTACTGCCTGCACGATGCCGCTGATCTCGTCGCCATCAAACCGATGACCAACTTGAGCGTCACACCGGCCGACAGCGGCAAGTGGACCGACCTGCTCCTGCCGAACCGGCAACGACGCCTGTTCAAGATGGTCAGCACCGAGCACTTCACGCCGCTGTCCAGTTACGGTAAGCCCGAGCTGGGCACGGTGACGGGCGCGAACAACTACTTCACGATGTCGGAGCAGACGCGCTCGCAGTACCGGCTCGTCGAGGGCCGCCACGTGATCAAGGTCTGCCCGCCGGGGACGAAACACCTGCGGAGCCTGGCCTTCTCCCCGCAGCGTTGGGCTGAGCTGCGCGATCGCGGTGAGCGGGTGTGGCTGCTCCATCCTGCGTCAAATGATCGATCGAAGGCGCTGGCGACATACATCGCCCGGGGGCGGGAGCAGGCAGTGCACGAGGCCTACAAGTGCACCATCCGCTCTCCCTGGTGGCGGCCACCCGCAGTGTCGCCGCCGGACCTCTTCTTCACCTACATGAGTCATCGTTATCCCCGGCTGATCGCCAACACAGCCGAGGTCACCTTCGTCAATTCGATGCACGGAGTTCGGCTACTGCCAGACGCACCCCTAATCGCCCGGTCGGCCTTGCCGCTGGTGTCCCTGAACAGCGTCTCGTTGCTCGGTGCCGAAGTATTCGGCCGTTCCTACGGTGGCGGCATCCTGAAGATGGAGCCACGCGAAGCAGCCATGCTGCCGGTGCCGAACCCGGCTGACCTGCACACTGCCTGGGAGCGCCTGAAGCCCGTGAGCAAGACACTTGACGAATGGCTGGTGGCAGGTCGCTGGAATGAGGTGGTCACGCAAGTGGACAACGCCCTCCTGCGTGACGTCCTGAGCTTGGAGCCCTCCCAGGTCAGTCAGCTTCGCGCGGCTGCCGACGCGCTGCGCTCGCGCCGGCTGAGCCGATCGGCACCCAGGCCGTTGGAGCACGTGAGGGGCGCTGCGCGTGGCGAAGGATGATGTCTTCGACAGCTTCGAAGACGCCGTTCGTGGCCGCGCCGGCACCGGCAATCCGTGGCAGATCACGCCGGCGGGCCGTCGCTATGAACCGGACTACGAGTTACTCCGGACGCTGCTGGCGATCCCGATCGAAGCCGGCAGCGGCTCGGAGTCCGGCCGCTTCGCCAACGCCATCGACGCGTGGGTTGCTACCGAGCTGCGCCGGGCCGGCTTCCCCGCCGACGAGGTCTGGCCGCGGCTGACCAAACCTCGCGTGCTGCCGCGCGAAGTCGGCTTATTCGTTCGAGGCTTGCCCAGGAAACTGCGCGATGAAGTTGAGGCCCACTTGGTGCGCAACGCGGCGGTGGCGCCGCGTGACGCCAGAGTGCTCGGCAGGGCCTACGCCAAACAGGTCGACGTGGTGATTGCGCAGTGGTCACGTGGCCCTGAGCTGATGGTGTCCACGAAATCAATGGTCTCGTCGTTCGGTAACAACCTGAAAAATCGCTTCGAGGAATCCTACGGCGACGCGAAGAACCTGCGCGCCCGGTTTCCGCTCGCCGCGATCGGGTTCCTGTTCGTGTTTCGCTCGACGATCCTCGATAAGCCTGCCCGGTTCGAGTCGGCGATTGACATGCTCCGCAAGCTGCGCGCCGAGATGGACGTCTATGACACGACGTGCATGGTGGTCGCCGAGTGGGGTAACGGCGTCGCTGCCGCCGACCCGGAGTTCGATGGCGTGACCATCCGAAACGATGTGACGCCACCAGACCTGCAGGCCGACCAGTTCCTCGCTGCCATGATCGAAGCGGTGCTCGATCGGACCCCAGTCGAGGCCCACGTCGAGGTCCGAGAGCGTCACGAGCACCGGGAACTACCCGTGACGGAACTCAACGAGGAGGACGACCTCGACGGCTCCGCCCACGCCGATGCGTGAAACACCGCGAGGGGGTTACCACCCGCGCGATCGGTGGAATCCGCTAGTCGGGCTGCCGCCACCCCTGCCCATATCCGGTGGCCAACGCCAGCACGTGTCCGGTTGCCACCATGCGTCAAGTCGGTGGATCACCGGGCTCGAGCAGCCGGCGGGGGCCCGCACCGTGCTTGGCCAGCTGGTCGTAGGGGTTGGCCAGCCGGCAGCGGTCGATGGACAGGCAGCCGCATCCCACGCAGTCGGTGAAGTCGTCGCGGAGCTGCTGGAGGTGGTGAATCCGCTGATCGAGCTCGGCCTGCCAGCGTTGGGATATTCGTTGCCAGTCGTGGCGGTTGGGAGTGCGGCCATCCGGTAGCAGCGCGAGCACGGCAGCCACGTCGGCCAGCGGGATCCCTACTCGCTGGGCAATGCGGATCAGCGCCACCCGCCTGAGCACGTCTCGTTTGTAGCGGCGTTGGTTACCCGAGGTGCGCCGGCTGTTGATCAGACCAACGGTGAGCTCGGCCTGATCCCACCTTGCGTCCGCGATGACCCACCTCCATCCCTGTGACCCAGAACGATAGTTGAGGGTGTGATCACGAGGGCTTGGGCCGCGCGACGAGCTGCCTCTCCGGTGTCCTAGCGGCATGCTGTGGGCAAGTCCCGCAGTGGCCGGATTCTGACAGGAGTGGCCGATGAGCACCGCATCCGAGCTCGTGATACCCGCGAGCGTCGACAGCCCGGTGCGGCCGAGGGTTCCGTCGCGCGGTCTGGCCCGGTGGTTGTTGGCCGACCAGGTGCAGCCGGTGGGCCTGGAGTCCGCGGAGGGACACGCCCCGCCGCAGGCGTGGTGGAAGGTGATGTGCCTGACCGGGGTGGACTACTTCTCCACCCTGTCCTACCTGCCCGGGATCGCGGCTCTGGCCGCGGGCGCGGTATCGCCGCTGGCGACGCTGCTGATCGTGGTGCTGACGCTGTTGGGCATGCTGCCGATGTACCGGCGGGTCGCCCGGGAGAGCCCGCACGGCCAGGGCTCGATCGCGATGCTGGAGAACTTGCTGCCCTTCTGGAAGGGCAAGGTTTTCGTGCTGGTCCTGCTGGGGTTCGTCGCCACGTCGTGGATCATCACGATCACGCTGTCCTCGGCGGACGCCACGGTGCACCTGCTGGAGAACCCGTACCGGCCGGGCTTCCTTGCGGGTCAGGCCGTCGCGATCACCATCGTGCTGCTGCTGATCTTGGGTGGGGTGTTCCTGCTCGGGTTCCGCGAGGCGGTCGTCGTGGCGATCCCGCTGGTCGCGGTGTTCCTGCTGCTCAACGCGGTGGTGGTGGCCGCAGGCCTGTACAGCGTAATCACCACGCCCGGCGCGTTGACCGGCTGGACCAACGCTTTGACCTCCAGGGGCGGCGTCCTGGGCCCGGCCGTACTCGCGTTCCCGCTACTGGTACTGGGGCTGTCGGGTTTCGAGACCGGCGTCAGCATGATGCCGCTGGTAGCCGCTGACGGCGAGACCGCTCAGCAACGCCTGGCCTCGCGGGTCCGCAACACCCGCAAGCTCCTGACGGTCGCCGCACTGATCATGAGCGGGTACCTGGTCGCCACCAGCTTCGTCACGACGGTGCTGATTCCCGCCGAGAAGTTCAGGGTCGGCGGTCAGGCGAACGGCCGCGCACTCGCTTACCTGGCACACGAGCTGCTCGGCAACGGCTTCGGGACTCTCTACGACGTCAGCACCATCGCGATCCTGTGGTTCGCCGGGGCTTCCGCGATGGCCGGACTGATCAACATCGTGCCGCGCTACCTGCCCGGCTACGGCATGGCACCGGACTGGGGCCGAGCCGTGCGCCCGGTCGTGCTGGTCTACACCGCGGTCAGCATCGCCATCACCGTCGTCTTCGGCGCCAACGTCGACGCGCAGGCCGGCGCCTACGCCACCGGCATCCTGGCGATGATGGTCTCCGGTGCGGTCGCCGTGACGATCTCTGCGGCCCGGCGCCGCCAACGCCGCGCGACGGTGGCCTTCGCGATCCTGACGGTTGTGCTGCTCTACGCCCTGGGCGCCAACGTGATCGAGAAGCCCGACGGCATCGCGATCTCCGCGGTGTTCATCGCCGGGATCGTCGCGATCTCGCTGGTCTCCCGGGTGTCCCGGTCCACCGAGCTGCGGGCCGACCGGATCGAGTTCGACGAGGCCGCCCGCAGGTTCATCACCGACTCGCTGGCCTTCGACGGCAGGCTGCATCTGGTCGCCAACCAGCGCCAAACCGGGGACCGCGCCGAGTACACCGATAAGGAGGCCTCGCAGCGCGGCATGAACCCGGTGCCGGGCGCCGCGGACGTGCTGTTCCTGGAGATCGACGTGATTGACCCGTCGGACTTCAGCGACGTGCTGTCCGTCCACGGCGTCGACGTCGACGGGTACCGCATCCTGCGAGCTCAGAGCCCCGCTGCCCCGAACGCGATCGCCGCGATCCTGCTCGCGCTGCGCGACGTCACCGGCGTCCGCCCGCACTGCCACTTCGAATGGGCCGAGGGCAACCCGATCGGGCTCCTGCTGCGCTACCTCATCCTCGGCCGGGGGGATACCGCCCCCGTCGTCCGCGAGATCCTGCGCGAGGTCGAAAAGGACCCGGCGCGGCGCCCCGGCATCCACGTCGGCGGTTGACCTCAATATTAGTTGAGGTAATAGCTTCGCGGTCATGGACTCCACACCAACCGCGTTTGCGCTGGCGGTGATCGTCGGCAGTGTCCGGGAAGGCCGATTCGGGCCGGTCGTGGCCGACTGGTTCGTCGGTCCCAGGTCCACTGAAGACCGCGATCGACTCGGTAGGCCGGGAGTGGCGGGCCAAGCCGGTCGGCTTCGTCTGCTACGGCGGCCTGTCCGGCGGCCTTCGTGCAGTCGAGCAACTCCGGATCGTGTTCGCCGAACTCCACACCGTGACCATCCGGGAGACGGTGAGCTTGCATGGGGCACACGCACAGTTCGACGAGCACGGCGCACCCCGCGAACCCGCCGCAGTCAACACCGCAGCCGGCCAGCTCCTGGACCAACTGGCCTGGTGGGCGCACACCCTTCGACACGCCAGGGCGGCCCATCCATACGGCACCTGAAGTACCCGACCCATTCCTGGGGTCGATCGGATCGCTCCTCGTAAGCCATCCCGCCCCACGAGTCTCATCAGTCCCAGAAATGGAGGAATGGATCTGCTGCGGGTGTGCCATGGGTGGCAACTTCCGGTGTATGGCCCCGGTCGCCTGGGTGCTGTTTACCGCGTTCTGCATCCAGAACGCGGTTCGCGAGGAGCGGAACGCGCTTCGCGACCGCGTGTGAGCGGCCACGTTTGCGCCCGGCACTGGACGGGAGGGCGATCATGTTCGATGCTCTGCGGGTGACTTCATCGCAGGACCATCAAGGCACCCGGGTAGGCGTCCCTCGGGAATCGCGAGACGGGGAGCGCCGGGTCGCGCTGGTGCCCAAGATGGTTGAGAAGCTGGCCGCTCGGGGATTGCAGGTCGTCGTGGAGTCCGGCGCCGGCGTAGGCGCGCTGATGCCCGACGAGTTGTTCGTCGAGGCCGGCGCCACCATCGGCGACCCGTGGGACGCCGACGTCGTCGTGAAGGTGGCGCCGCCGACCGACGAGGAGATCGGACGGCTTCGGAGCGGGGCGGTGCTGATCGGGTTCCTGGCCCCGCGGTCCGACCCGGAGATCGCCACCAAGCTCCGCAACGCGGGCGTGACCGGCTTCGCGATGGAATCGATTCCCCGGATCTCCCGCGCGCAGTCGATGGACGCACTGTCCTCGCAGGCCAACGTGGCCGGCTACAAAGCGGTGCTGCTGGCCGCGGAGCTGTCGACCCGGTTCTTCCCGATGCTCACCACGGCCGCGGGCACCGTGAAACCGGCGAGTGCACTGATCCTCGGCGTCGGGGTCGCCGGGTTGCAAGCACTGGCCACAGCCAAGCGCCTGGGGGCCCGGACCACCGGCTACGACGTCCGGCCCGAGGTCGCCGATCAGGTTCGCTCACTGGGCGCCAAGTGGCTCGATCTGGGCATCGAAGCGGCCGGTGAGGGCGGCTATGCGCGCGAGCTGACCGAGGGCGAGCGAGCCGACCAGAAGCAGCGGCTGACCGAGGCGACAAGTGGTTTCGACGTCGTGATCACCACCGCGCTGGTACCTGGACGCAAGGCGCCCATCCTGGTCACCGCCGAGGCGGTGAAAGGGATGCGGCCGGGTAGCGTGATCGTCGATCTGGCCGGGGAGACCGGAGGCAACTGTGAGCTCACCGAGCCAGGTGAGGTCGTGGTCCGCGAAGATGTGACGATCGCCTCTCCGTTGAACCTGCCGGCGACGATGCCTGAGCACGCGAGCGAGCTGTACGCCCGCAACGTGCAGTCACTGCTGGAGCTGATGGTGGACAAGGAGGGCCGGTTGACCCCGGACTCCGATGACGAGGTGCTGGTCCGCTCCTGCATCACGCAAAGCCCGATTGCCGGCCCCGCCGGCAAGCCGGAAGGGGACAACCGCTGATGCTGCTCGCCAACCTGGCGATCCTGGTGCTGGCCGGATTCGTCGGTTTCGCTGTGATCTCCAAGGTGCCCAATACCCTGCACACGCCGTTGATGTCCGGCACGAACGCCATCCACGGCATCGTGCTACTCGGCGGCATCGTGGTGCTCGGCAACGCTATCGGCCATGACCTCACGATCTTCGACAAGCTGCTGCTGGTGGTCGCCATCGCGTTCGGCACTATCAACGTGGTCGGCGGGTTCCTGGTCACCGACCGGATGCTGGGTATGTTCAAGGGCAAGCAACCTGCCAGGGCCACCTCCCAGAAGGGCGCGCAGCAGCGATGACGACTGTGGTCGTAGCCCTGTATATCGTCGCCTTCGCGCTGTTCATCTACGGCTTGATGGGCCTGACCGGCCCGCGCACCGCGGTGCGCGGCAACCTCATCGCGGCGGTCGGAATGGGCATCGCGGTGCTGGCGACCCTGCTCATCCCCGGGGTCAGCAACTGGGCCCTGATCGTGCTGGGCGTTGCCTTGGGCACCGTGCTCGGCGTGCCGGCGGCAAAACAGGTGAAGATGACCCAGATGCCGCAGATGGTGGCGCTGTTCAACGGCGTCGGCGGCGGCGCGGTGGCGCTGATCGCCTGGGTGGAGTTCAACAGCACCGCAGGGTTCGTCGGCGAGCCCAGCTACGTGATGGTCGCCTCGCTGTTCGGCGCGATCGTCGGCTCGGTGTCGTTCTGGGGGTCCCTGGTGGCCTACGGCAAGCTGCAGGAAATCCTCCCCGGCCAGCCGATCAGCCTGGGCAAACCCCAGCAGCTGGTCAATGCGCTGGCTCTACTGGCCACGCTGGCCTGCGCCTTCGCGATCGGCTTCGGCAGCGATGCCGAGGTACTGATCATCGGGACCCTGGTGTTCGCCGCGGCGTTGGGGCTGCTGGTGGTGCTGCCGATCGGCGGCGCCGACATGCCGGTGGTGATCTCACTGCTCAACGCGGCGACCGGGCTGTCCGCCGCGGCCGCCGGGTTGGCGCTGAACAACACCGCGATGATCGTCGCCGGCATGATCGTCGGCGCCTCGGGTTCGATCCTCACCAACCTGATGGCCAAGGCGATGAACCGGTCCATCCCGGCGATCGTCGCCGGCGGGTTCGGCGGGGGCGGTGTCGCCATCGGCCGCGAGATCGGGGACAAGACCTACCGGGAGACCAGCGCAGCCGATGCCGCAATCCAGATGAGCTACGCCAACCAGGTCGTCGTGGTGCCCGGTTACGGCATGGCGGTGGCCCAGGCCCAGCACGTGGTGCGGGACATGGCCAAGCTGCTGGAGGACAAGGGCGTCGAGGTCAAATACGCCATCCACCCGGTGGCCGGCCGGATGCCCGGACACATGAACGTCCTGCTCGCCGAGGCAGATGTGCCTTACGAGCAGCTCAAAGAGATGGACGAGATCAACGGCGAGTTCAATCGCACCGATGTCGCCCTGGTGATCGGCGCCAACGACGTCACCAACCCGGCCGCCCGCAACGACCCGGGCTCGCCGATCTACGGCATGCCGATCCTCAACGTCGATGAGAGCAAATCGGTCATCGTGCTCAAACGCTCGATGAACACCGGGTTCGCCGGTATCGACAACGAGCTGTACTACTCCCCCGGCACCGCGATGCTCTTCGGCGACGCGAAATCCTCTGTCGCAGGGGTGATCGAGGAGCTCAAAGCTCTCTGAGTCGGTCCAGGACACCCCGGCTGCGACGCACCGGCGCAACCGCATTAACCTGTCCGGACGCAACGCAGCGCAGCCGTTTCGGCACTGTCAGTCGACAACCCAGCCGGAAATCAGGTAGAAATGGCAGCTACGGTGCGGTGACTGTGCGCTTAGCGTTGTTGGGCTCTGAGTAACTGGGCCCGGAGGGAGTCTGCAGTGGCGAACGGCTTGAGTACCACCGTCCGTAACCTGACCGTCTACGACGGGCTCGCGCTGCTCATCGCCCTCGCGCTGGTCGGCGTGGGCTTCCTCATCGGCACCGCCGGCGGCGGAGGGACCGGTGGAACCACCTCTGCCGATCTCACCGTGGTCCCCGACGATCAAGTCCGACCGCTGGCCCCCGGCGCTACCGCGACGTTCCCCGTCTACGTCAAGAACCCCGAGGACTACGGCGTCCGGGTCACCTCCATCAGCGCAGGGAGCTCGAATGCGACCGCCGGCGGCTGCCCCGCCGGTAACCTGACCAGCGCTGCAGTCGACAGTCCGGTGGGCTTCATCAGGGCGGGCGGCCTCTATACCTACGAGGTCTCCGTGACGATGGCTGCCAGCTCGGACAGCAAGTGCAAGGGCCAGTCATTCACCCTGCCGCTGACCGTCACACTCAGCTCTGCCGCCGCGGACCGGCACTTCTCGTTCGGGAGCTCGTAAGTCACTTACGTCGGGTTCGGCAGCCAGTTGCCATGGAACCCGAACGGGACGCGGGCTGGCAGGTGGACCGCAGCGATCGTCTCCAGGGTCCCCGCGTCGAGGATGGTCAGGTCGCTGCGATCGGTGTCGGCGTCGTAGACGAACCCCATGAGCACCCCGTCATCCTCGGGCGCCTGCGGTGCGCTGGGCACGAAGACGAACTCGCCGACGAACTGGTGTGCGCCGAGACTCCGGGCGGTGGTGTGGCCGCGGCGAAGATCGTGCTTGAACACCGAGCATCCAGCGTTGCCCCCGTGGCTGGAGATCTGGGGGCCGGACGTCTGGATCGAATACCCGTAACGGTGCGGTCGACCTACGAGCCGGTCGTCGATGCGGGGGAACTCCTGCCCATGATCGTCGAGGCGGGTCTCGCGCACCTTGCCATCAGCGAGATCGACGATCCAGCGATCCAGGGTGGTGGAGCCCTCGTTGGGCCCGTGCAACTGCGTGTCGAACATCTTCGGGTACCGCACGACGTCCAGGACGATCGAGTCGCCATCGTCGTAGGCGTTGAGCGGGTGAAAGACGTAGCAGGGCTCGACGTCGAACCAGCGGACGTCGGCGGCGCCACCGGTGCGCGGCATGACGCCCACCCGGGCCGGATAGCCGGGATCCCACCGGTAGGGCAGGTTCGTGTTTCCGCGCATTCCCTTCCCGGCCATCGCGATGATCGGTTCGGGTACCCGCACCCGGCCGATGAGCGCGGCGAGCACCAACCGGGCCGGTGCACGCAGGGCGGCCGGTACGGACACGGCGACAGCCTGCCGCGGGTCGAAGGTGACCGGGAGGTCGTAGAACACGACGTGGTTTTCGGTCAGCGAGAAGTCGTGCATCATCGGGCTGCCGGTGACCTCGACGTCCACCGTGCGGCGCGCTCGTCCGTCGACGCCGATGACCGAGTACTGCACCCGGTTGCCGCGGCCCCACGAGTAGGACACCGCGTGCAGTTCCCCGGTGTCCGGGTCCCGCTTGGGGTGAGCGGTGTAGCCGCCGCGCAGGGTGCCGTCGAAGTCGCAGGGGCCGACTGTCTCCAGGTGGTCAGTCAGTTCGGAGTTGGTGATTCCGCCTTCGATCAACGCCAGCGTGCGGCCGGCGTGGCTGACGATGTTGGTATTGGCGCCCAACAGTTCCAGCCCGGTGCGGATGGGGGCCCGGTCACGGGCGGGCTCACCCAGCGCCCGTGCCATGGCGGCCGTGCGGATCCAGCGATTGCGGTACCACTGCGCCTGACCGTCTCGTAAACGCACCCCGTGGACCATGCCGTCGCCGGCGAACCAGTGGTAGATCGCCGGATCGACCTCGGCGATCGGGTTCGGCCCGATGCGGAGGTAGCGGCCGTCGAGATACGCCGGGATGGTTCCGGTGACGGCCAACTGGGTGATCGTCTGTTCTCGCTGCACCGGTGCGTAGTTGCCCGCGAGGTAGTCGTTACCCATGTCGTTGGCCTTTCAGCCGGCCCAGCAGTTCTGTAACACCGTTATGATAGCACTCGAGCGGATCCCGTGCGCGGCGTCCGCCTGGCCGGTCCGTGCTTGCGGGCTATTGACCCCCCGCTGAACGGCGACCTACTCTGGCAGACGGTCGGGGCCGGTGCTACTGAGAGGGGTCAGTCCGCGTATAGCGCAGCGTCGATCTCCGCCATCTCGCTAGAGGTAACTCTGGTCCGATTCCTGGGGAGGAGTCGAGCCGAATGGGGGCCTTCGATGAACGTTCGCTGGGTGCGCTCGAATAGAATCTTACTGGTCTTACTGGTGGCGGCCATGGTGGCTGTCGGCGCGCTGAGTCTCCTGGTGGTGCGGCAACAGCACCAGATCTTCAACCGTGGGCAGATCTCTCTTGAGAAGGCTCCCGCCGGCAGCGCTGCGCAGAGTGTGACGACGGGGGATTCCGCCAACAAGGTGGCCGTCCCGGCGCCCCAGCAGATTCCAGCGCCCCAGGTGATCCCCGCACCCCAATCGGCCCCCGCACCCCAATCTCCCCCGGCTCCACAATCGGTCCCGGCTCCACAATCGGTCCCGGCTGCACGAGTAGCGGCGCCGCAGCGAGTACCGGCGCAGCAGCAAGTAGCGGCCCCGCAAGTAATTCGGGCCGCCCCGGTAATCTCGGCGCCACACGTGATCTTGGTACCTCAGAAGCAGCTCTCTCCGCAGCCACACCAGCAACGACGAGCGCCAGCGGCCCCTCCCATACACCGGCAGCAGCCCGCCGACCAAGCTCCGCAGGCCGTGCACAAACCGGCAAAGGCAGTAAACCCGGATCCTGCTAACGCTCCGGTCAAGCCAGATGTGCCGACTCAATCAGATACACCGGCTCAATCAGACACACCTGTCGACCCCGATACACCGGCTAAACCAAACGCACCGGCTAAGCCAAACGCACCGGCCGGATCAGACCTGCCGGCTGATTCAGATACGCCAGATCGGTCAGGCGGATGGGCCACACGGCATTCAGGCTCGGGGTCCAGCGCCCCCGATTCCACCGAAAAGCCCGGCTCCCCCGGCGGTATACCCAATTCCGATGCCGACCCAGGCACCCAAGAAAACTCCTTCGTCGATCCCTTCCCGACGGCGCCCACGCCAAAGAAATCCCGCACGCCTGATCCCACCGTCGGCCCGCCCGACAAATCTGTTGGCACAACATCCGCCAACCCTGAAACAGCCGATAACCCGAACACTCAGGAAAAGGCGCTGGCACCCGGCAGTCATGATGACGACGATGCAGCGGCCGTATCCAGCTTCCCACACTGGTGAGCAGTGTCGGCGGCCGCGAGCAGCCACGGTGACAAACTCAGACGGCTGGCCGGCGACACCACGCCGAGCGCAACCGTCGCGACGAACTATCGCCAAGCGCATGCTGGTGGGGCACTATACATCCATGAGGGGACCACACCTGAGTGACACGTATTACACAGTGTGTTCAGCCGTAGCGCCTTGCACGCCGACGGTAACCGATCGGGGGTTGATGCGACGGCTCACCCTCGCCACGGTCATTGCGGTCGTGGCTCTCACGCCGACGGCCTGCGCTTACAAGGGGCTCAGCATGGCCGCGCAATCCGCGGTGACCCTCCATGGCGACGGTGCGCTCACCGAGCCGAACGCTACCTCGACCGCCATGACGTATAACACGGCATTGGCGCCGGTCGGCTCCCGGTTGAACGTCGTCTTCAACCCGTCGGACGAAACCACCAACGCACAGTTGACCGTCTCCGGGCTACTGCCGAACCGGGGCTATGCGGTGCACGCGCACACCAACGCGTGTGCCACCGACCCCGCCGTGGATGGGTCGCACTACCAGAACCGCGTCGATCCCGCCGCCACGCCCCAAGCGCCATCGACGAACCCCGAATACGCCAACCCGAGCAACGAGATCTGGCTGGACGTGCGCACTGACGCAACCGGCTCAGGCACGTCACGCGCCACGGTGCCTTTCGTCTTCACCGACCGGGGACCGGGATCGATCGTGGTGCACGAGGGGATGCAGACGGAAACGGGTCCGGGTCAAGCCGGAGAGGCAGGTGCCCGGATTGCTTGCCTCACCCTGTCCGCCGTCCAACCGAAGGGGGTTGACCCGCGAGGCTCCCGGTAGAGCCAGGTCCACCGCGGTCACCGCGTCTCGGGCATCACAATCAGCCAGCTATCCGTCATGGAGTAGCGTCAGCCGAGATCTTCCTCGCCGAGCCGGTGCACTCGGATGAGGTTGGTGGAACCCACGGTGCCTGGGGGGGATCCCGCCAAGATCACCACCAGGTCTCCTGGCTGGAAACGTCCGATCGAGAGCATCGCGTGGTCCACAAGCCGGACCATCGCGTCGGTGGTTTCGAATCAAGCATCTGCGTGACCACGATGATCGGCTTGGCGTTCTCCCTGGCAACTTGGATGGCCCGCTTCTGGACCAGCGGCACATTCTCCAAGGGCAGCTCGACACCGAGATCCCCGCGGGCCACCATCACTCCGTCGAAGGCCAGCACGATCGCCTCGAGATTGTCCACCGCCTCCGGTTTCTCCAGCTTGGCGATCACTGGTAGCCGGCTACCTGACACCTCGTCCATCGTCTGATGCACCATGTCGATGTCGGCCGGAGAACGCACGAACGACAGCGCCACCAGGTCCACCCGTAAATCCTCGACCTTGCGCACCGCCAGGGCGACCTTGCCATCGTCGACGAGCAGCAAGTGGCCTTCGCGGGCATCCCTGGCGAGCCCGGCGTAGGTGGTGGAGACCCGGTCGTGGGTACCGGGGACATCCTCGACGGTCACTCGCACCTCGTCGCCGGTGCGCCAGGCACCGGCCCGGCCGGACTCGTCGCTGGCCGCTCTGACCATGGAGTAGACCTGCGCGTGCTCAGCATGGGTGCCGTGGCTGAAATTGAGGCGCGCAACGTCCATGCCGGCACGGACCAGCTCCCGGATCTTCTCCAGGTTCGCGGTAGCCGGGCCGATCGTGCAGACAATCTTCACGCGGCGGGTCACGGCGCACACGCTAGACCGGCGACGTTACGTTGACGTGTCGACCACATGAGCTGCGCTGACCAGGTTAAAGCCGGTGGCCTTCACCCCTGACAGGGGTGAAGGCCACCCTTCAATGACTTGTGGGCTAGTCCCCAAGGAACCCTAGGAGTCCACCCTCGTCGTGGCGCTCGTAGCCGTCGCCATTGTGGCGGCCTTCGTAGCTGCGGTAAGAGCCTTCATGGCTGTGGTGGCTTTCAGAATCACCATAACCGCCACCACCGTAACCGCCGTGATTGGAACCACAGCCTTGTGAGAAAATACTTGCAATCTTCATATACCTCTCCTTGTATCATGGTTTTCTCAGGAACTTCTGTTCCTAGGACGACTCGTCCACCGCACGGAGCGGCGAGGCGGTCAGCGATCTGAACTCACCCGCCAGGTGTTCAGTCGCTAACCTCGCCGCCATCGACAGCTGGCCCGTCGGGGCTGCCATCGGAACGGATACCGGGGCGAGGTCACGGCTGTTCTTCGGCGCCCCACCGAGAGGCGGTTCGATCCGGGATCGGATCGTGATGGTGCTCACCGGGTGGGCACGGTCCGCCGACCCGACACTTCTACACCGGGCCGCTACCTCGCTGATGGTTTGGATAGGCTAGGGATGCTGACGGAAATCATCCTGAGGTAGCCAACCTGAACTGGCAGGTGGTGGCCCGACGTAGGTATGACGTGAGGATCTCTCTGGTGGCTGATGAGAGCGCCCTGCCGCCCAACCGATCGCCGGGCGCATCCGAGCCGGTACCACCGGCTCCCGGTATGGCCGAGGGACCTTCCGATGCCGAGCTTGCGCGACGAATCGGGAATTCTGACCGAGCGGCGCTGTCCCAGCTTTATCAGCGTTTCGGACGGCCGTGCTACTCGTTGGCCCGCCGCATCTGTGTCGATGAGGGACTGGCGGAGGACGTCGTGCAGGAGGTCTTCCTGACGCTGTGGCGAAATTCGACCCGGTTCGACCCCTCGCGGGGCAGTTTCGCGACCTGGCTGCTCACGGTGACCCACCATAAGGCGGTGGACGCGGTACGAAGGGAGAGCGCCATTCGTCGACACACGGTAACGGCGCCGGAGGCAGGCGAGGACTGGTCGCCAACGCCGGCACCTGGTGCCGATCAGGCGGCGATGGCGCGTGTCGCGGCCGGCCAGGTCCGAACGGCGCTGCATCGCCTGCCGACCGAACAGCGGCAGGCGCTCGCTCTGGCCTACTTCGGTGGGCACACTCAGCGTGAGATCGCAGTTCAGACCGGTGTCCCACTGGGCACGGTGAAGTCCCGCATGTTCACCGCGGTGCAGCGGCTGCGCGTGCTGCTGTCCGATCAGTTGGGGCCAGACGTCCTGGTCGCCGAGGCCCGCAGGGTGAGGGAGTGAACCGATGAACGACCAGCAGCACCGGGTCACAGAATGTCCGCACCGCGAGCTGGCGGTCGGGTGGGCGTTGCACGCCCTGGAGTCTGCTGAGGAGTACCCGGTCGCCGCACACATGCCCGATTGTTCGATATGCACAGTTACCGCCGCAGAGACCGAAGAGGTCGGCGCCACGCTGGGCCTTTCGGTCCCGATAGCAATCCCCAGCGCCGAGTTGGAGCAGCGGGTACTCAGGGTCACCGGTGACTGGAGGGTAGCGCCGGTCGTCCCCCCGGCATCCGGGACGCGGCGAGCACGACGCATCACAATGACATCATGGCTCCGCACCAGGGGAGCCGGCCGCAGGCGGTGGCCGTGGTCATGGTAGCCGCCGCAGGGGTGCTTAAGAGTCCCATTACCGACAACGGCGTTCATTTACGAAGGTACGACGTACACCGGCGATTCTATGCGGCGCGGCGGCGTCCGGGGTCCTACCATCGGGAGCCATGTTGCTCATCGCGACTCAAGCCGGCCTCCTGGTCGCCGAGCTCGAGGCCCGAGGTTTCCTCCGGGGTGTCGGGCGGACCATCCTCTTCATCATCATCATTCTGGTCGTCATCGGCGGGCTAATCGGATTCTCAGTGGCCCGCAAGTTCGGCAACCGCAGGTAGTCCGGATCCTTGGCGGACAGCCGGGTAGAGACGTGGAAACCCGGCGAGCGCAGAGAGGTCAGGTCCTCAACCGCGCCCACCGGGCTACTCGCGCGTCGCCGACGAGCATATGATCGTTCGTCGGCCACGGCGAATCGGTTCGCCGGCTGGCATGCCGACCGAATCCGCTAGAGCGCGAACTGCTTCAGATCGACACCGCTGAGCTGCTCGCAGGTCCGCAGCCGCATACGGAACCGTCCGGAGTCGCCCCAGGAAGAGCCCCAGCCGTTCGCGTAGAGGATGACACTGTCGAGCGTGAATCATGGCCAGGCCGCCGACGACGCGGCGCAATGCATCCCCGTTGATCACACTGGCACGGTACGTCGGCATAGTGGCAGGCCTACCGGCCGCAGTGGCCGGATCATGATCATCGAAGCAGTTACCAGGCCGGCTGCGCCACCTCAGCCTGGCTGATCAAGGAGAATTCGCCCTCCGCCAGGCCGCCGTCGATGGCTACCACGACCCATTCCCGCCGACAGGAACCCTGACCGGCACCCCCCGAACAAGCCGCTCGGCCGCGCCCGCGGCCGCTACCACAACGACCCGACCACATGGCAGAACGAACCCCCGAAGGATTAACGCGGTGCCGCACTAGCAGCGAGCACGCCCACCTCGGGCGCTGAGACGCTCAGCACTGTTCGCATGACGCGCCTTTTCAAGGCCGTCCCTCCGCCGCGAGTCCCCCGCCGGGGTGGCTCCAAGCTAGATCGTCACGAAGACCCGGGCGAAGGGAGCAAATCCGACATATGAAGTAGTCCCCAGTTCAGGTACCGGGAGCTGCTACCCCGAGAACGTAGGAATCTTGCCGTTCTTCACTGCCTGATGATCTGCTTCCCAGGCGTGCAGCACGGTCAGCGGCAAGCGACCGCGATCGCTGACATTGTGGCCATTCTGCTTGGCCCACTCGCGGATCGACCTGAGCGTGTCGCGGTTGTAGCCACTGCGGGGAACACCGGCGTTGCCGGCGCCGCGACCAGCTGAACGGTCGGCGCCACGAGTGGCCGGGCGCCGACCGCTGGTCTTGCGGGCAGCGGCGACGTAACGGGCCAGGTTGTCACGAAGCTTGGCGGCGTTGCCGTCGGCCAGGTCGATCTCGTACGTGATGCCCTCGAGAGCGAACTCGACTGTTGAAATGTCCTCAGCTTCCTCACCGGTGAGGTCGTCGATGAGGGTGACGATGGTTTTCTGAGCCACGGGTACGGATTCTCCTTGTCGGGAGGAAGGCGGCGTGGGCACAACTGCCGTGCCGCGAACGCTGACCGCGATAAGATACACAATGCATCTGACACCGGAGTCCGCGGCATGCCGAAAACGCACGCCGCACTGCGCTGCGCCTCCCGAACTCAACAAGAGCGCTGCGTGAACAGGGGGTGAACAGCTCTGCTGTTGAGTTCGGGAGGCTGAGAGCGCTCCAGCGTTCGGGGCGCAGAGCGCTTCAGCCGAGGCGACGCAGGTGTGCCACTTCAGCGAGCACGACACCGGCAGCGACCGACACGTTGAGCGACTCAACCGGCCCCACCATGGGTATCGACACCGCTGCGTCACAGGTTTCGCGGACCAACCGCGACAGTCCCCGCCCCTCCGAACCGAGGACCAGCATTAAGGGTCCGGTGGCCAGCGGAAAGGAATCCAACGGCATTGCGCCCTCGGCGTCGAGCCCCACAATCATCAAACCGGCCACGGCGAAGTCCTTGAGCGTGCGCACCAGATTCGTGGCCCGAGCTACCGGTAGATACGCGGCCGTGCCAGCGGACGCCCGCCAGGCCACTGCGGTCATCCCCGCCGAGCGGCGCTGGGGTATCAGCAGTCCATGCGCCCCGAACGCGGCGGCGCTGCGGACCACTGCTCCGAGGTTGCGCGGGTCGGTCACTCCGTCCAGCGCAACGAGCAACGGTGCCGTCGCGGACTTCTGAGCGGCCACCAGGACATCTTCGGGAAAGGCGTACTCATACGGCGGCACCTGCAGCGCCACCCCCTGGTGCAGGGCACCCCTGGCCAGCCGATCGAGGTCCGCCTTGGGCACCTCGAGAATGGACAGACCGGCGTCGGCAGCCAGCCGGACGGACTCGCTGACGCGGTCATCCAAATCCACCCCGATGGCCACCTGCAGCGCGGTGGCCGGCACCCCGGCGCGCAGGCATTCCAGCACCGGGTTACGCCCGAGCACGGTCTCCCCCGGTTCGCTACCGCTGCGACGGCGCGCCGCGGCCGCCGGGCTGTCCCCCCGCTGGCGCGGGCCCTCTTGGCGTTGGGCGTCCTGGCGTTGGGCGTCCTGGCGTCGGCCGCCTTGGCGCTGGGCCGGATGGCCGGGCCGCAGCTCTGCGGCCGGTGTGGCGCCGCGCCCACGCAGGCTTTTGCGCTTCTGCCCGCCGGAGCCGACAACGGCGCCCTTCTTGGTGCCAGGCTTGCGCATTGCGCCCCTGCGCTGAGAATTACCAGCCATGTCTTGAGTTCCCCTTGACCGTCCACACCGGACCATCGGGGGTGTCCTCGACGGTGATACCGGCCGCCAGCAGCTGATCACGTGCCGCGTCGGCGGTCGCGTAGTCACGGCGGTTGCGAGCCTCGGCACGCTCGGCGAGCAGCCGGTCCACCAAGACGGCCAGCGCCGCCGACGTGGCGTCTGACCCCGATGTCGAGCGCCACTGGTCAGCCAGCGGGTCCAAGCCCAGCACTGCGGTCATCGCCCGTACCGAACCGGCTGCCGCTACCGCCGCCGTGTGGTCCCCGGCGTCGAGCGCCGCGTTGCCCTCGTGCACGGTGGTGTGGATCGCGGCCAGCGCAGCCGGGGTGCCGAGGTCGTCATCCATCGCCCCGACGAAGTCGGCGCACCAGATGCGTGGCTCAGGCACCCCGCACCGCTCCCGAACTCGGTGCACGAATGACTCGATCCGCTGATAGGCCGCCGCCGCCTCATTGAGTGCGCCGTCCGAATACTCGATGGCCGACCGGTAATGCGCGACGATCAGATAATAGCGCAGCTCCACGGCCCGGACCCGACGCAGGGTGGCTGGGATGGACAGCGTATTGCCCAGCGACTTGGACATCTTCTCGCCGGACAACGTCACCCAGCCGTTGTGCAACCAGTACCGGGCGAAGGAGTCACCGGCGCCACGGGACTGGGCCAATTCGTTCTCGTGATGTGGGAAGACCAGATCCAGCCCGCCGCCGTGGATATCGAACTCCTGGCCGAGGTAGGCCGTGGCCATGGCCGAGCACTCCAGGTGCCAGCCTGGCCGGCCCGGGCCCCACGGCGTCCACCAGGCGGGCTCGCCCAGCTTGGCACCCTTCCACATCGTGAAGTCCCGCGGGTCGCGCTTGGCCGACGCCGCGGAGCCACCCTCGGCTGGTTCACCCTGGCAGACCTCGTCGAGGCGCTGTCCCGACAGCGAGCCGTAGTCCGCCATCGTGGCGACCGCGAAGTAGACATCGCCACCGGCTGCGTAAGCGTGCCCCCGGTCGATCAGCCGCGCCATCAACTCGACCATCTGCGAGATGTGGCCGGTGGCCCGCGGCAGCGCCGACGGCGGCAGGCAGCCGAGCGCTGTGTATGCGTCCTCGAAGGCCCGTTCGTGGGTGTACGCCCACTCCCACCACGGCCGGCCCGCCTCGGCTGACTTGGCGAGGATCTTGTCGTCGATGTCGGTGACGTTGCGCACGAGAAGGACGTCGTGGCCGGTGGCGACCAGCCAGCGACGAAGCACGTCGTAGTTCAGCGCCGAGCGCACGTGGCCGATGTGCGGGACGCCCTGCACGGTGGCACCACACACGTAGATCGACGCCGTGCGGGGTCGAAGCGGGACGAACTCCCGCAGGCTGCGCGTCGCGGTGTCGTAAAGGTGCAGGCTCACTCGGGTGATGGTACGGGGGGCGGCTGCGCCACCATCACGACCGCCACCGCAGCGACGCCCTCACCACGGCCGGTCAACCCGAGGCCGTCACTGGTGGTGCCGGATACCGAGATCGGACCACCCAAGGCGGCGGACAACACCCGCTGCGCCTCGTCGCGGCGAGTACCCACCCGCGGCGCGTTGCCGATCACCTGCACGGCGCCGTTGGTCACCGTCCAACCCTCCAACGCCAGCCTGCGGCGTACTTCGGTGAGCAGTTCGGTGCCGTGCGCCCCGGCCCAGCGCTGCTCGTCGGTGCCGAACACCGCACCCAGGTCACCCAGTCCGGCAGCCGACAGCGCAGCGTCACACAATGCGTGCGCGGCGACGTCACCGTCGGAATGGCCGGCGCAACCGGGCACTCCGAGCCAGTGCAGGCCGGCGATCCAGCAGTCCCGACCAGGATGCACCGCGTGCACGTCGGTGCCGATCCCGACCCTCATCCCGGACCGGCTGCGCGCGCGGCAGCCAGCACCTCGGCGATGACGAGATCGAACGGTGTGGTGATCTTGAAGGCGTCCGGGTGGCCCGGCAGCGTGGTCACCGGTAGCCCCAGTGCCTCGACGAGCCCGGCATCGTCGGTGACCGGCCCGGACGGTTGCTGGTGGGCCCGTCGTAGTAGGTCGCCGGCGAACCCCTGGGGGGTCTGCACCACCCGCAGGGCGGTCCGGTCCAGAGTGCCCACGACGCAACCGTCGGGGTCCACCTGTTTGATCGTGTCGACCACGGTCAGGACTGGCACCACGGCCCGCTGCCCGGCAAGTACCGCTTGCACCACCGCTTGGATCACGCTGATCGGGGTGAGGCAGCGAGCAGCGTCATGCACCAACACGACCTCGGCGTCGGGCACGGCCAGCAGTGCCGCCCGCACCGAGTCGCAACGGTGCACCCCGCCGGTGACAATCCGCACCTGGTCGCCGGCGTCGGCGACAGCGGTGCGGGCCTGTTCCTGGTGCTGCTCACCGACCGCCACGACGACCGCTTCGATGCAACCGGACGCCAGCAGGCTCTGCACACAGTGCCAGAGCAACGGACGGCCGCGCAGCAGCACAAAAGCCTTCGGCATCCCGGCCGCCAACCGCACGCCCTGGCCCGCCGCCGGCACCAGTGCCACGACCCGGGGGCCGCGGCACTGGTCGATTGCAGCACTGATCGTTGACGGCACTGGCCGATGACGTCGTCAGAGCGCTTGACGCGGGAGGCAGCGGCTCAGGAAGCAGCCGCGAGAACCTCGTCGAGTAACACCTCGGCGTTGTCCTCGTTAGTGCCCTCGGCGAGTGCGAGCTCGCTCACCAGAATCTGGCGAGCCTTCGCGAGCATGCGCTTCTCGCCGGCCGATAGACCGCGATCGCGCTCGCGACGCCAGAGATCCCGGACCACTTCCGCCACCTTGTTGACGTCGCCAGAGGCGAGCTTCTCCAGATTGGCCTTATACCGCCGCGACCAGTTCGTCGGCTCCTCGGTGTGGGGAGCACGCAGCACCTCGAAAACCCGATCGAGACCCTCTTGGCCGACCACGTCCCGGACGCCGACGAACTCGGCGTTGGCAGCGGGAACACGGACGGTAAGATCACCCTGAGCGACCTTGAGGACGAGGTACTGCTTCTCCTCGCCTTTGATCACTCGAGTTTCAATGGCCTCGATGAGAGCGGCACCGTGATGCGGGTAGACGACGGTCTCTCCGACCTTAAAAACCATGTGTCCTCTGCCCCTTTCGCTGCACCCAGGTTACCACGTCTGGAAATCATGGCGCGCGGGGCAGGTCGGCTACCTAGAGCGTCATCGCAGGTCAGGGGATCCGGATCCCCTTCCACACCAGGCAACTCGGTGCTCCGCAGCTCACAGTCACTCCACTGTGGACCCCGTCAGCAGGCCGGCTGCGCCGAGGTGGCACACGGGCCGCAGCGGGGAGTCGGATACCCTTCGACCATGCGGGTCCCCCTCACCATCGCGGCTCGGATCGTGGTCTGCTGCGCCGCCGCGCTGGCGCTGGCCGGCTGTGGTGCGGGTCAGCTGGCCCAAACCAGTAGCGCGGTTTCCGCCGTCGACGGGACCTCCGGCAACGTCGGGCACTTCATCGCGCTGCGCAACGTGCTACTTCCCTACCCCCCGAGCCAGACCGGCACCTACCCGGCTGGATCGACCGTGCCGGTGGTGCTCACCATCGTCAACCAGGGTGATCAACCGGCCGAGCTGGTCGCCGTGACCAGCCCAGCAGGCCAGGTGCAGGTGCTGGGCGCCACGCAGATCCCCGGCGGCTCGAAGGTCATCAGCACCGCCGGTTCGGCCGGACCGACCAGCCCGCTGGTCGTCGGTAAGTTGCGAATCCTGCTCAGCACCACCCAGCCGCTGCACGCGGGACTGATCACGCCGATCACGTTCCGGTTCCGCAATGCCGGCGCGGTGACGCTCCCGGTGCCCGTGGGGATACCGCCGAACGCGGCGGGCTAGATCCGCTCCTACCGGCGCCCTGTCGGTGCGGGCCGATAGCGTCCGCGGCCATGCCGAGATCGTCCGCGAACAGCCACGTCACTCACCGGTGCGGTGACTGCGGGCATGAGGTCGCCAAGTGGGTGGGCCGCTGCCCGGAGTGCAACTCGTGGGGCAGCGTGGCGGCGACCGGTCCGCGGCCGGTGACCGCGCTGGCGGCCACAGCGCCGTCCAGCCCGGCGCGCCCGATCTCCCAGATCGACCTGCACTCCGCGCAGGCCACCGCCACGGGGGTCAGCGAGCTCGACCGGGTACTCGGCGGCGGTCTGGTGCCCGGCGCGGTGGTGCTGCTGGCCGGCGAGCCCGGTGTCGGTAAGTCCACCCTGCTCCTGGAGGTCGCACACCGCTGTGCGCTGGCCGGCCGGCGCCCGCTTTACGTCACTGGTGAGGAATCCGCAGGCCAGGTCCGGCTACGCGCGCAGCGCACCGGTGCGTTGCACGATGAGTTGTTTCTCGCCGCCGAGTCCGATCTCGCTGCCGTGCTCGGGCACCTCGACACGGTCGATCCGGGGCTGTTGATCGTCGACTCGGTGCAGACCATGTCCTGCGCCGGCGTCGACGGCACCCCGGGTGGGGTGTCGCAGGTCCGCGCCGTGGCCAGCGCGCTGATCGCCACCGCCAAGCAGCGCGGGCTGCCGGTGGTGCTGGTCGGGCACGTCACCAAGGATGGGACGGTGGCCGGGCCCCGGGTGCTGGAGCACCTGGTCGATGTGGTGCTGCAGTTCGACGGCGACCGGCACTCCACACTGCGGATGGTTCGCGGGATCAAGAACCGGTTCGGGGCCACCGACGAGGTCGGCTGCTTCGAGCTCACCGACGACGGGATCATCGGCTTACCCGACCCGTCGGGACTGTTTCTCAGCCACCGCGATGGCGCGGTTCCCGGGACGGCGGTGACGGTCGTCGTAGAAGGCAAGCGGCCATTGCTGGGCGAGGTCCAGGCATTGGTCGCGGAATCCGCACTGGCCAACCCGCGCCGGGCGGTGAGCGGCCTGGACTCATCCCGGGTAGCGATGATCCTGGCGGTCCTCGAGCGCCGCGGGGGGGTGCGGCTGGCCGGGTCCGATGTGTACACCGCGACGGTGGGCGGGATGCGGGTCGTGGAGCCGGCCGCTGATCTCGCCGTCGCGCTCGCCGTCGCGTCGGCGGCCGGTGACCTGCTGCTGCCCCCGCACACGGTGGCGATCGGAGAGGTCGGGTTGGCCGGCGAGGTCCGGCAGGTGACCGGGTTACGCCGGCGCCTGGCCGAGGCCGCCCGGCTGGGCTTCCGGCATGCCCTCGTGCCCCCGGAAAGCGCTCTGCACAATAGAGGCGGTAGCGCGAGCGCCCCACCACCCGAGATGCGCGTTCATCTGGTAGCGGACCTGCGCTCGGCATTGGATTGGTTGCGTGCCTGAGGACTCGTCGCGTCGACATCACGTCGGCCAGCTGAGCCGGTCTGGCAGCGGCACGGTGAGCCCCTCGGGGACCGGCTGGGCCATCGCGTCGGTGATGAGGGGGTCAGGGTCGGATAGCCCCAGGGCCGGTTCGATGAATCGGGTCACCAGCGCGGTCCAATCGCGGTGGCGCCGCAGCATGGCGTGCCCGTCGCCGAGCACATCGAAGCGGCATACGCGGTCGCTGGCCGCGCGAGCCCGCATCGCAAACCGGTAGGAGAGCCTCGGATCAGTGACCCGGTCGCGATCGCCGTGGGCGATCAGCACCGACCGCTCAATCACCTGGCGCACCGGCTCGCCCTCAGGAGTCCATGGTGCGAGCGCACACACCGCCACCACTGCCGGGTGGTCGGCGACCCGCAGCGCCGTTCGCCCACCCATCGAGTGGCCGAGCAGGGCCACCGGGGCGTCGGGGTAGTGCTCGCCGAGGTGGTCGAGCGCCCACCTCGCATCCGCCAGTGGAGGGAGCTCGGGATCGTTCCAGCCGCGGTAGCGGTATCGCAGCAGCCGAACCGAAAGGCCCCGCCGATGGCCCCGCCGGTGCAGTGCTGCGGCGAACGGGATCATCCGCAGGTAAGGACCCCTCCACCGGCCAGCCGTCTTGGTGCTGGTTTCTTCGCCTCCGTGCAGGAGCAAGACGATCGAACGGACCGAGCCGGCGCCCATCGCCCAGGGGTTGTCGATTGCGGCAGCGGCGGGTGCCATCAGTACAGGCCCTTTGGCAGCGGCAGGCGATTCGGCGCGATAGCTGAGTATGCCGCACAGGGGCTGCTCTCGAATTGATCTCACCGGCGCCCGCGACACTCTGCGGCGAACTATGCTCGGCGACGTGGCGATCAGTCCTCTCGATGCGGCGCACCGGCTCCGTAGCGCCGCGGTCGACGGCCGCCTTGAGGACCTGGCCGACCTGCATGCCCTCTCACTCGTCGTGATGTTCGGCAGCGCGTCGCGTGGTCAGCCCGACGCGCGCGATCTCGATATCGCGGTCGGTGCGCGCGCTCGCACCGGGCTCGACGTGCTCGCGGTGATCTGCGCTCTGATGGACCTGGTCGACAGCGACCGCGTCGACCTGCTCGATCTTGATCGGGCCGGTCCAGTGGCACGCCAGCACGCACTAGTGCCCGGCGAGCCCCTGTACGAGTACCGATCGGGCGAATTCGCTCGGCAGCAGATGCGGGCCAGCGGGCAGCGGTTGGGCACCGAATGGATGCGGCGCCTGGACCTCGCGTTGATGGCAGGTCGCCCATGACGCCTCGGCGTCTAGACCCGTCGATCGTCCAGGCCAGGCTGTCGGTCATGCGAGGCCTCCTCGACGATCTCGCCGAAGTCGATGCAGCGGGCGAGCCGCCGCTGGCCGACAACCGGATGCTGCGACACGGCGTCGAGCGCATCCTCACCCAGCTCGTCGAGGTCGCCACCACCATCAACGAGCACGTCGCCGGCGCCCGCCTGCAGCGCGTCGCCACCTCCTATCGGGAGTCATTCGAGCTCGCCGAGGAATGCGGCCTGATCGACAAGCAGCTGCGCGACGATCTACTTCCCTCGGTAGGCATGCGCAACGTCCTGGTGCACGAGTACCTCGAAATAGACCTGCAGAAGGTCGTAACGGCGGTACCAGTGGCCCTGAGCTGCTACCGCCGCTACGTGCAACAGGTCGCCGCTTTCGTGATCCGCGTCGACTAGGCCGTGGCTCATGTTCGGTGCTCTGTTGTCGCCGAGTTCGACGTGACAGCTTCCCCGTTCGCGGCGGACAACCATGGTGTCGAACTGGGCGACGCGCGACACCGGACGGCCGCTCGGCGACCTCGTCTGGTCCTCCCCCACGGCTTGTCTACCGAGATCACGGCTGCCGGCCCCGGTGCTGGGGGGTCAGAAAGGGGGCGCGCTATCGCCAGGGTTGGGTTCGGGCGGCGGTTCCGGCTCGGGGTCGGGTGGTGTGTGGTCCCAGATTTGGGTGTCTTCCCAGCCGTCGTCTGGGGGAGTGATGACCGGCC
>JALYTS010000214.1 GCA_030854185.1 Actinomycetota bacterium | reverse complement strand
TCTGAAACCGCGGCGGATGGAGCCCGCGGAACCGCGTGACCAAGGACCGCAGAAGTGAATCGTGCTCGGCGAGGCTGTAGAAGGCACTCAGGTTCATTCCCAAGCCGAGCGAGCAGCTCAAGATCTCGCCGATCTGATCCTTCGCTGGGCCAAGGTCAGCTTGTGGGCCGGTCAGACGAACCAGCAGATCGGGGTTCTCGGCAGGTCCAGTCTGCCCAACCTCAGCCTCGACCACCTCGTCAGCGGTGGCCATGGCTCGGCGATACGATCTTCCATCCCAGCGATCCAGGGCGTTGGTCGGGCGCCGGCGCAGCGCCCACGCGACCAGGTCCAAGCGAAATGGCGCCACCGGATGGAGCACGAACACCGTCGTGGTCATCCTTGCTTTCGGCCACGACGTCGGCAGCCACGGGCTGGGCCACTGTCTCGACCTGTCCAAGGCTGCTCCAGACGACACCGTGATGGATGCGTGCCTGGCCGTTGTCGGGCAACGGACTGTCCGCGTCGGGTCGGGATCGCGCGCCACAGGCGGGCAAGCGACTTCGGCTGCCTACTGGTCGCGACCCCCCGAGTTCCTGTTGCCAGGGCGGTCGACGTGTCGGCGGCCAGCGGCTCGATGAGCAGCTCGGCCGCGACCTTCTTCACCGGCGTCTCCTGCTGGCGGCACTACCGTCATCCACTTGCTGTGGGTTCCGAGGTGGCCCGACCCAGGAGACACGGTAGCGCCTACCAGGCACCCCTGACCCGGACCGCCCCTTGTGCGGACGCTGCTGATACAGATAACACTCTACTGGCACATACAGCGTGAGACCGGGGTGGCGCCGCCTCGGCCTCACCACGCGGGACGGAGGTGAGGTAGTGACAGAGCCGCTCGTGGACCGTGTGATCCGCCGTCAGGGATGGCTCGAGCCGGTCGCTGACGTCATCCAGAAGGCGGTCAATGGCGCGTATCGCGTTCTCGGCAAGCCGGGAGCGGCACTCCGCAGCGCTCTGCACGGCACGCGCATCTTCGGTCATCCCCTCCACCCCGCCCTCACCGACCTTCCGGTGGGAGCGTGGACGGTGGGCGTCGTCGCCGACTTCGTGGCCCACTTTTCCAACCGCATCCCCACCGAGGCCGGTGACCTGGCCCTGGCGGTGGGCGTGGCGGGAGCACTTGGCTCGGTGCTCACCGGCTACACCGACTTCCACGACACCGAAGGCCACGAGCGCCGCGTCGCGACGGCACACGGACTGGCCATGACCGTCGCCGTCGGCCTCGACGCCGCGTCGCTCGGTCTGCGCTGGTGGGCTGGCCTCAACCTACACCCCCTGGCGGTCGGTCTGTCGACTGCAGGGCTGGGGGTGCTGTTCGCTGGTGCGTACCTCGGCGGGCATGTCGTCTTCGGGATTGGCACCATGGTCGATCACCTCGCCTTCATCGTCGGCCCCCAAGAGCCAGTGAATGTCGGTGCCTCGACCGACTACCCGGAGGGGACGGTGCGCTGCGTCAACGCTGGCGACATGGCAGCGCTCGTGGTCCGCCGAAACGGCGTGCTCTGCGCCATCGCTGACGTCTGCACCCACGCTGGCGGCCCTCTCCATGAGGGTCCGCTCGAGGACGGGGTCGTGACCTGCCCCTGGCACGGATCCCGGTTCCGTATCGACACGGGACAGGCTCTGCGAGGCCCCGCGACCTTCCCCCAGCCCACCTTCACTGTCCGCGAGGCGGATGGCCAAGTCTCGCTGGAGCTACGCCAGCCGAGTGCGTGAGTCTGCGGTCCGACGAGGCCTCGCACCCCCCGGAGGAGCGACAGCAAGCCACCAATCACGTCGGTCGAGCCGGCTGGCAGCGCACCGCTGCGTTCGGCCGAGCCGCTCCCGGTGCAGGCCGGTCCTGGCCTCGAAACCTGGAAATACTCGGTCCACAGCGCGTCGGCCTCCTTTTGGTTGGTCGTGCTGGTGAGCGTTGACGGATGAACGACGAACCCCCGAGGGACGATCTGCGCAGGAAGGTCCCGAACGAGGCCCAACTGCAGGACGAGTTCCGCCACACCGCGCTGCTGGATCCCGAGCAAGCCGAGCCGCGCATGTCGCTCGGCCGCGTGCACGTGCGGGTGCGCGGCCGATTCGTCTCGGTGTGGTGGGCGATCCCGATCCTCACCGCCGCGGGCGTGCTGATCGTGCTCGCCGCCAAGCTGTACGCGGGCAGCACGGCGGGGCGGGCGCTGATGGCGCAGTATCCCTGCATCCCGCACGACCCGCCCGTGCCCGTGGGTGTCCCCGCCTTCGTACGCTGGACCCACCTGCTCACCTTCTTCTTCCTGATCATCATCGTGCGCTCCGGCCTGCAGATTCTCGGCGATCACCCGCGGCTCTATTTGAAGGTCCACTGCACACCGGGACGGGAGTGGCTGCGCTTTCGCGGTCCGGTTCCCAGCGACGTGGTGTGGACCGCCAAGCAGGACGCGATCATGCTCAGCCCGCTCGTCGGGCTGCCCGGGGGGCGTCACACAATTGGGGTGGCGAGGCATTGGCACTTCATCTTTGACATCCTCTTTGTGATCACCGGCGTGGTCTATGTGGTGTTCTTCTTCGCCACACCCTGGGTGAATCGGCTGCTGCCCACCCACCTGTCGCTGTTCCCTGAGGCGGCCTCGTGTGCGGTCACCTACCTCAGCCTGCACCTGCCCCAGGGGTCGATCGGGTTCTTCCGCTACGACGCGTTGCAACAGCTGAGCTACTTCACCGTCATCTTCGTGCTCGGACCACTGGCGATCCTCACCGGCCTGGCCATGTCACCGGCCCTCGACAATCGCTATCGCTGGTACGCGCGGCTGTTTGGCAACCGCCAGATCGCCCGCTCGCTCCACTTCCTGGTGATGCTCTCCTTCGTCCTCTTCTTCATCGGCCATATGACTCTGGTCGCACTGACCGGCTTCGCGCCCAATCTCAACGACATCACCCTGGGGGTCAACCGCAACGACCTCAACGGTTTCGGTATCTGGCTGCTGGTGCTCATCCTGGTGGTCGGCTTCAATGTGTGGGCTGTCAGCTTGTCCTGGACCCACACCCGCGTCCTGCAACGGGTCTCCAATGCGACGGTGGGCCGGGGAATGAACCTGCTCTTCGACCGCTTCGCCCCCAAGGTGCAGTACCAGCGCAAGGACATCAGTCCGTACTTCTGGCCCAACCACAGTCGGCTACCCGAGGGGCGCGAGTGGGACGAGCTGTGCGCGGGCGACTTCCGCAGCTACCGCCTCAAGGTGCACGGCCTTGTCGAGCACCCCGTGGAACTGTCCCTGAATGACCTGCAGGAGATGGCCAAGCAGGAGCAGATCACCATGCACAACTGCATTCAGGGCTGGTCCGGCATCGCTGAGTGGGGTGGGCTGCCGTTCGCCGTGCTGATCGACCTCGTGCGACCCCAGCTCGATGCGCGGTGGGTGATGTTCTACTCGTTCGCCGAGGGCGGCCGCGGCGGCGCCTACTACGACTCTCACAGCATCGAGGACATGCGCCACCCCCAGAGCCTGCTCGCCTACGAAATGAACGGCGCGCGGCTGCCGATCCTGCACGGTGGTCCGCTGCGCCTGCGGGT
>JALYTS010000044.1 GCA_030854185.1 Actinomycetota bacterium | reverse complement strand
ATCTTGTGCCGGTCGGTGAGGCGGCCGTTGACGCTGAGACGGTGCTCCTCGAGGTGGCCACCAGTGCCTCCCAGGTGCGCATCGCGATGGCTGCCCGCACCCGGGTCCACCGCGACGGCGGCGGCACCGATCCCGGCGTGCGCCGGTTGGTCACCGAACCCGGTCTGGTCGCCCACGAGTTCGACCTGAAGATCACCCCCGGAGGGTCGGTCACGGTGGAGAAGGTGGTCGCGGTGGCCACCTCCCGAGACCGCGCCCAATCCACCCCAGCGCTGGGCGCCCGCGCCCACCTGGCTCGGGCCCCGGACATTCCAGGCCTGCTCGCCGCCCACGAGCGGGCCTGGCAGCGGCTGTGGGAGCGGTTCGGGCTCGACGTCGCGGCCGGGGAACGCCAAGCCCTCACGCTCAACCTGCACGTCTTCCACGTGCTGTCGACAGTGTCCGGGGTCGGTCCCGATCTCGATGCGGGGGTACCCGCCCGCGGGCTGCACGGCGAGGGCTACCGCGGGCACGTGTTCTGGGATGAGCTGTTCGTCTACCCGATGCTCACCCTGCGCCGCCCCGAGCTGACCCGGGACCTGCTGCGCTACCGCTACCGCCGACTCGACGAGGCCCGGGCCGCCGCCCGCGACGCCGGCCACCCTGGTGCGATGTTTCCCTGGCAGAGCGGCAGCGACGGGCGGGAGGAAACCCCCACCGAGTTGTGGAATCCCCACGCCGGGGCCTGGATGCCCGACAACTCACGGCGCCAGCGCCACGTCGGGCTGGCCGTGGCCTACAGCGTGTGGCAGTACTACCAGGCCACCGACGACCTGGCCTACCTCATCGAGGAGGGCGCGGAGCTGCTGGTGGAAGTGGCCCGGTACTTCACCAGCCTCACCAGCTACGACCCGGGCACCGACCGGTATGACATCACCGGGGTGATGGGGCCTGATGAGTTCCACGACGGCTACCCCGATGCCCCCGGCCACGGGCTGCGCACCAATGCCTACACCAACGTGCTCACCGCCTGGACCCTGCGACGCGCCCTGGACACCGTCCACCTGCTCCAGGGCCACGACTGCGGCCCGCTGTGGGACCGGCTCGCGCTGGCGCCGGGCGAAACCGAGCACTGGGACCAGATCCGGGCTCGGCTGCGGGTGGCGTTTCACGCCGACGGGGTGATCAGCCAGTTCGCCGGCTACGAGCAGCTCACCGAACTCGACTGGGCCCACTACCAGGCCCGCTACGACCGGATCGGGCGCCTGGACCTCATCCTCGCCGCCGAGGGCGACAGCACGAACAATTACCGGGCCTCGAAGCAGGCCGACGTGCTGATGCTGTTCTACCTGCTCTCCGCCGAGGAGCTACGCGAGGTGTTCGATCACCTCGGCTACCCCCTGGAACCCGACACCATCCGCCGCACCGTCGCGTTCTACCTCGACCGCAGCAGCCACGGCTCCACGCTGTGCCGGCTGGTGCACTCCTGGGTGTTGGCCCGCGTCGACCGACCCGGCTCCTGGTCGCTGTTCACCCAGGCCCTGGACAGCGACCTCACCGACAGCCAAGGCGGCACCACCCGCGAGGGTGTGCACCTGGGTGCGATGGCCGGCACCGTGGACCTGGTGCTGCGCTGCTACAGCGGCCTGCAGACCCGCGACGGGATGCTCTGGCTCAACCCCGCCCTGCCCCCGGAGCTGTCCCGGGCGGCCTTCGAGGTGGTCTACCGCGGCCAACCGGTGCGCGTGACCATCACCCCGCACCGACTCCAGCTACGCCTCGCGCCCGGCACCGCCGCCCCGATCCGCATCCAGCTCGCCGACCAGACCATGACCTTGCACGCCGGGGACGTGCACAACGTCACCCTGCCCGGCCACCACCCGGTAGCGGCCACCCCCGCCCGCACCCCCACACCGCCCAGCAACGGCATGCAGCCAGTGCGGCTCGGGCCGCAACCCCCACCGTGAAGTGAGGAACCCGCACGAATCGCCGCCGTCGCCTGTCCGAGCCCGGATCGGCGACCGGGAGAAGGCGCGAGTGCACGCAATCCGCACCGACACGGCTCACGCTCAACGCCAAGACCGAGCTATCGCCCGCTGACGCGCCGCTCTCACCGGTGACTGCGACGGTCCAGGGGTGCGGTCCGCCTGAGCGCGGACGCCTCGGCGGCTATACCCATGACGTCAGCTCCCGCCGGCAGGCAGAGGAATTTCGTCCAGTTCGGACTGGTATTTGACCGTATTCTCTTCCTGCCGAGCGCGGGGAGGACAGCTGGTTCAGGGCACGGGCGCGTTCCAGAGCGGAAACCACCGCTCGAGATCCGACTCGATGGGGAGATCGCTGGTGAGTTCGGCGCGGACCTGCATCTCCAGCGCGGTGTCCCGCTGTTGCCCGCCGGTCGGCGCGAACGGGTACACGGTTCCCCGCTTGAACAAGTAGACCAACCCCAGGCGTCGGGGGTCGTCTGAGTCCTGCGCGGTGAATCCGATGACCGTGCACAGCAGGGACGGTCCGAAGCCGGCGTCGGTGAGGGTTGTGTTGATCGCGTGCAGCTGGGTCAGCAGCGCGGGAAGGTCGACGGTGGACTGCCGGCAGGCGATCCAGGTGAACCCGTACTCGTCCTGGCTGACCGTGACGTCGGTGGTGTGCTCGAGGTCAAGCAGGGCACCGACATCGGCCTGGGCCTGCCCTGAGGCTGCGCCTTCGGCGGCTTTGAAGCAGACCGCGCCGGTGCCGGTGGGTGCCATTGCGAGTGCGGCCTGCAGGGTGTAGGCCGCACTCGGGATGGCGAAGAGCACATCGAGGTTGGGTGCCACCGGTGTCGTGCGGCCGAGCAGGATGTCGATGAACCCCATCGCCTGGCCCTCTCTTAGAGTTGGGTGGACATTTTGGCCAGTTGGTCTAGCCGCTTTTCCAGGGTGGGGTGGGTGGACAGCAGACTGGACAGGCTGACACCGGGCCCGAGCGCGGGGGCGAAGAAGAACGCGTTGAACGCCTCGGCGGCCCGCAGATCACGGGTGGGGATCTTCCGGAGGTCTCCGCTGACCTTCGTCAACGCCGAGGCGAGCGCGGAGGGACGACCGGTGAGCATCGCGCCCGCCCGGTCCGCGGCCAGTTCCCGGTAGCGCGACAAGGCGCGGATGAGCAGGAAACTGATCGCGTATACGGCGGCGGAGACGGCCATCACGGCCAGGATCAGCACGAAGGTGCTGTCACCGTTGCGGTCATCGCGTCGTCCTTGGCCACCGAAGAGGCTGGAGTAGAACGCGAAGCGGGTCACGAGCCCGGCCAGGACGCCGAGGAAGGAAGCGACGGTCATCACGACCACGTCGCGGTGCGCGACGTGAGACAGTTCGTGCGCGAGCACGCCTTCGAGTTCCTCGGTGTCCAGCCGCCGCATCAGACCGGTGGTGACGCACAACACGGCGCGGCGGGTGCTGCGGCCGGTGGCGAACGCGTTGGGCAGGTCGGTGTCGGCGACCGCCACCTGCGGCTTGGGCATGTCCGCGGTCGCGCACAACCGGTCGAGGATCCCGTGCAGCTGGGGTTGCTGCTCGGGGGTGACGATGCGGGCCTGCATGGCGTATAGGGCGATCCGGTCGGAGAACCAGAATTGCGCAACCAGGAACAGCCCGACGATGAGCACGATAAGGGCAACCGACTTGATCAGGACGATGAGCGCGGCGATGAACACCACGTACACCAACCCGAGCAGGAAGGTGGTGAGCAGCATCCTGGTGGTGAGCTGGTGGTCGGGCCGGAATCGGGTCCGCATCGCGCTCACCCGGGGATGAAGCCGTCGTTGCCCAGCATCGCTCGAACCTCACCCAGGTCGGCGTCCCGGGCCGGGAGTACGAGTTCGGAGGGGACCAGCGCGCTGTCGGGAAGCGGCTTTCCCAGTTGCTCGACAGCGCTGAGGAACTCGCCCAGTGCGGAGCTGAACGTCTCGGCGTCGTCGGCGTCCACCGCCTGTAACAGTCTGGTGTCGAGTGTGTTCAGCTCCTCGACCCGGCTGTCGTCCACCTCGTACTGGCCGTCACCGAGGATGCGGATAATCATGATGAAGGCCCCTTTCCTGGCGCCGCTGCGGGGATCGCCTTGAGGGCACCGTCTGCACCGATGTGGAGTTCCGGCCGTGGTGTTGAGGTCACGAGCTGGTCCTTGAGCTGGGCGAGTTCCCGGTCGATGTCGGGGCCCTTTGCAGTGGCGGCGTCCAGCGCCGCCTGGATGTCATCGCGCTTCCCGACCGGCGACGTGGCGTCGTCCAGGACGCCGGACGCCATCAGCTCATCGAGGGCACCGGCGCGGGACTGCATCTGGGCGGTCTTGTCCTCGGCACGCTGTATCGCCATGCCCACATCACCCATCTCCTCGGAGATCCCGGAGACGGCCTCACCGATGCGGCTCTGGGCCTCGGCGGCAGTGTAGGTGGCTTTGATGGTTTCCTTGCGGGTGCGAAACGCCTCCACCTTGGATTGCAGCCGTTGCGCGCCGAGGGTGAGCTTGTCCTCTTCGGACTTCAGTGCGTCCGCCTGGGGTTGCAACTCCGAGATCGGGGCCAGCGCCGCGGCGCGGCGGGTCAACGCCTCGCGGGCCAGTGCGTCCTGCCCCGCATGGACTGCCTGGGTGGCCTGTCCCTGGAGCCGGTCAGCGACCTGCTGGGCTTGGCGGATCTGCAGCTCGACACGTTTGCGGCTGGTGGCCACATCGGCCACCCCCCGACGCACCTTGGTCAGCATTTCTGTCTGGCGCTCGTAGGAATAGTCGAGGATCTCACGGGGATCTTCCGCGCGGTCCAACGCTGTGTTCGCCTTCGCCCTGAACAACAGGGCCAGGCGGCGAGCGATACTCATCGTGCACACACGTCCTTTCGGGCAGTGCCGGGGTTCTGTGCCCTACTTCTCCAGCTTCGCCTCGCCGGGCCGAGATGGTGCAGAGCCGAAGGGGCTTCCCACCCAGGGTCCTAAGTCCCGCCCCCAGTGGCCGGGCAACGCCAGGGTGGCGATTTCCAGGACGACGCGTTCCCCGCTCCGGCGACGAGAGTGCTACCCGGGCACCGGCGAGTTCCGGAGCCCCGAAGACCGCGGCGGCACCGCGCGGCGACCAGAGCTGCGGTCGTCGCGCGGCACCCATTAGAGGTCAGACGCGTCAGTGGTCCGGGTCCCAGTTTTTGATCATCGGGCTGGTTCCCCGTGCAGCGCATCTCGCCGCTGGCGGTACTCCTGCTCGTCGATCTCCCCGCGGGCGAACCGCTCGGCGAGCACTTCCTCGGGTGTCAGCCGTTGCGCGCGCACAGGGGTTGACCTCTGTTCACCGCGGGCGGGATAGCGCATCCAGGTGGTGACACTGAAGATCACCAACCCCCAGAACGCGACCATGCTTACCGTCATCAGCGCATATCCCCAACCGTTGGTCCCATTGCCATACCAGAACATCGGTTTCCTCCAGATTCCAGGTGAGCCCGCGAACGTGACATGGTCCGCGCTCCCCTACCTGCAGTCTCGGTCGTATAGCTGCCCCCCGACGAGAGGATTAAGTCCCGCCGCCGGTCACCGGAAGACACAGCCTGAACTGACGGATCTACGCCCCCGTCCCTTACTCTCAACACGTGTGCGGTTCGTTCACGATGCTTCCGATCGGGGCGGTGAGCAGGGGTTGTGGGGACTTGGGCAGCACGAGGTCGGCTTCGGCCATTGGGAGATCACCGTGGTGGCTGGTGAGGTAACCCTGATCGGCGAGGAATCTGACTCGGTGCAGCGGCACACCACACAGCTGATCGCCGAGGCGGTGATCGGGGTCACCGCGGTCCGGTTCGCTGACCCGGCCATCGCCGGATGAGCGTCACGCCGTCTCAGCGTGGGTCGGCCCGGTCGCTTGCGTGCCGGCGTTCGGTGGCGTAGACGGCGGCACCGGTCCGGCGGGTGAAGCCGAGTTTGTGCAGCAGGGAGGAGACGTAGTTCTTGACGGTTTTCTCCGCGAGATACATCTGCGCGCCGATCTGGCGGTTGGTGAGGCCGTCGGCGATCAGACCGAGGATGCGTTGTTCCTGGGGGCTCAGTGAGTCATAGCGCGGGTCGGTGGGGTCGGTGCAGGTGCCGGTGCGGAGTCGCTCCAGGACCAGGGCGGTGGCTTTGGGGTCGAGCAGGGAGCCGCCGGCGGCCATGGTGCGGACGGCGCCGGTGAGATCAACGCCCGTGACCTGTTTGAGCAGGTAGCCGGCGGCTCCGGCCATGATGGCGCCGAAGAGGGCTTCGTCGTCGGGGTAGGAGGTGAGCATGAGGCAGGCGGGCGGGGGTTCAACCGTGGAGCGGATGTCGCGGCAGACGGTGACCCCATCACCGTCGGGGAGCCGGACGTCGAGGATGGCGACATCGGGACGCAGCGCGGGGATGCGGGCGAGGGCTTGGGCGGCGGTGCCGGCTTCCCCGACGATGTGGATGTCGTCCTCGGTTTCGAGGAGTTGGGCGATGCCGCGCCGGACGATCTCGTGGTCATCCAGCAGGAATACCGAGATGCTCACCGCGCAGTCCTCCTCATATCCCCCGGAGCGAGGCTACCCAGCAGAACACACCGACGCCGAGCGCTCGCGGCTGGCGGCCGGTTTGCTTGCGCGTTGCGGAGCGGGCTGGTCACCGGCTTATTTTGCGAACCGGCGTAGGCGCAGGCTGTTGGTCACCACGAACATCGAGCTGAACGCCATCGCGGCGCCGGCGAGCATCGGATTGAGCAGCCCAGCGGCAGCCAGGGGCAAGGCGGCGACGTTGTAGGCGAAGGCCCAGAACAGGTTGACCTTGATCGTGCGCAGCGTGCGGCGGGACAGCCGGATCGCGTCCGCCGCGGCACGCAGGTCCCCGCGGACCAGGGTGATGTCGCTGGCCTCGATCGCCACGTCGGTGCCGGTACCCATCGCCAAGCCGAGATCGGCCTGAGCCAGAGCACCGGCGTCATTGACCCCGTCACCGACCATCGCCACGACCTTGCCCTGTGCCTGCAGCCGTTTGACCACCTCGACCTTGCCCGCGGGCAGGACCTCGGCGATCACCTCATCGATACCGACTTGGGCGGCGACGGCGTGGGCGACGGCGGTGTTGTCGCCGGTGAGCAGGACCGGGGTCAGCCCAAGCGCGCGCAGCTGGGCGATGGCCTGAGCCGAGGTGGGCTTGACGGTGTCGGCGACCACCAGCACCGCGCGGGCGACGCCGTCGATGGCGACCGCGACCGCGGTCTGGCCCTGCTCCTCGGCCACGTTCTTGGCCGCGGCCAGGTCGGGGGGGAGCGGCTGGCTCCACTGCTCCAGCAGCGTCGACCGCCCGACGAGCACGGCGTGCCCGTCCACGACACCCTGCACGCCGAGACCTTCAATGTTGGTGAACTCCTCGACGGCGGGAAGCTGCCCGACCCGGTCAGCCGCACCGCGGGCGACGGCGGCGGCGATGGGGTGCTCCGAGGCGTTCTCCACCGCACCGGCCAGGCGCAGCACCTCCGCCTCGTCGAGTCCCTCGACTGTGCTGTCCACCAGGTGCACGTCGACCAGCGACATCTGGCCGGTGGTCACGGTGCCGGTCTTGTCGAGCACCACGGTGTCCACCCGCCGAGTCGATTCCAGCACCTCCGGTCCCTTGATCAGGATGCCGAGCTGGGCGCCCCGGCCGGTGCCTACGAGCAGTGCGGTCGGGGTGGCCAGTCCGAGCGCGCAGGGGCAGGCGATGATCAGCACCGCGACCGCGGCAGTGAATGCAGCCGCCACGCCGCTGCCGGTGCCCAGCCAGACTCCTAGAGTGGCGGCGGCGAGCACGATGACGATCGGCACGAACACCCCTGAGATCCGGTCGGCGAGCCGCTGGACCTGGGCCTTGCCGGTTTGGGCGTCCTCCACGAGCTTGGCCATCTGGGCGAGCTGGGTGTCACCGCCGATCCGGGTGGCCCGCACCACCAGACGGCCACCGGCGTTGACCGTGGCGCCGACCACGACGTCACCGAGGCCGACCTCGACCGGCACGGACTCGCCGGTGAGCATGCTCGCATCGACCGCAGACGTACCGTCCTCGATCACGCCGTCGGTGGCGATCTTCTCCCCGGGCCGGACGATGAACCGGTCGCCCACCGCGAGTTGCTCGACTGGGATCCGGGTCTCGACTCCGTCCCGCAGAACCCCGACGTCTTTCGCGCCGAGCTCCAGCAGGGCGCGCAGCGCGGCGCCGGCGCGGCGCTTGGAGCGGGCCTCGAAATAGCGCCCGGCCAGGATGAACGTGGTCACCCCGGCAGCGACCTCGAGGTAGATGTTGCCGGCGCCGTCGCTGCGGGCGATGGTCAACTCGAACGGGTGCACCATCCCCGGGATGCCGGCGGTGCCGACCAGTAGGGCGTAGAGCGACCACATGAACGCGGCCAGCACGCCGATCGACACCAGCGTGTCCATGGTGGCCGCGCCATGACGCAGGTTCGTCCACGCCGCCTTGTGGAATGGCCAGGCCGCCCAGGTGACCACCGGCCCGGCCAGGGCGAGGGAGATCCACTGCCAGTAGGTGAACTGCAGCGCCGGGATCATCGCCAGCGCGATGACCGGCACCGCCAGCACCACGCTGGTGATCAGCCGGTCCCGCAGGGGCCGCGTCGCGTCCGGCTCATGCTGTTCCGGCACCCTCGCGGGCGTCCCGCTCGGGGTCGCCGGCGGACGGGGAAGCGCGGCCGTGTAGCCGGCGGCTTCGACCTGCGCCACGAGCTCGGCGGGGTCCACGCCGTAGGGGGCGCTGACTCGGGCCTTCTCGGTGGCGTAGTTGACTGTGGCGGTCACTCCGTCGAGCTTGTTGAGCTTGCGCTCGATGCGGTTGGCACAGGACGCGCAGGTCATGCCGCCGATGGCGAGCTCGATGTCTCGAACCGCACCGGTCGTGGCCGGCGCAGGGGCGCTGGTGGTCATCGCACGCCTCCGTCCTGGGTGGTGTGGTCGTCGGGGCAGCTGTGGTAGTTCGGTCGGCTCAGCTGGCCGTGAGCTGGTAGCCGGCTTCCTCGACGGCGGCGCGGATCTGCGATTCGTCGATGGGCCGGTCGGTGGTGACGGTCACCTCGCCGGTGGGCAGGTCCACGGCAACGGCGGTGACGCCGTCGATCTTGGTGATCTCCTCGGTGACCGAGGCGACGCAGTGCTCGCACGTCATCTGGGTCACGGTGTAGGAGGCCTCGCTCATCGCGCTGTTCTCCTTTGCTGGTGTTGATCAGGATTTGACGAGACGGGCGATGGCGGCGCTTGCCTCGGCGATCTTGTCGTCGGCTATCTGACCGCCTTCGCTGACCGCTTGGGTGACGCAGTGCTTGAGGTGCTCGTCCATCAGGCCCAGCGCCACCGCCTGCAGGGCGTTGGTGGCCGCTGAGACCTGGGTGAGCACGTCGATGCAGTACCCGTCGTTCTCGATCATCTTCGCGATCCCACGGACCTGTCCCTCGATCCGGCGCATGCGCTTGAGGTACGCGTCCTTGTCCTGGGCGTAGCCATTCATTGCTGTCCTCCTGTGGTCTACGACCAGCATACCATAGGGGGGTAGTGTATCGTGGCTATCGGCTGATCCCGCGGAGGGTGTTGCACAGTGCGGTGAGCTCGTCGGTGGTGTTGTAGTAGTGCACCGATGCTCGCACCAGCTCGTCGAGTCCTCGGCTTTCCATGTCCAGCCGGGTGGACGGGGTGCGCGAGACGTTGACATTGATGCGGTGCCAGCCCAGCAGTTCCTTGACCTGCTGGGCTGGCACGTCTTGGACCGTGAAGGTGACGATGCCGCACTGTTCCGCGCCGACGTCCCGGACCCGGACCCCTGGTAGCTGCGCCAGTCGCTCACGCAGGTCGCCGGCAAGTCCGTAGATCCGGTCCCGGATCGTCGGCAGACCCCACGCCACCGCGTAGTCGAGGGCGGCACCGAGCCCTAGCTTGGCGGCGACGTTGTATTCCCAGGTCTCAAAGCGCCGAGCGTCGGGGCGCACAATGTAGTGGTCGGGCGCGGTCCAGGTCGCCGCATGCAGATCCAGCATCGGCGGCGAGAGTTCATCGAGGACATCGCGGCGGACGTAGAGCAACCCGGTGCCGCGCGGTCCCCGGAGGTACTTGCGACCCGTGATCGACAGCAGGTCACAGCAGAGCTCGTTGACGTCTAGCGGTAGCTGGCCGGCGGATTGGCAGGCATCGAGGAGGTAGAGCACTCCGGCGTCACGGGCTACCGCCCCGACCTCGGCCGCGGGATTGACGAGACCGCCGTTGGTCGGCACATGGGTCAGTGAGATCAGCCGGACCCGATCATCGATGAGCTCGCGCAGAGCCGAGACGGAGAGCTGGCCGGACTCGTCATTGGGTACGACCTCGACGCTCAGATCGTGGCGACGGGCCAGCTGCAGGTACGCGATAAAGTTGCTCGCGTACTCCGCGACACTGGTCAGGATCCGGTCACCGGGACGGAAGGGGATTGCGTAGAACGCCATGGTCCAGGCGCGGGTGGCACTGTCCACGACGGCGATCTCGTCCGGGTCGCAGCCGAGCAGGCGGCCCGCCGACAGGTACACCTCGTCGAGGCGGCCTGCCTCGCGGGCTGCCGCCTCGTAGCCGCCGAGCTGTGCCTCCAGGCGCAGGTGCGCGATCACGCGTTCGAGCACGACCGTCGGCATGAGCGCCGCGCCGGCGTTGTTGAGGTGAACAACTTCGGTGCAGCCCGGGGTTTCCCGTCGAGCCCGTTGCACGTCCAGCATTGACGTGCGCGATTCCGTCTTGTTCGTCACGCTCCCTCCCGATGAAGCAGCTCTGCGGGGTGCGGTAGGTGTGGCTGGGGCGCGCCCGCCTGGTGCTCGACGAGCTGCAGGAATGAGCGCGCCCGTGCGTGGGTCGGTTGGGTAAAGAAGGTCTCGGGAGTCGACTGTTCGACGATGACACCGCCGTCCATGAACACGATCCGGTCCGCCACGTCGCGAGCGAACTGCGTCTCGTGCGTGACGATGACCATCGTCATCCCCTCGGCGGCCAGCTCGCGGATCACGCCGAGCACCTCGTTGTGCAGCTCGGGGTCCAGCGCTGAGGTGGGCTCGTCGAACAGGACGATCTCGGGCTCCATCGCCAGTGCCCGTGCGATCGCCACCCGCTGTTTCTGCCCGCCGGACAGCCGCGCCGGGTGCTCGTCGCGTTTCGCGGCCAGTCCGACCCGCTCCAGCAGCCGTTCGCCAAGCCGGATCGCCTGATCCCGGGGCAGGTTGCGGGCCTGGCAGGCACCCTCGATGACATTGCCTAGCGCGGTCAGGTGCGGGAAAAGGTTGAACTGCTGGAAGACCATCCCGGTGCGCTGCCGGGCTCGCTGCACCTCGCGGCGGTGCTGCCCGCCTCGGGAACGGCCGCTGCATTCGACGGTGTACCCGCAGATGCTCACCCGGCCCTCGTCTGGTCTCTCCAACAGGTTCATACACCGCAGCAGCGTGGTCTTGCCCGAGCCGGAGGAACCCATGATGACCACCACCTCCCCGCGCTCGACCGTCAGGTCGACCCCTGCCAGCACCTGTGTCCGGCCGAGCCGTTTGCGGATCCCGTGCACCTGCAGGGGGCTGCTCATGTCGCGTACGCCCTTCCCATCCGGCGTTCCAGCACGCCCTGCCCGATTGAGAGCAGAGTGTTGATCAACCAATAGACCGTTCCGATGAGGAAGAACGCCTCCATGTAACGGAATGTCGAGCTTCCGATGCTTTCGGCCACCCGGGTGAGCTCGACGACGGTGACGACCGACGCCAGCGAGGTGTCCTTCATCAGTGCGATAAACCGGCTCCCGACGGCGGGCGTGGCGATCCTGATCGCCTGCGGGAACACGATGCGACGGAATGTGCGCCAGTAGGACATGCCCATGGAGTTCGCTGCCTCCCACTGCCCGATGTCCACACCGAGGATGCCGCCTCGGAAGTTTTCGCTGAGATACGCCGCTGCGAACAAGGTCAGGGCGAGGATCGCCGAGGAGATTGGGCCGAGCTGGATGCCGACCTGGGGCAGGCCGAAGTAGATGATGAGGATCTGGATGAGCAGCGGGGTCCCGCGGAACACCGAGACATAAGCGATCGCTATCCCGCGTAGGACTCGCACGGTGGAGATCCGGGCCAGCGCGATCAGTGCACCGAGCACGGATCCGAGCACGAAGGAGACCACGCCGAGAAGAAGGGTGTTCGCCAATCCCTGCAGCACGAGCGGAAGGGATTCAGACAGCAGGTCCATAGGAGTCTCCGTTCGCGTCCGCCCAGTCAGCGGTTCTGCTCGGCCGGCAGTTGCCGGAGTTCGGCGGCCATGTCCAGCCCACCCATCCAGCGACGGGAGATTCCACTGAGCGTGCCGTCGTCGATCATCGCCGCTAGTGCCTTGTCGACGGCCTGCTTGAGACGCGGGGAGTCCTTCCTGAACGACATCCCATTGATCTCGCGCTCGAGCAGGTTGCCCACCGGTTGCACTGGTAGTCCGTTGCGGTCGGCTAGGAAACTGCCCTGGAACTGCGACACCAGCATGGCGTCCACGCCGCCATGACCGAGGTCGGTGAGCCCGAGCGTGGCATTCTCGTAGGTCCGCACGTCGGCACCGGCGATCTTCTCCCGGGCCAGTTTCTCCTGGGTGGTCCCGGCCGACACCCCTACCCTTCGTCCCGCGAGATCAGGCAGCCCGTTGATGGAGCGGCTGCCGGAGCGAACGAAGATCGAGACCCCGTTGACCTCGTAAGGACGGGAGAAATCGACTTGCTCGCGGCGTTGGGGCGTAATCGTCTGACCCGAGATGACCATGTCGAAACGGTTCGCACGCACGCCCTCGATAAAGCTCTGGAAGTTCGACGCGATGAACTCAACCTTGCCCACGTTGAGCCGCCGAGCCAACTCGTTGGCTACGTCGACGTCATAGCCCGTCGGTCGAGAGGCGGCGTCGAGGAAATTCCACGGCGGGTTGGCCTCCGTCAACGCCACGCGAAGAGTGCCCGCATTCCGCACCCGGTCGAGCACGTCGCCAGCGGCCGCCGAGCATGCGGAGGTGGCCATCAGCAGCGCGAGAAGCGCCGGAAGTAGTGGCAACAGTTGTCGGATCGAACGGGACCGCGAGAATCTGGCCATGTCGCCTCCTGGGGCGCGCGAACACGCCTGGTGCCCGTGTTGCGGTCGACCATGACTCACGCTGCGGCGTGGCCTACCGGGCTACCCGCCCGATCACCTTGCGTGTTTGTCTTGGCTGAATCTCCCCCAGTGGTGGCGCTAACCCTATGCGGGTGTGGGGTATATGTCAACGATCTAAGATAGTTGATGTTACGATATGTAACGATAAGATTACCTATCGTGCGAATAAACGACTCGAACGAGTACATGCAGCAAGGAGCCTACCGGCGCATTTATATCCCTGGTGGCAGTTAGCGGGACCCGGTGCTCTTGTGGGCGGTGAGGCGGCGCAGCGGGATGCCCAGGTCGCCGCCGGCCCAGCTTTCGGCGACGCGCCGGGCGGCGGCCAGGCGGGTAGGGTCAACGTCGGGCAGGTACAGCGAGTCGAGCAGCATCGCGCCGACGGCGGGGCTGTCGACGGGGAAGGCGAAGCGGCGTCGGGTGTCCTCGAGCGGTTGCAGGCCATGCTCGGCGAACACTGCGGTGGGCGAGCTCAGGGTGGTGTCGTTGGGGTAGGACAGTCGGGTCTGGCGCAGGGCCAGCAGCAGCCGGGCGTAGCGCAGCGCGGGGCTGGCTGCGCGGCGGCATGGCGGGATGACGCACCGCCGCACGCCCGGTCAAGAGCATCCCGCAGATCACCGTGCACGAACTCAAGGCGCGCCTGCAGCGCGGCGAGATCAACCTGCTGGACGTGCGCCAACCCGATGAGTGGCACGCCGGGCACGTCAACGGCGCCAACTACATCACCGGAGCCGAATTGCCCGACCGGCTCGAGGAGGTGCCCAGGGACCGACCGCTCGCGGTCACCTGCGGCAGCGGGTACCGCTCCTCGGTCGCGGCCAGCCTCCTCAGCCACCACGACCACCCCGATGTCGTGAACGTGACCGGCGGCATGACTGCTTGGAACAACGCTGGCTACCCCCTGGAACAGTAAGGACAAGCGCCGACACGTCCTGTCGACAGCCCCGATACACCGGACGGAGCGGTCATTGCAGATCCTCGACCACTCCGACGCAGGCGGCGAGGTTGATCACGACGAACCACGGCGACCCATCAGCGGAAACCGAAATCTCGAAAGGACCATGAGATGCACAACGTCAACCTGGCCGCGCTCGAACAGACCGTTGAGAAGGGCCGCGCCGACCCCGGGGCGCTGCGCCAGCCGGTCAACCTCAGCGGACAGTGGCAGGTCGAGCAGGGCGCTCCACAGTTCCGGGGCACGATCTCCCACCCCACCGGGGAGGTGGAGTTCGCCTGCGACTTCCCCCCACCGATGGGCGGCAACGGTGCCGCGCCCAACCCACTCGTCTACTGCCTTTGGGGCGGGATCGCCTGCTACGCCATGACCTACGCCACCGAGGCCGCCCGCGACAACGTCGCGCTCACCGCGCTCCGCGGCAGGATCACCACCGAGGTCGACCAAACCCGCTCGCTGGGCCTCACCTGCAACCCCCCGGTCGAGCAGATCACTTGGTCGCTCCAGGTCGAATCAGATGAACTGGACGAGGTGCTGCAAAAAATCAAGACCCGCGCCGACGAGCGCTGCCCTGGCGTGTATTGCATGCGCAACCCCATCGCGCTGACCACCGAGCTGACCACCGCCTAGATTCCGCTCCGCACCATTCCATGGCGCCGGGCGGGGTTCGTCGACATCGCATACGAGGGCGTCCCCGAAGGTCAGAGATGCCGCGCGCGGTGCGACGGAAGGACGGACGTGATATCCCGAGGGAGCCTCGGGATATCACGGAAAACGGAAGCCCCGCCCCATGGTATCAGCAGGCGAACAAGAATCACCGCACGGTCGTCATAAGCTATCTGGTTAGTGGTAGCGCCAATGCTCGTAGATGGCCATCAGGAAAGCATGGAATGGCCAGAAGATGGGATCCCCAGGTGAAGTCTTCGGGTCTGGCATCTGGCCCCCCAAATTGTCGTGTACTTCGTTGTGGTAAGGCACGACGCTGGTGTTTAGGCTCATATAGTCAGGAATCTGGGCGATCGACCCCACCTGCAGCTCCGACGGGAATGGGACATTCGGCTGCGTGTTGCCGTTGTTCAACTCTGATGGAATCGGGGTCGCGGGGTACCAGTATGGGAGCGGCACGAATTCGATGGCGTTGTGGCGCACGACGAGCCAATCCTCAAGTTTAGCAAGAAAGTACTCGTGCCACGCAAGGAAGCCCATGTCGTGGATCATCTGCGCTGGATCGTCGCTGGCTGCTTGGTGCTCGCCGACTGGATTCTCGGTCACGATGTAGGTGTCGATCAGCTGTCGGAAGCGAGAGCGTTGGGCCGCCGTCAGTGAGCTGAATGCTCTTCGATGGTTTGAAGGGTGGAGGGGTGTAGGGGTCGTCATCGGGTGTGCCTCCTTAATTGGGATTTACTGTATGGCCTTTCTCGGCATTTCGCGCTGAATTGCCGCAGTCTTGCACCGCTGCTTCTTTGGGGACGGACCGGTCTGGGACTTTCTCGATGGTCCTACGCTTTCGGCCAGGCGAAAATACTGGGGGGTGGGGGACGTGCCGGTGGTGGCGGTCCTGCATGGAGACCGGTGTTCCTGCATTGCGGGGAAGAAGAAATCAAACTGCAAGACTCTATGAGTGCTGGTTGCTACGCATCGATCCAGAACATCACGAGCATTTGGCGAGAAAGTCTGTGTGTCGATCGAGAGATCCCTGACGATGGTCACGAGGTGTGCGCTCATGTTCCCTCCAACCTGACCCGCCTCGAGTTCAACCAAGGCGGGCAAGTCGGTGGAAGCGTGCTCCCTGCCACCAACTACGACCCCGCCAACAGTATGAGTCGCCAACGTGGCCTCCTGATACACCGTAGGCGTGATCTGAGGCCCTATCCGCGGTCGCGCGGGGCGCGTCCGAGACTCTCCTGGGTCCGCAGTAGCAGCGCGAGGGCGAGCGGTTACCGCACGCACACCGTCGGCACCTTCCGGTGCGACTGGGCGACCGGGCTAGCACACGGGTCGACCGGGGCCGAACACGGCTTTGACCATCGGTGTCCCTCCTGACGGCCCACCTGCCTGATGTACTAGACCCGCTAGTAGCTTGTTGACAGCGGTTGAGCGGGTTGACGTCGGCTTCCGTCGGCGAGACGGTGAGGTGGGTAAAGATGTCCCTAGAGCGACGGCGCTCGGAGCGAGCCGAGATAAAGCGACCGTTGCGTGTCCAGCAGCAACGGGCCAGGGACACCCAGGATGCGCAGCAGCAGCCCGAGTCGCCGGCGGCATCGTCTGGGGGGAAATGACGATCACCTACCCGCCGGTGCCCACGGTGTTGGGTGTGTCGCCGCACGGCATCTTCATAGCGGTTGGCGCCACTGTTGGTGCTGTTCTGCTGCTGCGCGAGGTGCGCCGCCGCGACCTGGACCCCGCGGTCGTCGAGCGGGCGCTGACCTGGGCGGTGCCGGCTGGAATCGTCGGTGCCCGCGCCGACTACGTGATCTCCCACCCCAGCCAGTTCCAGACGCTTGGACAGGTTCTCGCCGTGTGGAAGGGCGGGTTGGCCCTGTTCGGTGGACTCATCCTCGGAATAGCCGTCGGTCTGGCCGTCGCCCACCGCGCCCGGGCGCACTTGCCCCGGCTGCTCGACGCGGCCGCACCGGGCATCGCCCTAGCGATCGCCGTCGGCCGGATCGGCGACCTGATGATCACCGATCACCTCGGCGCCCCGACCACCAGCCGGTTCGCCCTGGCCTACCGTGTTCAGCCTGGCTACCACCTCGCCCCCGGCTTCGGACCCAGCCCGGCCGCACCGCCGCCACCCGGTGCCGGCTGCGCCGACGTCGGGCACTTCTACGCCGGTTGCACCTACCATCTGACGCCGGCCTACGACCTGCTTGGCGCGCTGGCCCTGTTCGCCGTGCTAATGGTGCTGCGGCGCTGGGTCACCTACCGGGCCGGCACCGCTATCAGTCTGTGGATGTTGTGGTACGGCGGGCAGCGTCTCGGTCTGGACTTCACCCGGGGCGTCGACGAGCGTCCCGCTCTCGGCCTCACCGGTACCCAGCTGCTCGCGATAGGGGCGATCACCGGTGGGCTGGTCTCCTTGCTCGTCATCCTGATCCGCCGCCGGGGTTGGGGTGAGGACCCGGATGACCCGCCGTCGCGGGCGGGGTCGCTGTACCAACCGTTCCCTGCACACAGGGTGACCTCGTCTGGCGGCACGCCGGGAGATTCGCGGTGATCCTTGCGCGGGACTACTGGCGAACGCGGAACGAGCCGTAGCTCACCCGTGCCGAACTCCTGCCAGGCGCGCGGTCGATCGCGCGCTACTATGTTGAGTAGTATTGTGGGGTCTGGCGGCGGGTTACTCACGCTGTCCCCATCGTTCCCGATCGGTACTGATGGCGCACGACACGATGAAGGGGAATCTGTGAACCGCAGCGTCGTGCGACGGGGGGTCCTTGTCGCCGCCGCCGCCGTACTGGCGATCATGGCGCTGGGCATCGGCGTGACGGTGGCGCTGGGTCGCCCGGTCGGCCGGGCTCCGACCAACGCAGTTGGCACCCGTGTTCCCGTCGCCACCACCCCGGCAGCTCTAGCCGTGCGGATCCTCCCGGCCGGCAGGGCGGCGATCAACCCAACAACCCCGATCGTCGTACAGTCCCCGGTCGGCACGGTGCAGTCGGTCACTGTTGCCAACGTCGTGACGGGCACAGCCGTGCACGGCGTGCTGTCCCAGGACCGCACTACGTGGACCTCGACCGAACCGCTCGGGTACGGCTCGAGCTACCGGATCGACGCGACGGCGATTATGGGCGACGGCGCGACGGCGCGCCGGACTGAGACTCTGACGACGCTGTCCCCGGTGGCACAGGCCTATCCGTCGATGATCCCGGCCCCAGACCAGTCCGACGTCGGAGTCGGTCAGCCGATCGTGGTCCGCTTCGACAAAGCCGTCACCGATCGAGTCGCGGCGGAAAAGGCGCTGCAGGTCACCGCGAAACCTCGGCAATCTGGGAGCTGGTACTGGATGTCAAGCAAGGAGGTGCACTACCGGCCACGGAACTACTGGGAGCCCGGTAGTACGGTGACACTCAATGCGCGGCTCTACGGTGTCGATCTCGGCGACGGCGCCTACGGGCAGACCGATCGGACCGAGACGTTCCGCGTGCACGACGCGTGGATCGCAAAAGCTGACGGCGCCACCAAGACCATGCAGATATTCGATAACGGTGAATTGGTCAAGACCATACCGATCAGCCTCGGTGCGCCCGGGTTCCCCACGCAAAGCGGCCCGCACGTGATCTCGAACAAGCAGCCCAGCATCATCATGGATTCCTGCACTTTCGGCATCTGCAAGGGCCAGCCCGGCTATTACCGGGAACGGGTCAGCCTCAACGAGCGGATCTCCAACGATGGCGAGTTCGTCCACTCCGCCCCCTGGTCGGTCGGCCAGCAGGGCAACAGCAACGTCTCACACGGCTGCGTGAACCTCAGTCCCGCTAACGCCCAATGGTTTTATGACCACTTCGGGCTCGGCGACGTGGTCGAGATCACCAACTCCGGCGGAACTCCGCTCCCGGTCTGGGACACCTACGGCGACTGGACACTGACATGGCCGCAGTGGCAAGCGGGCAGCGCTCTTTAAGCATTTCATAGGACACGCTTTGGGGCGACGGTTACGCTGCCACTATCGGACGAAGGATCTCGGTAAGTTTCCTGTCGCACAGTCCGAAGTGTGCGCCGGCCGGAGTGCATGTGGCGCGCTTTTTTCAAATGACTTGGCTGGACGGATCGAGCATAGGGTCATCGGCCCTGACCGAAGAGTGGATGGTAACCTTTTGGCATTGGCGTGCAGTCGAGGCGGCGGGGGGTCACGAGTGATGCGCAGGGCGGCGGCAGTGGTGGCCGCGCTGCTGGTTTCCGCCGTGCTGCTGCACTTGACCACACCTCACGAAAACACCGTCCCCCGCACTGTTTCAGAGCAGACCTCCATGCAACTGGACATCGGGCAGGTCGAGGCGTTGGTGCCCGGTTGCTTCCACGCATTGTCCGTGGAGCATCAGAACAACGATGACGGCGTCAAACATCGGCTAGTCTTGGCAACCCGCAGCCAGAGTCTCGATGCGCCACCGCCCGCTGAGGTCGCCGTGGACCGCGGTTGGGGCGCCGCTCTCGCCGGGCCTGTGCATGCGTGCACGGCCAGAGACAGGTGCAGCCCCAGCGCAGCGGTGGCCCCCACTTGTGCTGTGCTGCAGACCTTCCGCTGCTGATCGGCAGCGCGTTCGGAACACCTCCAACCATCCGTCCGACACCGTGCCCTACAGCGGTGAGGCCACGCCCGGCGCGTTCCTGAGCCTCGGATGGTCAACAGTGCTGTGAGCGGATCCGGAACGCGCCTCTCCAGCGAGGCGATCGTCCTTGACTTCCTTCCTGTGAAGTCCCACGAACGAAAGAGGGCCATGTCTGCTGTCCCCGTGTCGCTTCGACGGACGCTGCGTCCCGATGTGACCGCTTCCCTTGTCGACTTCCTCGTCGCCCTTCCGCTGTGCGTGGGTGTGGCCGTCGCCTCCGGGGTGCCGGCTGAGCTGGGTCTGATCACCGGCATCGTCGGTGGGCTCGTCACCGGTTTCCTGCCGGGCAGCAGCCTTCAGGTCAGCGGCCCGGCCGCCGGCCTGACCGTCCTGGTCTACGAGGCCGTCCAGGAGTACGGCCTGTCCGCGCTCGGCGTCATCGTCCTAGCCGCGGGGCTCCTCCAGCTACTGCTGGGCGCGTTGCGGTGCGGACGGTGGTTTCGTGCCATCTCCGTCTCCGTGGTGGAGGGCATGCTCGCCGGCATCGGGCTGCTCCTCATCGCCGGGCAGCTCTACGGCATGGCCGGCATCTCCGCACCCACCAGCGGCATCGCGAAACTCACGGGCCTGCCCGGCCTGCTCATCGACGTTGTCGGCTCGACTCAGGCGCTGTCCGCGTTCGCCATCGGAGCAGGCACCATCGCGGTGATGCTGATCTGGCAGCGGCTGCCCGCGAAAACCCGGGTGCTTCCCGGTGCGTTGGCTGCCGTGGGTCTGGCCACCGCCGCGACCGCGTTGCTGGGCCTGCCCGTGGCCATGGTCCAGGTGACCGGCCTGCTCACCGCTATCAATCTTCCCGGCCTTGACGATTTCGGGCGGCTCGCTCAGGTCGGCGTGCTGGGCACCGTGGTCACCTTCATGCTCATCGCCTCGGCGGAGAGCCTGTTCAGCGCGGCGGCGGTGGATCGCCTGCACGACGGTGCGCGCACCGACTACGACAAGGAACTGATGGCCCAAGGCGTCGGAAACGCCGTCTGCGGTGTCCTCGGTGCCCTGCCGATGACCGCGGTCATCGTCCGCAGTGCGACCAACGTCCACGCGGGCGCGAAGACCAAGTGGTCACGGGTGCTTCACGGGGCGTGGCTGCTGCTGTTCGCGGCGCTGCTCCCCGCCGCACTCGGCATCATCTCGATCGCGGCGCTGGCCGGTGTCCTGGTCCACGCCGGGTTCAAGCTCCTCCCGATCAAGCACCTGACCCCGATGTGGCGAGAGCACCGCGGCGAGGCCGTCATCCTGGTGATCACCGCCGTGGCGATCGTCACGGTGAACATGTTCGAGGGCGTGCTCATCGGCATGGCTCTGTCGATCGTCAAGACCGCGTGGGAGACCTCGCACATCCACTTGGATGTCGCGGACAGTGGCACCGGCCCGATCCGGGTGGCGCTGAGCGGCAATGCGACGTTCCTGCGCCTGCCCAAGATGCTCGACACGCTGGAGGCTCTGCCCCAGGACCGGCCCATCGAGGTCGACCTCAGCGGACTCCGCCACCTCGACCACGCGTGCAGCACCGCCCTGACCACCTGGGCCGAACGTCACGTCGAGAAGGGCATAGTGCCGGTGGCGCTCACGTCCCGCCACAGCGGGTAACAAGGAGTAACCGGGGCCCCCGGCCTTCTTCGGGTGAAGACCGAGGAACGCCGGGCCTCGACGACGCCGGGGGCGCACCAGTGCAGCGCCATACCCCGTCGCGCCAGCGCTTGACTTTGCTGGCGTCGTCGCGGTACTTGGAGATCATCAAGGCCCGGTGCGCCCCGTACGTCCACCCATCGACAAGGGAAGCTATCCAGTGATCGCTGTCCAGCAGGCCCGCCGGAGCCGTTCCGAGGGCCTCGCTGCCCCTCGTCTCCTGCGGCTCGACAGCGCTGCGCGCCGTCTCGAACGATCTCCTCGGTGGAGGGGCTCGTTGCGCTCATTGCCACGACTGCTCAGTTTGCCCGTGTCGGCTTCTCGTTTACACCGCTGGCTCAACGCGGGTCGGGCATCGCTGCTGACCGCCGGCCTGGTCGTGCTGTTGGCGGCCTGTTCGACCATTAGCTGGGCGGCACTGGGCATCGGTACCGGGGCCGACGGCCGGGTGATCCCAGTCCTGCCATCGACATCGCCCCCGCCACCGCGCCCGCCGGTGGCGTCCGTGGCGGCGTTGCCTGGAATGCCAGCCGTGACCGATTGGCGCAACGTCTACGCCGCGGGCGCGCGGGGGATGCTCTCGGCTACCGCCGAGCGGGCCAAGGAGCTGGTGTACGTACCGCACAGCAAGTCCGGTGACGTGTGGGTGATCGACCCGAGCAGCTTCCAGGTCATCGCTACTTACCCGGCGGGCATCGAGTTGCAGCACGTGGTGCCGTCCTATGACCTGCGCACGTTGTACGCCACGGACGACCGGGGCAACGCTGTGCTGCCGTTCGATCCGACGACCGGCAAACCGGGCGCCAAGATCCCCGTGGTGGACCCGTACAACCGTACTTTACCCCTGACGGGGCCTTCGCCATCTCGGTCGCCGAGAGGTTGCGGACGCTGGTGTGGTATGACCCGACGACGTGGCAGCAGCGGGGTCAAACACCGATCCCGGGTTGTGCGGGTATCGACCATGGCGACTTCACCGCTGATGGGCGCACGGCGGTCTTCACCTGCGAGTTCGCCGGCCGCGTCGCGGTGGTCGACGTGGTCTCCCACCAGCTGCTCCGGCTGATTGACATGCCGCAGCGCAATTCTCACATGGGCCCGCAGGACATCCGGTTGTCCCCGGACGGGGCGGTGTTCTACATCGCCGACTCCGACGCCGGCGGGCTGTGGGTGCTCGACGGCGCAGCCACCCGCGTGTTGCGATTCATCCGGACCGGCAAGGGTGCCCACGGGTTGGTCTTCGACCGCGACGCCAAGAGGCTGTTCGTCGCCGACCGGCTACAAGGCAGCATCTGCGTGCTCGACGCTGTCACCGGAGCGGTCGAAGCGATCTGGCCGATCCCGGGCGGCGGTAGCCCGGATATGGGCAACGTGACCGCCGACGGCACCCAACTGTGGTTGCCGGGTCGCTACAACCGCGCGGTCTACGTCCTGTCCACCAGGGACGGATCGCTGGTGCGGAAGATCAACGTCGGCAATGGACCCCACGGTGTCGACGTGTGGCCGCAGCCCGGCCGCTACTCCCTCGGCCACACCGGAATCACCCGATGACGCCGCCTCCAACATCTGAAGCAGGTCACATTTTCTGAGACGTTCTCAGTTGTTGTCGATGAGTACGAGGGTGCCCAGGGGGACTTGGGTCAGCTGGTTGAGCGCATCCTTTGGCACCCGGATGCAGCCGTCGCTGGAGCGGGTACCGAAGACGTCGGCCGTGGGCCAGGTGTGCAGTGCGACGGTTCCGGGGCCGCCCCCGAAGCTGTTCAGTGTCGGGCTGTGGGTGCCCAGCGGCAGGATGATCGGGGAGTAGCTCTGTTTGGGGTCGGTGAACGACCCGAGCAGGAACGTGCGCCCCGCCGGGGTGGGAGCCGAGTTCTTGCCGATGCCGGCCGTCCAACTACCTAGGCGCTGGGCCCCCTTGAACAGCTCCACATTGAACGAACCAAGGTGGACCCGGATGAGATAGGGGGTGACGGCTTGGTCGAGTGCGGTGTCGGTGACCCAGCCGGCTGAGCTGTTGGGTCGCGAGGGCAGCAGCACCTGCATCCAGCCGGGCTGCTGGGCGATCACCGGTAGCCAGGTGTCGCCGAGCTGCAGGGGGCCGATCCGGGCGATCGGAGCTCCGCCGGGGGCGGCGTACACCACGACCTCCCGCCGTGGGTGAACCACGGTGCCGTCGCTGGGCCCCAGCGGACCGGGATCCAGCGGCGCCCCGTCGAGGGCGGTGTAGGTGGTGCTCTGCGGCAACGCTGCGAGATCTGCCGGGACCACCGCCAGCGGAATCGTCGTGGCCGGGGCGACCACGACGGGCGGCGGGAGCGGCGCGGCCTTGCGGGTCTCGCCAGCCCCGAATGGGGCCACGAGGGCCACCGCAACGATCGCCACTAGTACCAGGACAACCCCGGCGACCGCGCTGGCGATCAGGTAAGGACGATCGCGCAGCCGAAACGAGCCGGGCGGACGCTGAGCCATGACCCTCCTGTGCTTCGGACTAGCAGAACTAGTTGGATCGCCCGCCCGCCCGCCCGGGCGATCCCCGAGGCCCAAACACGCGACCTTGCGCTCACGGCACGACAACGGAGCGGGACTGGGGTCCATGAGGGCCCCGCTACTGCACGGGTCTGCTGAAACGTTCAGCGTGGTGGGCAGTGCCGCTGGGTGATGAGCCAGCGACTACTAGCAAGCATAGTGGGCAGCTTTCGTCGCCGGACCGCGGGTAGTCCCCGCGCAGCGCAGGATGCCCCGCGTTCGATCGGGTGGGGCCCCAGACGGTGGGTCTGGTTGCGAGGCAGGCACCCAGGATCGGCTCGACTGAGCACTACTAATCGCTGTAGTAACGTCTGGGTATCGACCGCGAACGATCGGAGACTGCAGTGCTTCGCCCATTGCGGACCGTTCCCCGTCCGACCCCGCTGACAGGGTGGGCGATCATCTTACTCAGCAGCGCAATCATGGTCCTCAGCCTCGTCGAGCTCGGTGGTGGCCACCTGCTGCCTGGCGGCCACACCCCGCTGTGGCTTGTCGCCGGCGTCGCCGGTGTACTGGGCGGGGCGATGCTGATCGGGTCGACGCACCCGTGAGCCACTCGTCCATCAGCCGTCGCCGGTTCCTCGCCGCCGCCGGCGGGATCGCGGCTGGCTCGCTGGTCGCCGCGTGCTCTGCCGGCCGTGCCTCTTCAGTCACGCGGGTCACGGCGACGTCGCCTCAGGTCGCGGCGACTGAACGCGCACGCCGAACCGCGGGCCAGTCCACCACCGACGTGAACCTCGACGCGTTGCAAGGCGATGTGGATCTCGGGGGCAGGGTGGTGCGCACGTGGACTTATGGAGGTCAGCTGCCCGGGCGCGAGATTCGGGTGCGGCGCGGGGACATGCTGAGGGTGAGCCTGCGCAACGGCTTGCCGGAGGCGACGACGATCCACTGGCACGGGGTGGCACTGCGCAACGACATGGACGGAGTCCCTGAGCTGACCCAGCCCCCGATCGGGGCCCGCGGCAGCTTCCGCTACGAATTCACAATCCCGCATGCCGGGACGTACTTTTTTCACCCACACGTCGGTGTCCAGCTCGACCGCGGGCTGTACGCGCCGCTGATCGTCGAGGACCCGGATGCGCCCGCTGACTACGACACCGAACTGGTCGTCGTCCTGGACGATTGGCTCGACGGGCTGGGGCGTGATCCGGACGGCGTGTTCAAGGAACTGCGCGCGGGTGGCATGGGCAGCATGGGGATGGCGCGCTCGACGTTGCTCGGTGGGGACGTCGGTGATGTCACATACCCGTACTTCCTGGTCAACGGTCGGCTGGCCAGCGCCCCACAGGTGGTTGCGGCGCGTTCCGGGCAACGCATCCGGCTTCGGCTGATCAACGCGGGCGCGGATACCGCCTTCCGGGTGGGGCTGCCGGGCGTGCCGATGACTGTCACCCACACCGATGGGTTCCCGGTGCAGCCGGCCAACGCGGACGCCGTGCTACTCGGCATGGGCGAGCGGATCGACGCGATTATCACTGTCCCGGACCGTCCGTTGCCGCTGTTGGCGCTCGCGGAGGGTAAGAACGGGTTCGCTCAGCTCGTCCTGCAACCGGGCCGTGCTGCCACGCCCGACCCGGCGGTCCTGGTGGGAGAGCTGAGCTCGCGGCCGGTGCTGATGGCCGGCGACACCCGCGCGGCCGACGCGGTGCGTTTGGCCAGGCGGGCACCCGATGTGGTCCACGAGCTCAAGGTCGGCGGTCCGGACCGCAACTACACGTGGACGATCAATGGGCAGGTCTACGACCCCAACCGGGGACTGCCGGTGCGTGAGGGGCAGCGGGTCCGGCTGCGGTTTACCAACACGACGACGATGTTCCATCCGATGCACCTGCACGGGCACACCTTCCAGGTCCGCTCCCCGGGCGGATCCGGACCGCGCAAAGACACGATCAACGTCCTGCCCGGGAAGGCCCTCGAGGTGGACTTCGACGCCGATAACCCTGGTCAGTGGCTCACCCACTGCCACAACGCCTACCACGGTGAGGCCGGGATAATGACAGTGGTGTCCTATGTGGAGTAATCGGTTCCCCCGCAGTGTCATCGTCGGAGGGTCTGCGGTTATCGCGGCGGTGGTGAGCGCGCTGGTCGTCGGGGTGCCGACCGACGTGATCGACACCCCGTGGTTCACCCGGATGACGCCGGTCCGGGTCTGGGAGTACCCGGTGCTCGTGTTGACCGCGCTGCTCACCGGGGCGTGGTTCGGGCTACGCGCTGCAGGCCCCCAACGGTCCGGGGCCGGTTCAAGGGTGCTCGGCTCCAGCATTCTCAGCGCATTCGCCGTTGGCTGTCCGATCTGCAACAAGATCGTGATCGCATTGCTCGGGGTGTCCGGAGCACTGGGCATCTGGGCACCCGTGCAGCCGGTACTCGGCGCGCTCTCGGTGGCGGTGCTCGCTACCGCGGTATGGCTACGGTGGCGTGCCTGGCGCTGTATGTCACCTGGGTGCCGCGCTGACGACGAGGAGCAGGCAGAATCCGCCGTCGTGCCGACCGCCAGGTAGGGGTTGGGTCGGAGCGGGCCGGCCATGTAGCCGAAGCTAGTGCTACTAGACTGGTTAGTAGTCTTGGCCTATGCACCCGCCAGCCGTCGATGGTGGGCATGCGATCCCTTCAGAGTCGTCCGGGCGTCGTGGACCTCCGGTGGGCGCGCTGTTGCAGATGCTGGCCGCGCTGCCGCCGGCGGGGTGCTCTAACTCAGACCCATGTGGTGGCTGGCGCCGCTGGCCTTCGCTGCCCTGACACCGGTGTTGTACGGGTCGAGCCGAGGGGCTTGCGGGAATGCCATCTGATGGGAGATTCGATCAGCGGGTAAAGGATCGCGAGCGGATGGTACGGGTCAGCGCGCTGACCGCGCGGGTGAACAGCCTGCCGCCTTTGTGCTGAGGACCAGCGCGCTGTGGTGTGCGGCGCCGGGCCAGTGGGGGCATTCGTCGAGCCGCTGGTCGAGCTCGGCGCGGAGCTTGCGGTGGATCTGCACGGTGCGGACCTTGCTGCGTTGCCGTAGATGCGCAGTTCGGCTTGCGGGCAGAGCGACGGGACGTCGTCGGTGTCGAGACCACGACTTCGCTGATGCGGGCGCCGGCGTAGTTTGAGGGCTACCACGTGTCCCAGCGGGGCGTTGTCCACCCCGGAAGAACAGCTCCAGCGCCCCTTGGGCGAACACAAGGCGCCACACCCGCGGTGAGTGTCACAGACTTTCCTTCCGACCTCGATCATCTGTAGTTAACTCGGGGTTACCTGTCGGCGAATGTCTTAAGAGTTCCGTGCTTGTCCGGCAGCAGCGTTGCTACCATCAGTGTGTGAGCGCCTTCCGCCGCCACTCCGCGGCGGCGGTCGCGGTGGCAGTTGTTGTTGCGGCCCTGGCTGGCTGCGGCCACCCGGCGACGGTGGTACCGGCCGCGCCGCCCAACGCGAAGGCGGCAGCCGTGGCTGATGATCCGCAAGTGGGTGTCGCCTACCCGTTCGCGCTTTATACGCACTGCGGGATTAGCACGGCGATATTCGGTGGCCGGGATTGGCAGGCGATCACACCACAGCCTCAGCCCGAGCCCGTCCTGCGGTCAGCCCCGGACGGCACCGTTATCCACACCGATCATACGGCGGGCACGATGATGCTAGTCCGCCCAGACCTGCTGCGGTTCTCATTCACCGGGGGTAGCGTCGACTTCACGCCGTTCCCGCCCGGGCCCCATCCCGCGTGCGCGTGAGGGGCCCGGCCGCAGCGCGGGACACGAGAGTCAGCGGTAGATCGAGTAGACGCTCGCGAGCATCTGGAAGTCGTCGTTGTTCGGAAGGTTCGCAGTCCCGCGCCCGTCGCCCCACATGCAGCTGGAGCTGCTGACGTTGTGGCCGAGTTCGAGCGCGTGCCCTAGCTCCTGACAGACCACCGTTCGACGAGGGTTAGTGTAGCCTGGGTACTCGTTGAGTCCGACCCAGTTGCCCTGCTCGGCGATCTGATAGGTGGTACCGGGGACGAAGCTGAGGTACGTGTAGCCGGCCCAGCCGTTGTCGCCGTAGTTACCGCTGTAGACATCGACGCAGCGGGCGCCAGCCTGAAACGGGCAGTTATTCCACAGGTAGTAGGAGTCGATGCCGACAGCCTGATTCCACGTGTAGACGGCCTGGTCGGTCGGCCACTGCGCGCTGCTATGGTCGTTGAACCGCACCTGCGGGTCGCTGTAGCCGTTGTTCGCCCAGTAGCTGGGTGGGCACCCATTCGTCCGTGCCGTGCCGTAGGAGCAGGCGCCCGGATCGTACGCGAGCGCGGCGACGTCGGCTGCCGGTCCGGCGGCGTCATCGTGTGACACGACCTTGACGTTCGTGTCGCCCTGCGCGCGGAGCTTCGCGGCGAGCTGCTCTGGAGTGACACCTTCGGCCGGGTCGTAGATGACCATGTCGGTGCCCCCGTCGGGACGCTTCTTGATGGACACCACGTCCTTGATCGGCTGGCCGTCCTTGGCCTTCTCCGGGGGCTTCTGGCCCGGCTTGTCGTTGCGCTTCGGGTGATTCTTGAGGTCCGTGGGAGGTGAGTTCCGCTTCGGGCCGGGGTCGGGTGCGTTCGGATCAGTCCCACCGACGAACGGGCCAGGCTGCACAGGCACGGTCGGTGGCGGGGCGGCGACGGCTTCGGTTGTGCCGAGAGCCACGAGGGCTCCCGCAGTCAGAAGCGCTCCTATCACTCTCGTTAGTCGTACCTGACTCATCACTTCTCTCCTTTGGCGAAGGAGCAAATAGTATGCAGAGGATATTTGCGGCAAGCATCGTCATTAGGGCGCAAGAAGGAGAACGTGAGAAGTCCAGAAGAGGAACAGAGGATTGCGAGAAATCCCACAGGGGACGGCTAATAGCAGGGTCGGGTAGCATGGCTTGATTCCTTGAAAACAGGGCAATATAATTGTCGGCGATGTGATGGTAGGCGTCCCACCATATCCGCCGTAGCGGATGTGGTACTCGGCGAGGAGATTATCGACGTAGACGTCATACTTGGTGCCATCGTTGACACCGAGGAGGCGTCGCCCCAGACCTTGGGCAGGTCCAGGGCGGGGTAGGCGTTGACGACGTCTGCGATCGCGCGGTTCAGGTGCTCCCGGGTGATGTGGCGGCGGATGGTCCAGCTCAGCTCGGGGTGCCGGTCGGGGTGAGCACCTGCTACGAGGTCGCCTTCGACACCACCGTGAACGACACCGTCCGCGCCGGTGCTCAGCACCTGGCGGTGCCCACCAACAACGCCACCTTCGGGCGCACCGAAATGACCTACCACCAACTGGCCATGTCCCGGGTGCGCGCCGTCGAACACGACCGGGCTGTGGTCATCGCCGCCACCGGACTGTTCACCCCGGCCGCCCTCGTGCAGCGGGTCCCGTTGCGCTCGACGACCACCCTGGCGACCCGCCTCGGCACCCTGCCGGAGTGGCTGCTCACCGGGCTCGGGCTTACCGCGCTAGCCGTCGGCCTGGCGTCTCGCCGCCGAACCGTCGGGCCCACCCGCCGGTTTACCCAGGTCCTCGGTCGATGGAGATATCGCCTACCGAGCGGTCTGCGTCCTGGCCTCCACAAACGGCTCGCTGCTGCGGATCACCAAGCTGATCCGACCTGTCCGACCTGTCCTGCCCACGGTCGCGCCCGCCTGCGTCGGACAGGTTCGCCGCCGCAGTCGGTTACCTGCTCAGGTAGTGGGGTCTTTGTAGTTGGCGTCGGAGAAGTACTGGGCCGGCACGTCTGGGGAGCCGGCGTAGTGGAAGACGCGCAGCATGCCTACCGGAGCGCCGAGGTAGCCCGCGATCTTCATATTCCCCGTGTGGTGGGGGAAGTGGCAGTGGAAGACCCAGTTGCCGGGGTTGTCAGCAATGAAGATGATCTCAGAGAAGTTCCCTGGGCCGATGTCCTCGGTGGTTTCCCGGACTGGGGAGTTGGCGTGCCCGTTTTTGGAGACCTTCACTTCGTCCTGGCCGTGCAGGTGCATCGAGTGGTCCTCTTGGGACGCGTTGTAGAGGCGGATGCGGATGCGCTCCCCCTTCTCGATGGTGATTGGGCCACCGGAGGCGTCACCGGTCTTGCCGTTGATGGTGAAGAAGTCGAAGTCTCCGGTGCCCGGAGGGAAGGGTTTGACCAGCTCGTTCTCCTTGGTGAAGGAGAACTCCTGCAGCGTCATCACAAGGTCGTGGTCGACGTGCACGGACTGGTGCTCAGCTCGCGGTAGCACGGTCCACATGCCATCGAGGCCCCGCAGCTCTTCCACGGCGCTGGAGAAGTGCGAGTGGTAGGCGAAGGACCCGATGTGGCCGGGAGTGAACGGCGGGTAGGCGTAGGTCTGGCCGGGCATGATCGGTGTGGGTTGGCTGATCGCGGGCACGCCGTCGTCGGCATTGGGTTGGTGCAGTCCGTGCGGGTGCACCGTGGTCGGCTCGGGCAGCTTGTTGGTCACGACGAACTGGACCTGCTCCCCGGCGTAGGACACAAGCGTGGGTCCTGGGGTGCTGCCGTTGTACCCCCAGACCGTGGCGGTCTTGACCGGGAAGTTGGCGATCTGCTGGGTGAATTGCTCTGCGGTCAGGCGAAAGACCCGGGTGCAGCCCTGGTTCGTCGGAGCCGGCGAGCGCGGGCTTTGGGTATCCCGGCAGCCCTCGATCGTGCCAAAATCGGTGGGCGCGCTCGGGGTGGCCGGAATGGTCGGTGCGACCATCGGCCCGGTACCGGTGCTGTCGCGCTCGGTACCGTACTGGCTGGTCACGTCGTTGCCGGTGGCGTCACCTGACACGCCCGACACGCCCGCGGAACACCCACCGACCACCAGCGCGACTGCCACGACGGCCGACGCCGAAATCAGCGGCACCCGCCGAGAACGGCCAAACCCCCGTGTGGGGAGGGTAGCTCCCGCACCGTCGCCCCGCTGTACATGACGTCGCCGCCCGCGCATGGCAATCTCCCCCTGGAACTATTTTTGATAGTAGTCAGATACCCACTAGATCTGGAAATACTCAGATCTTGGGAGATTGCCCCGGAAACTCAGGACCGGGACTGCGGACGAGGCGCTGGCTCGTTTGCTGTGCTCCTCGAGATCGGCTGGACGTGGCTCGGGGGCGCGACACGGTCTGGTAAATCGTGATCGCGTGGAAGTGACCGACCGTGCGCGGCCCTTCGACAGCGACTGGCGCGCCATGGCGTTGCGGTCTACTCCGACAGATCACAGTCTTCGGGACGACCCTACGGGGATCGCCACCGGGAAGGGCGTCTTCCTTGACCAGCCCGTGGCGAGCGTGGAGCGGCTCGTAGGGAGCCAGTGGCGTGGGCGACGCTGACTACTAAGCGCTATAGTGGACTTGCTTCATCCCCGCACGGCTTCCCCTGGGAGGCCCTGGGGCGGTGGGCGGCTGGTTACGTCCCCCGGCCGCTCACCGCCTTGGACCGCGCCCGCCTCCGTCTTTCATCGGGCTGGGACACGCCGGGTCTGAAACGGCCGTAGAACGCAGGAGAGGTGCACCTGACCAGGCAGAATGCGATTTCTCGAAGATCGTAATCTGACTGAGGCAGGCGCACCTCTTCCGTGCAAGGTACTTCATGGGCTGACCGGCTGGAACTCGTCGGCGATGATGATCGCCTGGTCGGGTTCGCCGGGGCGCTGCCGGTGCGGCTGCTGGCCGAGCGGACCGGGCTGCGGGCAGGGTTGTCGGCGGCGATGGCGCGCCGCGGGTTCGACCCGGTCTATGACCGCGGCCAGGTGTTGATCGACCTGGCGGTGGCGCAGATCCTGGGTGGGGAGGCGATCAGCGATTTCCAGGGCTTGGGCCACCTCGGGCCGGTGATCGGGCCGGTGCCCTCGACCCCGACGGTGTGGCGGGCGCTGTCGGAGGTCGGCGAGCTGCAGCTGACCCGGATCAACACGGCGGTGACCTCGTTCCGGCGGCACTGGTGGGGACTGCTCGCCAACCGCCCGGAAGGATTCCCGTGGCTGAGCGTCGCCGGGCGGGAACTGACCGGGATCACCGTGGTGGACCTGGACGCCTCGATCGTCTTCGCGGCCTCGGAGAAGGAGAACGCCCAGCCCACCTACAAGGGCGGCATCGGGTTCTGCCCCAACCTGGCCACCTGCGACAACACCGACGACCTGCTGGCGATCGACCCCCGCCCAGGCAACGCGACCTCCAACTGCGCCGCCGACAACATCGCCCTGCTCGACTTGGCAGTGTCCCGGCTGCCGGGCCGCTACCGGCGCCGGATGCTGGTGCGCTTGGACGGGGCCGGGTTCTCCCACGACCTGCTCGAACACATCGCCTCCGGCGGCGGCACCCGGGGCCGGAACTGGGAGTTCTCGGTCGGCTGGTCGTGCACCGACACCGAAATGGACGCCATCGCGCGCCTGCCCAAGGGTGCCTGGACGGGCGGGATCGACCAGAACGGCGACATCGCCGAGGACACCTTCGTCGCGGATCTGACCGGCCTGCTCGACCTCGGTTCGTGGCAGGACAAGATCCCCGATCTGCGGATCATCGTGCGCGACGAGCCACTGCACCCCCGCTACCGCAAACGGGCCACCGAACGCGAGAAGAAGCTCGGGCGCCGCTACCAACTCATCGCCATCAACACCACGGTCGGGCAGCTCGCCTGGCTCGACGCCCGACACCGCTCCCACGTCCACGTCGAGAACGACGTCAAACAAGCCAAGGACCTGGGTCTGAACCGGTGGCCCTCCCGGCACTGGGCGATCAACGTCGCCTGGACCCAGATCGTGGCCCTGGCCGCGAACCTGCTGGCCTGCTTCCGCCACCTCGCCCTCCCCCAAGGTGAACTCCGCGACGCCGCCCCGAAACTGCTGCGCTACCGGCTGCTACACCTACCCGCCCGCCTGACCCGCGGGCAACGCAAACGATGGCTCCACCTCCGCGCGGACTGGCCCTGGACCGACGACCTGATCAACACGTGGCGAGCGGTCAAGGCGCTACCGGCGCCGACCTGACCACCACCACATGCCCCGACGATCATGGAAGGGAGCACCGCCCGGACAGTGGAGCCCGGCGCCCCGACGCGACGATCGGACTCCGGCCATGTCCACGAACAGGAACGATGATCAAAATGACAAGGCTGTAGTTCAGGGGTCAAGGCCGTCACCCCGGTGAAAAATCCAGGCCCGTCCCTAATTAGGGCTCGCGCATAAATTAGTTGGGTAGTTGCGGGTGTGTCGCACCGGGATCGGTCTGTCGGTCCGATCGGACCGTGTAGTTCCAGTCACCGTGGAAGCTGTGGCGCTGCAGATGCCGAGCCTCGAAGGCCCTCATCTCCTTGTCGGTGATCTTGATGCCTTTTTCGTAGGTGTTGGTGTCGAGCGCCGCCTGAACCGTCAGCCCTTTCTTGTTGGTGGTGGCCGCGATCGTCTCGACGATGGTCTCATGGGTCTGCAGCGGACGACCTCGCCAGTTCATGGTGATCGCGGAGAACAACCGATGTTCGACCCGGTTCCATTTCGAGGTTCCCGGTGGGAAATGCAGGACCGTGATCTGAAGTCCTGACTCGGCGGCGAACCCGGCGAGTTCGGTCTTCCACAGCCGCAGCCGGGAACCGTTGGAGCCGCCACCGTCAGCGGTGATCAACAACTTGGTCGCCTCCGGGTACGTCGCCCGTCCCATCCGATTCCACCAGCGGCGGATCGACTCCACCGCGAACTGCCCGGTATCGGCGTCGGTTCCCACGTTCACCCACCCGGAGTTGCCCGCGAGGTCGAACACACCATAAGGTGCCACCTTCCCCAACGGCACCGGGAAATCGTAGGTGTCGACCTCTTCGGGCTCACCGGCCGGCTGGTACTCCCGGCCGGCGTTCTTGTAGTTACCGACGAGTTCCTTTTTCTTCGTGTCAACAGAGATGACCGGGAAACCAGCGGTAAGGAACTCCCCGACTCGGGAATTGATATACCGGAACTGGGCGTCGCGGTCGGGGTGCCGCTTACCCTCCACCGTCTTGGTGTTCGCCCGCAGGCTGTAATCGTGGCCGGTCAACAACCGGGCGACGGTCCTGGGTGCCACCGGATGACCCCGCGCCGTCAACTCATCAGCCAGCTTCACCGTCGACTTCGTCGTCCACCGAAGCTCCGACATCGGGTCCCCCCGGGTCTCCGGGTCCACCAACTTCTCCAACGCAGGCCACAACCCCGGATCGGTCGCCTCCACCGACTTGCGGCCCCCGCCCCTGACCCGCACCCGCCCGTCAGCGACGACCCCCGCCTCCAACTCCGCCGCACCCCGCCCGACCGTGTCCGGCGACGCCCCCGACACCTCCGCGACCAGCATGATCCCCCCACGCCCGATCCGCCGCGCAGCCGCTCCCAGCAACAACCGGCGGGCCCGTTCATCAAGGACCACCGCCACCTCGGCCACCGCATCCACAAACCCCTCCGCGAACGACACCGCCGACCCCACGATCTCCGCCATAGCACAAGACTAAGATCCAATCACCCCAAATCCTAGCTTATTCTGACGCGAGTCCTTACTAGACCTGAAATGGGGCGCGACCTGGAGCTGCGGTTGCGCAGCGCGCAGGGCCACGACGAGGCATAGCGCACCGTGCAGCGGATCGCCACGGGTGAGCGAGCCTGCACGACGGTGGTGTCCGGCCGATCGCCAAAGGCCGACTCGGCAAGCCGGGCGAGTTCGGCTACAAGAGCCAGGTCGTCGACAACCATGATGGGGCCGTGATAGGTCACAGCCTGCACCAGGGCAACCCGGTCGACGCACCATTGCTGGCCCCCGCTACGCCCGACCGTCACCGCCGATCGCGGCTACGGCGAGAAGGGGCGAGTCCAGCCTGTGCCGGGACATCGGACCGGTTGTTCCTTTATGCGCACTGGGCTACGCCCGGTTGGGTGAGCACAACATCGGCGGCGAGTGGGAACCTGGATGAGTACGACCTATCGAGGGTAGTAGGTAGTGAGCACACACCGTCCTCGATACGGATGGGGGATCTCAGGGCTGCCCCGACCTATGCATCTGCTGCGCGGATGCGCAGCAAGCCTGAATGGAGGCGGGTCGCGGTGACCGGGTTCGTGGCGGCTTTGTTGCTTCTCGTGGTCGCCGTCACGCTGGTCGGCGCAGGTTACGGGATCGCCAGGTTGGTCAGGGTGGCACCTACGGTGTCTGTGGCCGGGCCGTTCCTGTCCGGGAGCGAGCCGGCAGAACACGCGTTCTCTCGATTCCACGTCCGCTGGTATCCGTTGTCGATGGTCTACCTGGCGTTCGAGATGGAGATGCTGTTCATGTATCCCTGGACACTGGTCGTCGCGAAGGTCGGCGTCGTGGCGGTCATCGAGATGTTCGTGTTCCTCGGCATTCTGCTTGCGGGGGTGGCCTATGCGTGGCGGGAAGGGGCGCGGCGGTGGGCCTGACCCGTTTCTTACTGCGCGTTGCTGCGGCCCGCCCGCACGTGCTGCTGGTCGAAGTGCCGGGTGGTACTCGCGTCCGGCTGGCGGTGGAACGGGAATTGCGGCAGCGGGGGTGGCCGTCCGCGGCGAGCCCGGCAGATGCCGATGTTCTGGTTGTCGCCGGGCCGCTCGGCCCGCGGCTGTCGCCCCTTGCCGACCGGGTCTGGCAGCAGGTCCCCGCGCCGCGGGCGTGCCTGCATCTACTTGATCCCGGGCACCGTACCCGCAGCGCTCGACGATGCCCGGGGTGAGTTGGCCTCCGGAGGGGGGCCGCTGACGACAGTCAGCAGCCCGGTCGTGGAACCCGAGCATGGCCATGCGCACAGTGCCCAGCACGACATGGACGGGCATGGTGGCCAGCACGATCAAGGTGTGGACGCGCACGGCGGTCAGCACGATATGGGGATGCCGGGTGGGCTGCCCATGGCGGATCGGGCTGCGGACCGCGACGGTCTGATGCTTGACCAGTTGCATGTCCCGCTCGGCCCGCTGCTTCCGGATTGGCGCGATGACCCTAGAGCTCTTCCTTCTGCCGGCTGCCGCGCTGTTCGCGATCGGCCTGTACGGCGCGTTGTCCCAGCAGTCGATCGTGATGCTGATGATGGGCCTGGAGCTGATGCTCAACGGGGTCATCGTTGCGGCCGCCGCCTTTTGGTACTACGTGGCACCGGCGATCGCGGACGGGCAGGTGCTCGTCATCGTGGTGATCACCGTGATGGCGTTGGAGATGGCCGTCGGGTTCGCGGTAGTGACCGCGATCTTCCGGGCGCGCGACGTCGACATGACCGACATGGCTGCGGACCTCAAGGAGTAGCGATGCTCGCCTGGTTGCTGGTCGGTGTGCCGCTGGGCGCCGGGGCGCTGCTGGCGTGCACCGGCCGGCGGGCCGACTGGGCCGCGCCCGCGCTCGGGTCTTCGTGGCGACGGTGACCATGGCGCTGGCGATCGCCGCAGCCGTGCGGCGGCCGGAAGCAACGGCGCCGTTGCTGGCCGGGATCGACGCCCAGCTGGCCGTCGACGGGCTCTCCGCGATCCTGGTTGTCACCGTCGCTGCGGTCACCCTGGCCGTGCTGTTCTTCTCTTCCGGAGAGTTCGGTGCGAACGAGGCGCGGGCCAGGTTCACGGGGCTGATGATGCTGTTCGCCGGGGCCATGCTCGTCACGGTCACCGCCACCGGGCTAGTGCTGCTGCTGATGGGGTGGGAGGTGATGGGCGCGACGAGCTGGGCGCTGATCGCGTTCTGGTGGCGCGAGCCGCAGCGGGTCCGGGCGGCGAACGTTGCATTCCTCACCACCCGCGGCGCTGACCTGGGCCTGTACCTCGCCGCCGGGGCCGCGCTCGCCGGCGGCGGCGGCTCGCTGA
>JALYTS010000123.1 GCA_030854185.1 Actinomycetota bacterium | reverse complement strand
GGTCCCGCTTGCTGCGCGCGGCCTGGCGGCCGTGCTCGCGCGGGCCGGCCCGGCGGGCGGAGGTGGTCACCGTGCGCAGCAGCAGGCGCGTTGGCTGCGTGGTTTCGTGCTGGATTGCAGTCGGCCCGGCGGAGATCCCTCATTCCGGCTGTGGGCGAGGCGCCCTGTCTGATCGATCATGTACCTATCGGGAGGGGTGTCTAACAGCAGAGTGTCAGGAAGCAGAAACCGCGGTCTCCGGCGGCTGAGATCGTCATCGACGTTAGGAGGAGGTGCAACAAGCCGCCCGCGACACGCAATGAGGTGAGTGCAGCACCAGTGATGAGGTCCCAGATCTGTACCTCTCCGCCGCCGCTGGCGGAGGGCCAGCCAGGACCCATCCGGAGACGAGCGACGGGTAGCGCCAAACAGTCATGCCTCCGGTGCGACTACACGTGCGGCGCTGCGCCGGGCGGGACGATGCCTCTCTGGTGCCTCCGAGGGCGGACGCTCATCGTGTCCACGAGTGGGTCAGGTTTCGTCGGCCAGCAGGTCGAGGAGTTGGTCGGGGGCCAGGGTCGTGAGCTCGACGGGGCGGCTATGGGATATCAGGCACACGGTTACGTGCTGGGCGGCCAGTTGCTGGGCGTGGTCGATGAGTTCCTTGGCTCGGCGCCGCTTGTGGATGCGGTCGGCTAGATCGAGGACGGCCAGCGCGGCCGATGGGATCGACAGCACCAAGGCTGCTAGCGAAACCGGGTCGATCACCTTGTCGTCGTTGCCAGCCGCCGCGGCTGCGTCCGGGGTGCTAGCGGGGGCCTTTATCATCTCGTGGCCCCAGCTGTGGGCCAATGCTTCGAGATTCCGCCGGGAGGCCTCGACATTCTCGGCGGTGGCGCTTTCCAGTTGGATGATCATGTCTCCTCGTTTCCCTCGACCGGCCTGTTCAACAGCTCGTTGATCTGCCTGGTCAGGTCGGGATGGCCGATCTTGGTGGCGGCTGTCAAACTCTCGCCGAGTACCTCGCGCGCCGGATTGGTCAGACCTGCGGCCAACAGCAGTGCGCCGAGCGTCAGGCCCACCGTCGCGATAGCGTCGGCTCGTCGCAGCTGGCGCACGATCTGGAACGACTCACGCAACCGGGGCATGGCTGACTCGTAGTCCTGCTGCGCCAGGTCGATCTGGGCCAGGTCCCAGTTGGCTGCAGCGATCCCGTCGAGGTCGCCCAGTTGCTTGTTCACCTCGAGCCGCTTATGCTGCAACTCAGCCGCTTCGTCGTGGTCGCCCCGCTGGTAGGTGATGTCGGCGATCTGACCCCAGGAGAGGGCGGTTTCTCGGGTGTCGCCGAGGCGTTCATAGACCGGCAGCGTGACGTCCCGGTGGATCCGCAGCGCTTCGTCGTAGTCGCCCCGCTGGTAGGTGATGTCGGCGATCTTGCCCCAGGAGAGGGCGGTGGATCGGGTGTCGCCGAGGCGTTCATAGACCGGCAGCGTGACGTCCCGGTGGATCCGCAGCGCTTCGTCGTAGTCGCCCCGCTGGTAGGTGATGTCGGCGATCTTGCCCCAGGAGAGGGCGGTGGATCGGGTGTCGCCGAGGCGCTCATAGACCGGCAGCTCGACGTCCCGGCGGATCCGCAGCGCTTCGTCGTAGTCGCCCCGCTGGTAGGCGATGTCGGCGATCTCGCCCATCACCGTCGCTGCTTCCCGCTCCGATCCTGCGGTTGTGAACAGGTGGTGGGCGTGCCGTAGCAGTTGTTCGGCCTGCTCCGGTTCGCCGAGGGTGACAAAACGGCGGGCTCGTTCGGTGGTGACCCGAGCGTGATCGAGCGGGTCGGCCCCTTCCTGGTCACCGGCTTCCACCTGTCGCATCGCTCGGTCCAGTAGCGCCTCGCCCTTGTCACCGTCGCCGCTGGTGAGGGCAGCATCAGCAGCCGCTCGCAGCAGGCCCAGCGGCACGGCCCCGCTGTGCCGGTCGAGCAGCTCGATCGCGTCCTGTCCGAGTCGGAACGCATCAGCGGCCGGGCCGCGACGCAGCTCGTGGACCGCGCCAATGGCGCAGGCTGCGACGACCGTCGGGTCATCGCCGAGCAGGGCGAGCCGGGTCAGCTCCAGATCGAGTTCCAGAGCCCGACGGGGCTGCGGCGCTGTCCCACCCCAGGCGACCATCAGCGCAGCGACGGTCACGACAGCGAGAGCGGCCTGCTCAGTGGTACTCAGCGGGTCGAGTCGTCCAGCGGCCAGGGGGTTGACTGCCAAGGCTGGGCGCGCTGGGGCGTACCGATCCTGGTAGGGGTCGAGCAGCCCGAAGCCCCGCAGCCGGGCCAGTGATCCTCCCACCTCACCGGCCAGCACCTCGATCACCGATTCCGGCACCGGCAGACCGAACAGCGTGGCAGCCCGCAGCAGGGCACAGTTGGCCGCTCCGGCTTCCTGCAACAGTGTGTCCAGGGCCAGGTCCTCCAAAATCGCCCGGACCTCGCCCTCGGGCGGCAGGTCACCTTGCCGCAGGTAGGCCTCCATACCCGCCACCGCAGCCTCGGCCCGGTGCACCGGCACCTGCGCTCCGTACACCAGCCGCAGACCGATCAGATCCTGCAGACCGGGGTTACCCCGACTCACCGCCAGCGCCCTGCCGGCCAGCCCGGATCGCTCGGCCTGACGCTCCACCGGGGTCAGCGCCTGGTGGCGGCGCTGGAGCTTGCGCTGGGCCACCACCGACAGCGGCCGCAGCTGAACACGCTCCAACCCCGCCTCCAACCCATCGAGGGCGAAGGTGAAGCGGCTCGTGACCAGCAGGCGACTGTCGGTGATGGCCGGGTCGAACGCCCGCAACACCGCAGCCAACACCGCGGCATGCTCGGGTGCCACCCGGTGCGGACCAGCCGGGTCGGCCACCAGGATCTCCTCCAGGTCATCAATGATCAACAGCAACGGCCGCTGCCCCTCAGCGGCCTGGGCGAGCGGACCAGCCAGCAGATCGATCAACACCGCCTCGATCGCCTCCGGCCGCGCACGCACCTCCGGCAAGCGTCGCTCGATCAGCTCCCTGGCCGGCTGGTTGGTCCGCACCGCCTCGGCCACCGCGTCGAGGATCGCCAACGCCCCGTAGTCGCCGAACACCACCGCCACCGCCCGGTCCGGGCACCGGTCAGCGATCCGAGCCGCCAAACTCGACTTACCCAGCCGGCCCTGCCCCTGCAGCAATACCCCAGCTCGCTGACCCGAGCGCAACGCCCGCAGGGCTTGTTGCAGCTCCGGGCGCCGGCCCACGAACATCTCGGCCGCGGCCACCGGCACCTGCCGCTTGCGGTCCAGGAAGGTCTTGGTGCCGTGCGTCGCTGACACCAGCGACCGCTTGCGGTTGCCAGCCACCAGCGGCCCACCCCCGGCCGGTCCCAGCCACAGCCGAGCCAGATGCCAATCAGCGCGCACCAGCGGGTCGTCGGACTCCAGCAGCACCCGGCGGGCATCACCCACCGCCACCTCCAGATCAGCCCGATCCGCCAGACGCCGATACAGGCGCTCGGCGAAAGCAGTGGCCGCCTGATCACCGACCGAGCCGTCCCAGCCGATCACCGCAGGCACACCGGCGGTCACCAGCGCCGTCGCCAGCGAATGCGCCACCAAGCCACCACCGGCAGCCGAGCCGGGCTCGCCCTTGTGGCCGCCCCCCGGCGGCAGATGACCGGTCGCGTCGGCCCCGGTAGCAGTAAGACACGCCGAGACGAACAACAGCCGAGGCCCAATGGTCAGCAAGCTCACTAGATCAGCGGCCGTCGTCAGACGATGCCCGCCCACGTCGCTTTCCATCATCAGCACCGGCACCCTCGGCGCGTCAGGCCGCGTCGAGTAGTTGTTCACTCCGTGGCACGACAAGTGCACCACCGGCATCCCACCCAAGGCGGCCAGCCGATGACCCAGCTGCTCCGGGTCGCCCGTGTCATCAACCACCAGGTCGACACGGCTGTCGCCCAGGGCATGGAGGATCGCCGCCTCCTCAGCCTCGAAGTCAAGCTCGTGCTGCCCCTGGGGCGACGACGCCATGAACGCCAGACCCAACCGGAACTCGTCCAGTCCCGGCCGCTGCTCAGCCGGGCCCAAGCGTCGCGCCACACAGAAACGGACCAGCTCATCGGCCGCCAGCAACCCCCCACCAGGCCGAGTCAACAGCTCAAACGGAGCCCTCAGTACAGCCCACGCCCGACCCGATGGCGAACGCGGCCCCCGGACCTCGAACACCAGCGGCGAAGGCATCCGCTCCAGCAACGAGCTCAGCTGGCCCTGATCCCCATCCAGCCAGCCATACAACTCCCGGCCCAGTTCAACGAACACACCGGCATCGGAGCGAGCCTGCACCGCCCGCACATACCGGGAAGCCAACATCTCCAGCAGCTCCACATCGGCCGGTTCAAGAACCCGGCGCGGCCCGATCCGCTCATCACCCACCAGCACCTCGAAACCGGTGCCATCGACAACCAGACCAGTCACCACTACCCCCTTCGGGCACACCCCCAACGCTGCGTAACCCAACGGCACGATCCACTCACTACCGGATCACCCTAGCGTGTCAAGAGGATCGCTCTTCTGAGGAGATAAGTTACAACGCATCGCGGCCCTATTAAGCACCAGCCCCGCGGCATAGCGGCTGAGCTCGGGGCGACCACCCCGCCGGACATACTGATGCCAGTCGCAGGCCACCGCTCGAAGTGCCGGCGCTGTCCCCGATGAACGATCATGGTATCCACTGACCAGTTTTCCAGAACCAAGTTCGCCCATGTCCTGGTCAAGTAGGCGTCCCCCTTGATCATCACGCAGGGACGTCGGACTGTCACCGCGTGACCACAGTCCTGACCGCAACGACTAGCACCGCGCCACACTGGGACACCACTCGGCGAACATCGCATGCCCACATTGTCTGGACTGATCAGGGACCCTGCCTGCATCTGTTAATCGCACTCCCCAGTCGCTGCGGCCATGCCAACCCACGATTCCCGCTCCCACCAGCAAATACATCCCGGGCTCCGCCCGGACCCGGCACCGCTTCGGAGATGAGGTCGGGGCGGCGGTGACCTCCTCACGGCACGCCGAGACGGCTGCCAGCCCGAGGGGCGAGGCGCAAGGCGGGACCGCATACCTTGCCCCCCGCCCCTCGGGCCGGCAGAAAGGACCCGCGCCGCGAGGAGATCACCACCGAACTCGCACCACGCAACGGAATGACAGCCAAGATCAACTTCTGGGCCGTCACTGGGCCGTCGAACGTCGAGAAGCAATGAGAAACCAGGAGAAGCAGCGAGAGCGTTCCTCCTGGTCAACCCCGATGCGTCCCCTGACTCGCGCAGGTGACGAATCGCGGGGCGGACGAGCTGGCCTGTAAGCCGGATCCTGTAGCTTCGGCAAGCTCATGATCAACTACGTCCGGCGTGCTGTTAGCTTGCTATTAGCCGCGGTAAACCACGGTCGATGGCGGTGCACCGTGACGCGATGGGCCGCAGGTCGAGGCCCCTGACCACGCGTTGGGCGCAGTCTTCCAAGCTGGCCATGCGGGTTCGACTCCCGTCGCCCGCTCCACCACTTAGGCCCAGGTCAACGGCGTGGCCTCTAACCGGGACGTTAATCCCTCACCAGAGACGGAACACCCTGAGTGCCAGATTCGCGCCAGACTAAGGAGGTGCGCCGCCGATGGCAACGTGATCGCGTCGTGTGCAGAGGCTCCTCGCGTTCGGGGCGCCCGTGTGCCTGCCCGGCTACCCGCTCGGTCCAGACCGGAACTCCGATGTGCGCTAAGGGAAGCCAGTGAGCAATTCGGCACTGTGTCCGCTAGATCACGGTGTGTGCTGGTCACCTTGCTGCCACGATAGGTTCATGAAGTTCCTACGGCTGACCCAGATCGAGCTGTCACGACCGAATAATGATCCTTGGCACTACCAGAGCGAGATCAACGGCGTGACCCTTCAGATTCAGCGGCGCGGCGAGGAGGATACGTCGCGACTTCGGCTCTTGGTCTGGGCAGAAGTACCCTTGGAATCAAGGCCGCAGCTTGACACCGACGGAAAGATTAATGTTGAGGAGGGCATCGTGCGCCGCAGTGAGCAGGCGATCGAACTGTTCGCCGATCTAGCCGCCGTTGCAACTTGCTCGACCCGTACCATTAAATCTATGGTGCCGGCGGCTGGCTTCAGCGATGTGAGTCTTGCTGATCGACAGTGGCTTGACACCTGTTCGGGCCTCTCACAGTCAACCCAGAGGATCGCATTAATTCCGGCGATCATCTCAATCACAGATCCGGGGCTCCGAGCCCTCGGTGATCGCCGGAGCGGTGTCGCGCTGCTCGCGGAGGCGTTGGCCAACACCCATGAGACCGGCCGCTTTCGCGAAATCGCCCGCTTTTTCGAGGAAGCCTTCGCTGAGAAACCCGGGAATCTCGTTACGCCGCTATCTGATTTTCTCGGTTACTACGACCGACTCCAATACACCCACGACGAGATCAAAACCTGGCACCAACTACGCAACCGAGCCACACACGCCGATCAGCCCAACAACCCCAAGAAACAGCCTGCGTTGGCTCGAGACGTGCGACCGGTCCTCATGAGGGTCGAACTAGCCGCCTACGACGTGCTATTCAACAAGCTCAACTGGAACAAGCCCGACTCAGCGCGGCGCGATGTTTGGACGCCGACAGGAGGCGTGCTGCGCGACGAGCGCCACGCGATCCTACGGACGCAAACCGCTACACGTATGGAGGCGATCGTGATGCTCGATGGCTTTGGTGCCTATCCACAGGATCCCAGCGCCAAGCTCGAATCAAGCCGAGAAGACTGGTGGCTAGGAACAGCGATCGCTGGCCAGACTAAAATTGAAACCGTCGAGTCACTGAAGACTCAAAGTACATGATGGACGCGCTAGCATCCTGCAAAGTCCCCGTCCTCTAGGTCAACTTGGGCCACTATGGTCGTAATCGGTGTTATTCACAAACAATCACTATCGCGGTCCGAGAATCCTTGGGTTCTGGGTCGCCGTTCCCTCGCCGGAGATCGTCCACGTCCCGGCGGCGGAGTCAATGGCGCCCGACGGCGTCGCGCTGCGATGGCGCAAGCGCCACCATTGACACCGCCGCCGTGACGAGCAAGGCGGCCAGGACGAGGGAACGGGGCAGGAGCAGGGACGCGTCCGTTTCGTCCTTGCTCCGTGCTGGAGCCAGCCGGTGGTGCACCAGGACTCCCAATCGTTCTAGGGAGCGCGAAGCCAATGCGAAATGACTGCGAGTCCGGCCGCCGGTAATCGAGACAAAACAGCATGTCAGACCCTATGCACCGTCTGTTACTGACGAACCATTCCTAAACCGTATGTCGCCTTGTTCGATGATCAGCGGAGCTCAGATGGTGTGGTTCGTGGTGGCGGGTTTGTCGGCTAGCTCATTCGTAGAGCACGATGGAGAGTCGCTGGTAGTTGACTGGCTCGGTGAGCAGTTCGTCAGGGATGTAGGCCGGCACGTCGTGCAGGACCGGCACGATCGTGACGATCACGTCTTGTGCCCCTGTAACGGTGAGGCGGCGCAGGGCCTCGGTTACGGTGACATGCTTGGTGATCGGCGTGAGCGGATGGGCCGGCCGGTGGTCGTTCGGCCGCCGCTCCTCGGGCACGTCGCAGTGGCCTTCGTCTCCGTAGCATCCCCCGTGGCCGAAGATGGAGAACAACCCCACGAAGCCCGCATCGACGGTGGTCGGCGTGGACTCGTCAGCGTCGGGGGTGTTGAAGAAGATCCGCACCTCGACCGGCGGTCCGGCGTGCTCCAGACCGAGGAACACGAGATCGGCGCGGCTGAAGGGAGTCGTGATCTTGGGAAGGGTCAACCGGAGATTCGGCAGGCGGGTCGGTGCGTTCATCGGTCATGCCTCCTGGGCGATGGCAACCTCGGTTGAGGCATACCCGTACCCGAGCTTGGTGATGTCCAGGATATCCGCCACCGTGAAGCTGGTGCCCGGCACAATCAGCGGTGTGGTGAGTAGGTCGGGGTCCCAGACGAAGTTGGCGTTCGTGGGCTGAATCTGCCATAGGTACCACACTCGGTCGACCATGCAGTGGTGCGACCAGAACAGGGGATCGTAGGACGACCATGGCACGATGCCCATCTCTCCGCCGACCCAGACGTGAACGTTGTCGTGGTAGCCAGCGAAGTTCTCGGAAAAGCCGGTGGGATCGCTGTCGAAAAACGGGATCCTGAGACTGCCCGTGATGTCGTTTCTCGTCGGCAGTAGCGGCGAGTCGGGTGGCTGCGGAGACCGGTGTGTCTCGGTCGGCCAGTTCGGCTGCGGGTTCAGCACCTGGATCGATGCCTTGAGCAACGGGTTCGGGTTGCCATCGGGCGTCGCCGGGTCCGTGAACGCCGAGGGGATGCCGTTGGCGTGGGCGTCGTCGGAGGTCCAGTCCCACCAGGGGATCGTGACTCCGGGCACCTGGTCCTGCAGGCTCTGCTCGAAGAGATACAAGTAGACCCGGTGCCACGGCAGCCAGTGCCACTGATGATGGACACACAGCTGCTGGGGCACGCCGTGGATGCCCGCGAGGAAGTTATAGCCCCTGTTGTCGTTGCGCTGCATGAGCTTGTCGACGGCCTCCCGGTACGCAGCGAGCTCGTCGGGAGTCAAGTTGTAGATGCTCTTGCGAAGGGCCACCCCGCCCGCCGCTAGGCGATCGACGTTTGCTTGCACATCGCTTCCCTTCCATGCCATCGGGGATGCCAGCACGCTCACACCAGACACGCTGTGCGGCCTCACGTGGACACAAATGGTACGTCACAAACAGAGCGCCACTCGGGCAACGCGCAGACCGCTGGGATGGACGGCCGGAGCGCGGCCAGACGAGTCCTGGATCGGGTGGACAATCTGGCTCCCGCTGACCTCCCGAGCGCCATCGCGGCACCACGAGGACAAGAAGGCGGGCATTGTCCTCTGCGACGGTCCCCGGCAGTGGTAGTAGAAACGGTAGTAAGGACGCTGTGGGCAGCAGTGAGGCAGCTAGACGAGGTGGGACGCCATGGACCCGGTCGGCCCTGGCTAGACAGGACGCGGCAGGACTCGATGGAAGGGGCGGGACGGGTTCCGTTCATCTCATAACCCAGAGGTCGTAGGTTCGAATCCTACCCCCGCTACCAGGCAAAGCAGCCCTCGGGAGATCATCCTGGGGGCTGTTTGGGGTGTTTGGGTTGCTATTTGTGACCAGTGGTTTGGTCACACGCGCCAAGCGGCCTTCCCCTCAAGACGGTGACTGACCAGGAGCGGCGTCGTGGTCCGTCCTGTGACTACCTGTCGAAGATGTCTTTTACGGCATCCTTGACTTGCTCGCCGGCCTGCTTGACGTGGCCCTTGACTTGGTCGCCCTTGCCCTCAGCCTCCAGCACCGGGTCGCCGGTGACCCGGCCCGCGGCCTCTTTCACCTTGCCCTTGAGCACCTCAGCCTTGTCACGAATCTTGTCTCCGGTTCCCACAGCGAGTGCCTCCTGTCGTCACAGGGTGTAGGAGAAGCCCCACCGAGTCCTCCTTCGGTACCGAGCCTACGACGGCGAAGTGATCGACAGGGGCCTTCCGTCAGGACGCATGGCAGCTGAGCCGCGACCGCCGGTTCTCTGACGATCACCGACGCCTGCACCGGCCCCGCGGTGGGGTGCAGCGTAGGGCGGGACGGGGAGGAGCTGTCAAGGGTCCGAGGAACGCCGGTCATAGACACGGCCGGTGGCTTGTTCGACGCCTACCAGGGGGCCGACGGCGGCGAGGCGCCCGCCAGTGTGGCGGCGATCTGGATGGCAATGCCGGGGTATCCGGCCTTGGCTGAGTACAGGGCGGGGATGCGGCCCCCAGTCCAGGTGGGACAAACGGTGCCCCGGTTACCAGGACGGTTCCCTCGTCGACCATCAGCCGGGGTGCGGGCCGCAACGGAGTAAGGACCTGTCCATCAAGGGCGGAGCAGGTCCGATCGCTGGTTGAGCAGCAGCTCCGAGGTGCTCTGCGGTTGTGCACTGGGTGTGATGACTTGCATTCACGGAGTAGCCGACGTTACCGGACGCCCACCGTTTGATCGTCCTCGATCCTCCGTGATCTCTTGGTGGTGATCACAGATCGTGAGAACACCCCGAACTAGAATTCCCCTTGACCGCGCGTGTCGCCTACCCATCTCGTAGCTTCACGGCGAACGGCGATAGACCGACAATTTGCAGGCTGTTACCTCTTCAGGACCGATACTAGACCATACGGGTCGACTAATCCCTTTTCTGTCGGATTTCTGGTGGGGGTCGCGATGGTCCGTGTGGTGGGCTCAATCCACCCGATCGAGTAGGTGTTTTTGAACGGTGACGTTCTGTGAGTGATCGTCGACGATCGGTGTGAACCTGGAGCCTGCAGATTGCTGACAAAACCTCGTCACGTTACGTGACCACTACGGAGGCTTTTCGATGGATCGCAACATCATGCGGCGGCGGCTCGGCGTTTTCGCCACCTCCACCGTTTTGGCAACTGGTTTAGTGCTAGCCGGCGGGGTTAGCGCCTTCGCCGCCCCCTGCACGCCCGGCACGCCCGGCGCCGCCGGCGCCGCCGGCCTTGCCGGCACCGGCAACCCCGGCATGCCCGGTGGCAATTCTCCCAAGGGTGGTGGCAACGGCAGCGGTGCCGGTAGTCCCGGTTGTATCGGTGGTGCTGGTGGTGCCGGTGGTGCCGGTGGCACCTCTACCAATCCCCTCGTGGCGGGCGGCGCGGGCGGCGGCGGCGGCAACGCCAGTAAGGGTGGCAACGGTGGCAGCACCACCATCGGCAACGGCGGTACAGGTGGTGCTGGCGCGGCCGGCGGCGCCGGCGGCGCAGGCGGCACCGGCATAAACCAGGGCGGCAATGGTGGCAATGGTGGCAACGGTTCCGTCGGTGGCAACGGCGGCAACACCCGCATCGGCAACGGCGGTGGTGGTGGTCCCGGCGGGAGCGGCGGCGCGGGCGGCGCGGGCGGCGCAGCCAGCAGCGCAACCAGCGGCAAGGGTGGCCAGGGTGGCAACGGTGGCAACGGTGCCAACGGTGGCAACGGCGGCAACACCCTCCTCGGCAAGGGTGGCACCGGTGGCGCCGGTGGCAGTGGCGGCGTCGGCGGTGCCGGTGGTGCGTCGGCTACTAAGGGCGGCGGCGGCAACGGTGGCACCGGTGGCCACGGTGGCAACGGCGGCAACGGCGGCAGCAGCATCAACGGCCCAGGTACACCCGGCAAAGCGGGTGGCGCAGGTGGCGCCGGCGGCGTTGCCAATCCCAATGGTGGCGCTGGCGGCACAGGCGGCACGGCGGGAGCTGGCGGTCAGGGTGGAAACGGCAGCTAATTCCCGCTCCACGAACTCGTCGCCGATGTGACGGTGTGGCCGTGAGCGTTTAGCCACGACCACACCCGGGACAGGCAACGAGATCATCATGACGGTACCCAACAACCACCGGCCTCAGACCGGGTTCCTGGACTGAGGACACAACCAACGTGTTGGGGAGGACGGGCCCGGACCCCATCCTCCCCAACACGTCACCACCGCTCGTCACAAAAGAAGCAACGCGCCCTGAGATTGATAACAGGCTTGGTTGGTGATGTAGACCCGGTGACGGGTCGTGCGAGGTCACAACCTGGGCACTGAGAGAAGATATATCTCGGGCCAGTGGCCCGCGCACATCGCGGCATTGACATTATTGCCAACATTTTCGGCTTGGCGCGCACACGCGGGGCTCGCATTCGTTGAGTAACCGTAGGTCACCGGGTGAGCCGGCAGTTAGTGAGCTGTGACGCGAACAGGAACACGTTACGCCATTCGGTTGATCTAATTTCAGTTTGGTTACATCGCAACGCGTAGCGCGATTGTCATTATGACGGGCTTAAATCGCCCGATGAGGGGTCCTAACAGTTGAAGCGCCGTCAAATCGGTGTTCGTGACCTGGACCTGCGGATCGATGTGACAAACCATGTCGCGTCAGCATGACTAACGGAGGTTTTCATGGATCGCAACATCACCCGGCGGCGGCTCGGCGTTTTCGCCTCCTCCGCTGTCCTGGCGACCGGTTTAGTGTTCGCCGCCGCGGGTACCGCCTTCGCTGCACCGCCCACCCCAGGCGGCGACGGCGGCAACGGCGGCCCTGGATCCGCCGGCTCCTCATGCACCACCAGCTTGTGCACCGGCGCCAGGGGTGGTGACGGCGGCCCCGCCGGCCCCGGCGGTAACGGCGGCTCCGGCATGGTCTTTCCCGGCGCACCAGGCGGGATAGGTGGAATGGGTGGTCACGGCGGCACCGGCGGCAACGGCACCTTGCGCGGCGGCGCCGGCGGCACCGGTGGCCCCGGCAACACGGGCGGCAATGGTGGCAACAGCGTCCACAACAAAGGCGGGACCGGTGCCAACGGCGGTACCGGTGGTACCGGCGGTACCGGTGGGATCGGTGGGATCGTCGGCGGCGCCGGCGGCAACGGAGGAGCCAGCGCCCAGGGTGGCAATGGTGGCAACAGCGTCTACAACAAAGGCGGCGCCGGCGGTAACGGCGGTGCCGGTGGCGCCGGTGGTACCGGTGGTACCGGTGGGATCGTCGGCGGCGCCGGCGGTAACGGTGCCAATGGCGCCCCGGGTGGCACTGGTGGCAACAGCACCTTCGGCAACGGCGGCGTCGGTGGCAACGGTGGCAACGGTGGCACCGGTGGTACCGGCGGCACCGCGGTGATCGGCGGCAACGGCGGCAACGGCGGCAACGGCGGCAACGGCGGAGGCGGCGGCAACAGCACCTACGGCAAAGGCGGCAACGGCGGCAACGGCGGCAACGGCGGCCAGGGTGGCGCCGGCGGTGCCAGCACCCTTCCCGGC
>JALYTS010000043.1 GCA_030854185.1 Actinomycetota bacterium | reverse complement strand
GTGAGCACTACTGGGACGTTTCGAGACATCCACGGGCGTCTGGTGCGATTGCCGTTACCCAGTTGCGAAGACCAGGAGGCCGTCGCCGAGTTCCGGTTGGAGCTCAATGGGCGGATGGCGCCTGCCGCAGTACTGGAGAGGATCAGAAAGCACACGGCCCTGATCGCTGAGGGCCCGCCGGGTAGCGAATGGATGAAGACTGGCCGCACCCGGAACTCGACGCCGCCGAGGTTCTCCGCGTGCTCGGTCGACACGAGGTCGACTACGTCTTGATCGGTGGACCATGCCATTCCGATAGACCCGGACGCGCGATCAGAACCGCGGCGCGACCGTCAGCACCACTGGTAGCGACGCCGACGGCACGAAGGCGGGCTGACTCCCGGGAGTGAACACCGCGGTCAGCCAGTGCTCCCCCTTCGGTAGCGACGTGATGCGTAGAGCGAAGCCATCGATCGACGTCACTGGGCACCCAGCGCGAACGTTCCGTCCATGAACTGGATGGTTCCGACCGCACCGTGGGGTGCGATATTCGCCAGGAGGACCACCGGAATGCCTTGGAGTAAGGGGGTCGGGAACACCCTAGCTCCGAGATGCCCTACCCGTTCCAGATCACCGTCGCCGACAACGCGAGCACCGACACCTAAACCGCATTTCATGAACGCGCCTCGATGGAGTCGATCGCCGTCGGCGAGGTCGGGGCGGTAGGTTCGATGCCATGGATTTGCGCGAGATGCGTGGCCTGCCCACGCGTCGTCAACGACGGGCTCGGCGCGCCGCCGGCGAGCACCCCGTCATCCGTCCTGGGCCAGGACGCAGCCGCGGCACCCGGTCCGGCAGCTGCGGGCGGCCCCGTGCCGGGGCGTCCACCGAATCCGATGGTCTTTCCGGCCCCGAGCATCACCCAGCCCATGACGCTGAACCGCCAAGCAGAGCAGACCATCCCAGCGCCCACCCAGCCCGTCTCACCACGCCGCGGTGACACGCCGCGGCAACCTGACAGGCCGAGGGCACCGATCACACCAGCTGCTGCCGGCAAGCCAGGCCGCACGGTCACGCTGGCACGCGCGGCGAACGCAGGGAATTCCGCCGGCACTGGGAATTCGACGGACCCGAGCAGCCCGGCCAGTTGGGGCAACTTGCCCAGCATCGCGAGTCGGGGCGATTCCAGCAAACCAGGTGACAAAGGCCGACCGATCGGGTCCGGCGCTGCCGGCGGCGACGAGACCATGCCCGGCGCCGCTGCTACGCCAGGTGTGAACCAACCATCCTCACCCCGAATTTCAACCTTCAGTCAGGAGTCGACCCCGACCCGCGGGTCGCTCTCCGCTGCTGGTCAGACCCCATAGCTGGGGTCGACCTCCGGCCAGGGATCATCCGCCGAGCAGGGATCGCCGAGACACTGACGCCTCAGGCTGATCCACCCGGCGGCGGTCATCGATATCAGCGTCGGCGACGGTGTCGTCGCCGGGCCAGCTACCCTCCCCTTCCGCCAGCCCCCGGCTCAGCCGGCCGGCTTGCGCCGCGGCCACGCGAGAACGAGATCGCGGCCCCCACAACTGCTCCCCGAGCCGCTGCGGTAAGGCGGCCGCAACCAAGCCGGCCACATCGTCCGGCAGTTGTTCACCCAGAATCGTCAGCGTTGCCCGAATAGCGCGCTCGGCGTCGTCGCGGCTATCCAAGCCGGCACGGGCGTGGACCTCGTTGATGAACTCCTCGTCGCGCACTGATCCTCCTGCGGCTCGGCTGGCGGGCAAGACGCTGCGGCGGCGGAGCACCGGCGCTCGGGTATCTCTTGAAGGTACCCAACACGCCGACCATGAAAACGATGAAACAGCTACTCCGTTTGCCAGCCACGCTCGCCGGGTGGTATGTCAGGCCGCGTGGTCGATGCCGTGGTGGTCGGTGCCGGGCCCAACGGTCTCGTCGCAGCGAACATGCTTGCCGACGCCGGGTGGGACGTCCTCGTCCTGGAGGAGCAGCCCGAGCCGGGCGGGGCGGTGCGCAGCGCCGCGGGCCCTGCACCGGGCTTCGTCACCGATCTCTGCAGCGCGTTCTACCCGCTCGCGGCAGCCTCCCCCGTCATCGGCGCGTTGGATCTCGAGCGCCAGGGGCTGCGCTGGGTGCACTCGCCCACGGTCCTTGCGCACCCGCTGCTCGACGGGCGTGCCGCTGTGCTGTCGCGGGACCTGGAGCAGACAGCGGCCGGGCTCGACGCTCTCGGCGCGGGCGACGGCGCGGCGTGGAAACGGCTCTACGGCAACTGGCAGCGAGTCGGCCCCCTGCTACTCGACGCGCTGTTCGTGCCGTTCCCGCCGGTGCGCGCCGGCGCCCGGTTGGTGGCGGCACTGGGCCTGGCTGGGCTGCTGAGATTCACCCGCTTCGGGCTGCTGCCGGTGCGCCGGCTGGCCGAGGAGGAGTTCACCGGACCCGGATCGCTGCTGCTGGCCGGGTGTGCGCTGCACGCCGATCTGATGCCCGAGTCTAACGGCGGCGCCCTGATCGGCTGGTTGCTGTCGATGCTGGGCCAGCAGTACGGCTTCCCGGTCCCGGAAGGTGGCGCCGGAGAGCTCACCGCCGCGCTGGTCCGGCGGCTGGAGAGCCGGGGTGGGCGGGTGCGTTGCGGCGCCCCGGTTCGTCAGGTGGTGGTGCGCGGGGGCCGCGCGGTCGGTGTCCGCACCGCCGACGGCGACGAGATCCAGGCCAACCGCGCGGTGCTCGCCGCAATCCCCGCCACCTACCTCTACGGCGGTCTGGTCAGCTGGACGCAGCTACCCCCCCGGTTGCGCGATGACATGCGCCGGTTCCAGTGGGATTACGCCACCGTCAAGGTCGACTGGGCGTTGCGTTCGCCGGTGCCGTGGGCGGCGGGCGAGGCCGCGGGCGCCGGCACCGTCCACGTCTCGGCCGGCATGGACGAGATGACCGAGTACACGGCGCACATCGCCATGGGGCTCGTGCCGGCCCATCCCTTCCTGCTCGCGGGTCAGATGACCACAGCCGACCCGTGCCGCTCACCGGCCGGAACCGAGTCGCTGTGGGCGTACACCCACGTGCCCCGCAAGGTCCGCGGCGACGCCGGCGGCGACGGCATCACCGGCGCCTGGGACGAGCGGGACCGGGAGGCCGTCGCCAGGCGCATCGAAGCGCAGATCGAGCGGTTCGCCCCTGGCTTCCGGGACCGGATCATCGCCCGCACGGTGGCCGCGCCGCCACAGATCGCCGAGCACAATGCCAACCTCGTCGGCGGCGCTATCAACGGCGGGACCACCGCGTTACACCAGCAGCTGGTGTTGCGACCCACCCCCGGCCTCGGCCGCCCGGAGACGCCCATCACCGGGCTCTACCTGGCCTCGTCCTCAGCCCACCCCGGAGGCGCCGTGCACGGAGCATGCGGGGCGAACGCCGCTCGATCGGCGCTGCGTGGGCATCGGGCACGCAGCCAGCGGCTGGCCGCAGCCACCGCCCGGTTGGCCATCGGCCGCTGAGCTGGCGGCTCTTGCGGGCCGGCCATCACTCCAGGGTGGCGATGCGCTCCTGCAAGGACTGCAATGTCTGGCGGAGCACTCGCGACACGTGCATCTGCGAGATACCCACCTCCTCGGCGATCTGAGTCTGAGTCAGTTGGCGGAAAAACCGCAACGCGAGAATCGTCCGTTCCCGGGGGGCAAGCTCGGCCAGCAGCGGGCGCAGTGCCTCGCGATCGTCAATCAGGGCCAGCTCCCCATCCATGCCGCCGATGAACTCGCCCAGCGTCGCCTTGCCCTCTCCGGAGCCGAGCATCTCATCCAGCGACGAGCTTCGGTACGCCTCCCCGGCTTGCAGCCCCTCGATCACCTCGGAGATCGGTAGGCCCAACCGGTCAGCGATCTCGCTGGGTCTCGGCGCACGGCCCAACTGCTGGGACAGTTCCGCCAGCGTGCTCCTGATCAGGATGTGCAGATCCTTCAACCGCCGGGGCACCCGGGTCGACCAGCCATGGTCGCGGAAGTACCGGCGCACCTCCCCGGTGATCGTCGGCACCGCGAAGGAGAAGAAGTCCGAGCCTCGGTCAGGTTCGAAGCGGTCCACCGCGTTGATCAGTCCCACGGTCGCGACCTGGACCAGATCATCCAGCGGCTCACCGCGGCCGGCGAAGCGGCGCGCGATGTGCTCGGCCACCGGCAGGTAGCCACTGATCAACTGCTCGCGCAGCCGCTGCCTTTCGGAGTCGTCAGGGGCAAGCGCGGCGTACCGGCGCTGCAGCGGGACCAGATGCGAGTACTCGCCGTGCTCGGTCCCCACCGACGACACGGACCGGGTCACGGCTGAGGCGCCGTCAGGGCGTCTTTGGCCAGGGTGATGCGTACCCGACCACGGCGGCCAGGCTCAGCGGGCACGGACGTGGCGCCGACCTCGTCGGCGAGGCACTGCAGCACCCGCCACGCGAACGAGCCGGTGGGAAGCGGATCCGCCAGATCGTCGACGTCGGTTTCGGCAGCCACCTCGATCCGCTCGGCGCGGACGGTGAACGTGCAGTGCAGCGACGCGCCGGCGGCGGCGACCCGGACCAGCATGGCGCACAGATCATCGACCGCCATCCGGAGGTCGTCTATCGAATCGAGGTCGAAGTCGGCCCGAGCGGCGAGATCGGCCGCGACGGTCCGGATCGTAGGAATCGCGACGGTGCTGGCCGCGGTGTGCAGCTCAAGGGACAGCACCGACTCATCGGGCGAGGCCTCCGCTCTTCGGTTGGGCACGCGACCTCTGTCCACGTAGGTCACCGCGACCGGGCCGCGTCCGTGGAGGCCCCGGTCAGTGCGACGCGCCCGGCTGCAGCAGCCATCGTCGTCTCCTTTGCTCTTCTTGGTAGCGACCCGCTCGTCAGGTTGAGTGCTTCAAGGCCTCCGGCACGGTGTCGGCGAAGGTGAACTGGCTGCGCAGTTCGGTCGCCTCCAGGGCCCGGTTGGCGATGCGGGAGTGGCACACCATCCGCAGTGCGCGACGCTCGCGGTTAGCGAGCTCGTTGGCCTCGAACAGCGCGGACAGACCGGCGGATCCCAGGAACTCCACGCCATCGAGGTCGACCACGACGACCTGGGCGGCGAATAGCTGCTCGTTGAGGAAGCTGGCCAGTTTCGGCGCTGTCAGCGTATCGATCTCCCCGGTCACCGTGACCACACGAGCGTCGGCTCCATGCTCGGCAACCTGCAGTCCGATGATGTCCGCGGGGAAGTCGTTGTCCACCCTTCTCACCATATAGGGCAGGTCCGCGCAGGCCCACGACGGGCGGTCAGGATACCCGTACGGCACGACCAGCACTGTTGCCTCGAGGGACGGGGCACCTGGCGCGAACGTCGTCACGCAGTCTCGGGCCGGTGGCCCCTACCGGAGAGTATTGCAGGACTGCCTGGTGAGAGGGCGCATCGCCACCGCTCAGTAGTCCTTCTGGGCGAGTAATCCGTTGCGGTGCGTGGGGATCTAGACGCAGCCCGTACCCTAGTGCCTGTGATTACGCACGGCGACCCCGCTCGGGGCCTCGCGGCGGCGCTCGGCGCCGTCGGCCAGGCCTACGTCCACGGGTGCCGTCGTGCGCTCTGCCCGGCTTCGGACATGCGTACTATCCGATCGCGCCACACGCGTAGGAAGGGAATCTGATGGCAGCACCAAACATGGGTCATTCAGTCATCAGGGTGGTGAATTTCTTCGTGGTGGTGATTTTGATCATCGTTCTCCTGAACTTGGTGGGACCGCTCATCGCGAACTCGGCCCCGCACGCCATCGACAACGCCGGCCAGGCGCTCCGTGGAATTTGGCGTGGACTTCAGGGGCTCGTCCCCGATAGTTACTACGGTCATTCTCATTGATGTTGCGGTTGCGCTGGCCGGGGTGGTTTCGGTCAGCCTCTTCGACGGACCGGGGCACAGGCCAAGTCGGTGAATGAGGCCTTCAGCCGCTGCTGCAGGAAGGCGAACAGGTTCTTCGCTGCGGCCACGTCCGGCGATGGCGCGGCGGCGGTGAGCGCCCGATCGAGACGCAGCCGCGCTAGGCCGACACTGGCCAGGTCCGTGCAGTAGTTCTTCGCGGTATCGACCGCAGCATCCAGCGGCGGCTGGTTCACGCCGGCCCGGTACAGGTTGGTCTTGGCCACGCTCGGCTTCCCGTTGACCTGCGCCATCGGATCATTGGGCGGGACGAGGGCCACTGGCTTTCGCTGGGAGGCCGCGGCCTGTAGCTCGTTCAGCGCCAGCGCTGGCGCCGGCGCCCCGCGTGCGGTGAGGTCGGGCACGGTGAAGGGGGTGCAGCCCAGTGCCGGGTTGATGAAGTCGGTCAACAGCCGGTTGTCGCTGGCATTTTGCAAGACGGTGCGCACGGGCAGCGCAGCAACATTCGCCGCATTGTCCTGGGCGGTGCGCCCATCGGGCAGTGCCAGGTAGCGCGTGGTGAGGTTGTCGCTCTGGTCCTGGTCGACTACCGAGAAGTCGCGGGTGGTCGGGCACGGCTGGCCGTCGCGAGCCATACCGACGGGGGGCACCTTGAGTTTGCCGGCGCCGATCGCGGCGTTAGCCGCGCGGAAGAACTCGGGCGCGCCACAGTAGGCGAACTGTCCGAACGGCGATCCGCGCAACCCATTGACGCAATCGGCGGTGGCGCCATCCAGGGTCAAGGTGGTGCCCTGGAAACCGAACCACACTGCGACTACGGCACCCGTGGGTAGCCTCGGCACGACCGGCGCCGCCGCGGGTTGGGTTCCCCGGTCCACGACCAGCGGCCGGTAGATGCCCAACTTTCCCGTCGGTGGATCGATGATCGCGGCCTCGACGAACGCGGACTGGTTGTCGTTGGCCTCGTGGCACGGGCCGTTGCGGCGATTCGTCGATACCAGCTCGTAGGGTGTGGCGAGGCCCTGCGCGGTCAGTGGCGCTGGCGGAACGATCAGGGTGCAATTTGGGTTGGGCGCCTTGCCGTTCCTACCGTTCTGGGCGGCTTGCTGCCGGCCGTGGCTCTCATTGTCTCGTCCTCGACGGCCCCCACCCGGGTCCGGATTCGGATCTGCTGGGTCCGCGTCCGCGGCCCGCGCAGCGGTCGCATCGTCCATCGGGGTCACGGTCTGAGGGGCCGCGGCATGGGCCGCCGGCACTGTGGCGCTCACCGGTGCCGCGGCGTTGGCCGCGCCGTCCTTCAACGACACCGCCATCGTAAGCCCATCCTTCGCCGGTGCGACCAGATCGGCACCCGCATGAGCCGGCCACGGCGCGATCATCGCCATCGGCAGCACGACCGCGACGGCGGATAGACTCCAGCGGACCATGCGTGGTGTGCGGGGAGTCACCAACGCCACCTCTCTCGAGATAGGGAGCAGGGCAGTGGGCGCCCGCCAGCGCACGGCGGGCGCGACCCGCGCAGCCGGGCTGTACGGCGGGGTCATCACGGGTAGGGATGGTTGGCGCCGGGTGAAACCGTGGTGACCACTGTCGCCGCGGCGGACCATACGACCCGCCGTATCGAGCAGGCCCAGACCTGAGAGCTCCCGGCACCCGACGGCGCCCACGGGTACGGTGCGCGCGACGAAGAGCTGCGCATTAGTCCAAATGCTCGCAGCGTTACCGCCGTTTGCCGTGCACCGTCCTCAGGAACGCCGCTCGTCGGCGCCTACCGACCACCGACCGAACGATCGCCGCCGGCATGCGTACGTTCCGCGTCCGAGGAGTCCCGCCACCAACCGCCGTCAGACGTGATAGTGGGCGGTGACCACGTGTGGTCACCGCCCACTATCACCCCCAGTCCTCGGCTACCAACGGAGGACTGGGAAGCACATTTAATGGTAACGGCCGCGAATACCTACTGTGTCCATCATACGGGAACGACGCCGGCCCGAAGCGGGCACGTTCGTGTGCCCGTTAACCGGAGCTGGAACTGGAGGTGCCAGCTTGGCGGCGATTTTCTCAGCACCTCCGTACAGCAATGGTAGCGCACCAGCAACAACCCCACTCGTGCGATTGATGTGCTCGACACCAGGAATAATCGTCTCGGCGTGCTTGGCGATCGTCTTCACGTTACCCAGACAGTCATCGAGATTGTCCGCGATTCGGTTGAGCAGCACACCGATAATGAAGAGGAAGATCGTCAAAACGCCGATCAATGCCCCGATGATGACTGCTGTCAGGAGGATAAGGGTCATGTCTAGCCCTTTCCGCCCGGCGCACCAGAACCAGTCAGAACCCTGGTCAGGAACTGGTGATGCTGCAGACCCTCTGCCAGTACCGCGTCGACCTTGTCAGCCGTAACAGGAATAAGGGCGCAATTGGCGGTATTCTCCGGGATGGCCCTTAGGGTGTCCCGCACTCCCCCTACGCCGCGGTCGATTGACCTCACCATCGACACGAGGGAACTCAACAACAGGGTCACCACGATCAAGACGACGAGTCCCATGGCGATCGCGATCCACCAGAAGGTTGCCTCTTCAGGCGCGTAGCCATCAGGCGCGCCCGCATACCCCAACACAAATGGCGGCATCGCTAACCTCCCAGCCGCGCACGCCCGCGTTCCAGGCCGCCGAGTATCACCTCAGCGTGGTCGATCGTCTGTCGCAGGTCCGCCAACGGTAGCGTGTTTCGATATGCCTGCTGCAGCGCAGCATTGATCTGGGGCGCTTGACGGGCGATCCGACCGGCCAGAACGAGGATCGGAGCTACCAGCGCGACCACCACCGTGATCACCACGACAGCGATCGCGAAACCCAGATACCAGCCGAACAGATGCGCTTCAGCGGGCCCGGGCGCCGGTGCCGCAAGAAATATCATCCCGCTGCCCTCCTTTCGGTTGTCATTAGTCTTGGATCACAAGAACTATCGGTCATGTGTCCTCGTCACGCAAGTAGTCTCCAGGTAACCCAACAGCGTCTGGGTCGCCCTCTGGACGTTGTGGGCCTCCCTCAGGTGCTCCGCGGCCTGCCGCATCAGAGCGTCCTTGTCGGACGCGACGAACTGCGAAGCGCATTCCTGGTGACCGCAGTTGAACTCGTACATATCATGCCCCTTTATCTGATTCCGACTCCGACCTTATCGGTCGTTGCCGGGTCCTAAACTTGTTCTGCCATGGATCGAACCGGCGCGAGGGAGGCGTTGAGCGAAGGCAAAACCTCCGGAACCGTCCTCGTCTGGTACGCGACGGCATTGACTCCTACGATGACTGCCCCAAGGGTCCAGGCAACGTGCTTCAGTTGGGAAATAACCTTCAACAGCGAGATTCCCACAACGGCCACGACCAGCGCGACAGCCAGCAGTGTGACCCACGCAGCTGCGGGCATGGCTACCTCCTGTCCTCGTTCGAAACCTCGGGTCCGCTAGACGCCCAATGCGCCCAGCAGATGACCGACGCGTTTCACGTAGCGGGTCGCGCCGATGGAAACCTCCTTCACCGTGCTGTCCGTCTCAGCCAATAGGACCGGGACATTGACGCAGAGCACTAGTCCACAGGGATTAGCTAGACCGTGTCAAGAGGATCTTTCCATCGCCGGCTGGGGTCAGATCTGGCGCAGATGCCCCAGGCAGCGACCGTGTGTTGATAGTTGTTTTACAGTTCGAGTTAGGAGAGGATGAGGCATGGCTACCGCGCCTCCGTTGATCCTCCAAGCGGGCGACCACGCTCGCCTGCTGGCGTTGGTCCGGTCGCCGTCGGCGCGGCCCAGCCTGGTGCAGCGAGCGCGGATAGTGCTGCTGTCCGCGGAGGGTCTGACGAACACCGAGATCGCTCGCAGGACCGGAACCACCCGCCCGACAGTGATCAGCTGGCGCAACCGCTATTCCGCCGCCGGAATCCGAGCGCTGGGCGACCTTCCCCGCTCGGGCCGACCACCGGTTGTCGATGAGCTCGAGGTGGTAGCCACCACGCTCGCTGACTGCGGGCGCCCACCAGCCCATTTGGGGGCCAGCCATTGGTCGTCGCGGCTGCTGGGTCAACAGCTCGGCATCTCGTTCGCCACGGTCGCCCGGATCTGGCGAAAGTGGGGCATCCAGCCGGAGCACGTCGAGACGTTCACCCTCGGCGCCGACCTCATCCACCAAACCCAGGCCCGCGACCTCAGTGGTCCCTACCTCAGTGGTCCCTACCTCAACTTTGCCGCAGTGCGCAACCTTATCGACGCCATCGGCTCTCTTACCGACGGCTGGCAGGACCATCAAGAGACAGCTGGGCCGACCGGTCCCGGCGCGAGCGCAACCGAGAGCGTCACGGCGGGCGGCAACCGTCAAGCGACTTCCGACACAAAGGATGACCCGCACAGGCGATCTTCACGTTTGGGGGAAAATAGTGCGCAACCGGACCCAGATCGATCAGTCGGCCGGCTCCGAGACACCAAATCGGTGCGGGCGGAGTTCCACGGGGCCAGACGCCGGCGGACCGTACCGACCCACAGACCAGTCGACTAGCGCGGCTCGACGCACGCTCCTCGTGTCTAGCCGGCGTCGGCGGGCCGCGGGGGTTTCGCCCCGCCCCGCCGACGCTGGCGCGCTGGTGGCCTGACGGTCATGTCGATCGAGCGAGTGCACCCGCTGCGAGCGGTCATCTTCGATGTGGACGGGACGCTTGCCGACACCGAGCGAGATGGTCATCGGGTGGCGTTCAACGCGGCCTTCGAGGCGGCCGGTCTGAACTACCGGTGGAGCGTCGAGGAATACGGTGAGCTGCTCGCCACAACCGGTGGACGCCGACGCATCGAAGGATACCTCCAAGCCAGAGGGCACTCCGCGCCCGAGGCTGCCGCACTGGCCGCGACGCTGCACGCGGACAAAACGCGTCGATTCATCGCGCTGGTCCGCACCGGCGCGATGCGGGCGCGGCCGGGCGCGGCCGAGCTGATCGATGCACTGCGCGCCGAGGGGGTGGCGGTCGCGGTCGCGACCACCGGCACCGGTGACTGGGTGTTGCCGCTGCTCGACCTGCTGTTCGGTATCGATGCATTTGACGTCGTCGTCACCGGGTCAGACGTTACTGACCTCAAACCCGACCCGGCCGTGTATTTGGAGACTCTGGTCCGGCTGGACCTGGCTGCCGCCGAGGCAGTAGCCATCGAGGACTCAGCCAACGGCGTGCAGGCCGCCGTTTCCGCGGGGCTGAGGTGTGTGGCGGTGGTCAACGGATACACCCGAGATCAAGACGTGTCTGGTGCGGTAGCAGTGCTCGACGACCTGGCCCGGTCAGGTGGGGTTTCGGTACTCCGAGGCGATCCGCAATTGGCTGACGGGCTGACCGTCCCGGCATTGCGGCGCCTCGCGGGGGTCGTGGCGTAACGTCGAACGGGCTAGCGATCGTGAGGAACCAGGTTTCTGTCCAAAGGAGGTGCATCGCCGGTGTCCGGATCGGTTCGGGTGGCAGTGATCGGGTCCGGTCCTGCCGGACTGTACGCGGCCGATGAGCTGAGCAACCACGACACGGTGTCAGTCGATGTCATAGATCGGCTGCCTTGTCCCTACGGGCTGTTGCGTTATGGGGTGGCGCCGGACCATCTGAAGATGAAGTCGCTGGAGATTACCCTGCGCAAGATCCTCCAGCGGCCCGGTGTGCGGTTTCTTGGCGGGATTGAGCTCGGTTCCGGTATCAGTGTGACGGAGTTGCGGGAACATTACGATGCGGTGGTCTACGCAACCGGGTCGTCGGTCGACCGCCGGCTATCCATCCCCGGCGAAGAGCTGCCGGGCAGCTTCTCCGCCACCGAATTCGTGGCCTGGTACTGCGGCCACCCTGATGCGGCGGTGGACGCGTTCACTTTGAATGCGCGCAGCGCGGTAGTGGTCGGGGTCGGCAACGTCGCTGTGGACGTCACTCGCATTCTGGCCAAGACGGCGCGCGAGCTGGAAGTCACCGACATGCCCGATCACGTGCTGGAGGTACTCGATAAAAGCACTGTGAACGATATCCATATGGTCGGCCGGCGCGGTCCGGCGCAGGCGAAGTTCACCACCAAAGAGCTGCGCGAACTTGGTGAACTGGCTCATGCCGATGTCGTGGTGGACCCGGCTGAGCTGGTGTTGGATCAGGCCGGCAAGGAGCTGGTGGAAAACAACAAGGCCGTCCGGCGCAACGTCGAGACGCTGCAGGAATGGTCTACCCGGCCGCACCAGGGCCGGCCGCGGCGGATTCACCTGCGGTTCCTGCTCTCCCCGGTGGCGGTGCTCGGCACCGGGCGGGTGGAGGCGGTTCGGTGTGAGCGCAACGAACTGGACGGCTCCGGCGGCGTCATCGGCACCGGCAAGGCGGAAACCCTGCCCGCACAGTTGCTGCTGCGTTCAGTGGGCTACCGCGGGCTGCCATTGCCCGGCGTCCCGTTCGACGAGCGATCCGGGGTGATCCCGAACGTGGCGGGTCGGGTGCAGCGCAACGGGTCGGCCGGCACCGGCGAGTACGTCGTCGGCTGGATCAAGCGGGGAGCCACCGGGGTGATCGGCACCAACAAGGGAGACGCCAAGGAAACCGTGGAGCAGCTGCTGCACGACCTCCCTGTGCTGCCTCGCGCGCCCTACCGGGACCTCGACGCGATCATTGAGCGGCTCAACGAGCGGGGCGTCGGGGTGGTCAACTGGGCCGGCTGGGAGGCCATCGATGCTGCCGAAATGGCGCTGGGGGTCGCGGCGGGCCGTACCCGCATCAAAATCGCGGACCGAACGGCGCTGCTCATCGCCGCAGCGAACACCTTGCGCGGCTAATCCGCGTTCACCGGGCCGCCCAGGCACACAGCTGGTCGGCGGACCACGTGTTCACCACCCGCTCGGCAACCACCGCGCACGCAGCGGCGCGCTCGCAACCGTAGGGCAGCCAGTCGAGCTGTCCGGGAGCGTGCGCGTCGGAGTCGATCGCCACCAGGCAGCCCGCCTGCACCGCGAGGCGCAGCAGCCGTTTCGGCGGGTCCAGCCGCTCGGGGCGGCAGTTGACTTCCACCGCGACGTCGTGCTCGGCGCAGGCTGCGAAGACCGCATCGGCGTCGAACTGCGACTCGGCACGCTGGCGAGAACCACCCACCAACCGGCCGGTGCAGTGCCCGAGCACGTCGACATGCGGGTTGGCCACTGCCCGGAGCATCCGCGCAGTCATCTCCGGGGCCGGCATCCGAAGCTTTGAGTGCACCGAGGCGACCACCACGTCTAGCCGTTCCAGCAACTCTTCGCACTGGTCCAGCGCACCGTCGGCGAGAATATCGACCTCGATCCCGGTAAGGATCCGGAACGGGGCCAGCGCCTCGTTGCACCCGGCGACGACCTCCAGCTGGCGGCGTAGCCGTGGCGCGGAAAGCCCGTTGGCCACTGTGAGCCGCGGCGAATGGTCGGTCAGGACAAGGTAGTCATGGCCGAGCTCGCGGGCGGTGGCCGCCATCTCCTCAATGGGTGAGCCGCCATCGGACCAATCAGAGTGAGTATGGCAGTCCCCTCGCAGCGCCGCCCGCAACGCCGCGCCGGCTTCACTTGGATCATCCGCGGCCGGCTCATCTGGTGACGTGGCGCCGGCGGCCTCCAGCCGGCGCAGGTATTCCGGCTGCTCCCCGGCGAGAGATTCGGTGACGCAGCGGCCAGTGACCTCACCGACGCCGGTCAACGCAGTCAGGGTGCCGACGCTGGCGCGCTGCGCCAAGTCGTCGCGCGCCGCGAGCACCGCCGCGGCGGTCCGGAAGGCCCGAACCCGGTAGGTCTGCGCGGCCGCGCGCTCGAGCAGGAAGGCGATCCGCCGTAGGTCCACGACCGGGTCCCGGGGTTGCGTCACGCTGACCCTCCAGCCTCGTGAGTGCACAACCGTGCCAGGTGTCAGGCGTCCCTGCCATTGGGCTTGCCCCGGATGGGTGGCTTCGCGCTTCTGGCGGCGCTGGGGGACTACGGTGCGAAAGCGAACAGCTCAGAAAGGAGCCGCCGTGTTGCTTAGCCGCGTTGCCCGCCCGCTGCTGGCCGCCGTGTCCGTCGCCAACGGTGTGGACACCCTGATGAACCCGAAGCCGAGGATAGAGGCGGTCACCCCGCTGCTCGCCAAGGGGCAGGGAGTGTTGCCCCCGGCCGTCAGTCCGGCGCTGGTCGTGCAGGCTGGCGCTGCCGCGAAGATTGCCGCCGGGGTGCTGCTGGGTCTGGGCTGGGCTCCGCGGCTCGCCGCGACGGTCCTCGCCGTGGACCTGATCCCGAACACCGTGGCCGAGCAGCCGTTCGGGTCCGCCGGTTCCCCCGACGCCCGCAAGGCCCGCCAGGAGCGCTTCCTGTCCAACTGCGGTCTGCTGGGTGGGCTGCTGCTGGCGGTCGCCACGCCCCGCGGCAAGCGGAGCAAGCGCGGCAGGAAGCTCGCCAGGAAGCTCGCCGCGAAGCGCCGGGCACGCAAGGCTCGCTGAACGCGGAGCGCGGAGGTCGCCGTGGTCCACGAAGTACGTGGGGTGGTGGCGCGCGGCAAGGGTGCGCCGGTAACGGTGGAGACCGTGCAGGTTCCGGACCCTGGCCCGGGTGAGGCGTTGGTCGCGGTGCAGGCGTGCGGCGTGTGCTTCACCGACCTGCACTACCGCCGGGGTGCGGTCAATGACGAGTTCCCGTTCCTGCTCGGACATGAGGCCGCCGGCGTGGTGGAGGCCGTGGGTGCCGGGGTTGACACCGTGGCACCCGGGGACTTCGTCATCCTCAACTGGCGCGCGGTCTGCGGACGCTGCCGTGCGTGCCGGCGCGGCAAACCCTGGTACTGCTTCGACACCCACAACGCCGCGCAGCCGATGACCTTGTCTGACGGCACCGCACTATCCCCCGCGCTGGGTATCGGGGCGTTCGCCGACAAGACCTTGGTGCACAGCGGCCAGTGCACCAAGGTCAATCCGGCGATCGCGCCGGAGATCGCCGGACTGCTCGGTTGCGGCGTGATGGCGGGGCTCGGCGCGGCGATCAACACCGGCGGCGTCAGCCGCGGCGACTCGGTAGCGGTGATCGGCTGCGGCGGCGTCGGCGATGCGGCCATCGCCGGGGCTGCCCTGGCAGGTGCGACCACGATCATCGGCATCGACGTCGACCCCGGCAAACTCCGCTGGGCCACCGACTTCGGCGCGACGCACACTGTCAACGCCCGGGAGTTCGACCCCATCGAGGCGGTGCGGGCATACACCGGTGGCTTCGGGGCCGATGTGGTGATCGACGCGGTGGGCCGGCCGGAGACCTGGCGGCAGGCATTCTTCGCCCGCGACCATGCGGGCACCGTCGTACTGGTCGGAGTGCCCACCCCAGAGATGGTGGTGCCCGAGATCCCACTGCTGGAGATCTTCGGACGGGGCGGGGCGCTGAAGTCGTCATGGTACGGCGACTGCCTGCCCGAGCGGGACTTCCCGATGCTGGTCGATCTGCACCTGCAGGGACGGCTACCGCTGGAGAAGTTCGTCTCCGAGACGATCACTCTGGACGATGTGGAAGCGGCCTTCGGCAAGATCGAGCGCGGCGAGGTGCTGCGTAGCGTCGTGTTGCTGTGATCGAGCGGGTGGTCACCTCGGGCACCTTCAGCCTTGACGGCGGCACCTGGGAGGTCGACAACAACGTCTGGCTGGTCGGCGACGAACGCGAGGTGATCGTCGTAGACGCAGCGCACGACGCCGAAGCGATTGCTGCGGCCGTCGGCGACCGGCGAGTGCTGGCCATTGTGTGCACCCACGCTCACGATGATCACGTCAGTGCTGCGCCGGAGCTGTCTCGCAAGCTCGCCGCGCCGGTGCTGTTGCACCCCGCGGAGCATGTGCTGTGGCGCCTCGCGCACCCCGGCACACCGCCGCCGGATGCCGAGCTCGCCGACGGCGACGTGCTGCGTGTCGCGGGCACCGCCCTGCGGGTAGTACACACCCCTGGGCACTCACCTGGCTCATGTTGCCTGTACGCCCCAGACCTCAACGTGGTGTTCAGCGGGGACACGCTGTTTCAGGGCGGCCCCGGCGCCACCGGTCGGTCCTACTCGGACTTCGGTGAGATCACCGCTTCGATCCGGAGCCGGTTACTCACCCTGCCCGCAGCGACCGAAGTTCGGACCGGGCACGGCGACTCCACGACGATCGGCGAGGAAGCCGAGCACATCGGCTGAGTGGATCACTCGGAGGCGCTGATGCGCAGACTCGTGAGCTTGATCGCCGGTTCAGGAGGCGCCGACCAGCCGCATGGCGGGAACCGACACGGTGCGTTGCACGCCCACCCGCTCGGTCACCCGGGACGGCTCGATCACCCGAGACTCGGTAACGATCGCGGTGACCAGGTCGGCCGGGGTCACATCGAAGGCGGGATTCAGTGCGGTGGACTCGGCCGGCGCCATCCGCCAGCCCCCCACCAGCAGCACCTCGTCGGGATCTCGGTACTCGATGGTCACCGCTGCTCCGGTGGGCGTGTCCGGGTCGAGCGTGGCGGTCGGGGCAGCCACCACGAAGGGGATACCGGCCCGCGCCGCGGCCAGGGCCAGCGGGTAGGTGCCCACCTTGTTCACCACGTCGTAGTTGGCTACGATCCGGTCCGCTCCGACGATGACTGCGTCCACCTGTCCACTGGCGATGAGGCCCGGACCGGCGGCGTCGACCACCACCTGATGCGGCACCCCCAACTCGGCGAGTTCGAACGCGGTGATCCGGGAGCCCTGCAGCAGCGGGCGAGTCTCCCCGACCACCACCATCGAGATCAACGAGTCGGCGTGCAGGGCCCGAACGATGCCGAGCGCGGTGCCCCATTCCACGCTGGCCAGCGCGCCGGCATTGGAGTGGGTGTGCAGCACCATCGGCCGGTCGCCGACATAGCTGCGCAGCAGGGCGGCACCGAGCCGGGACAACGTCGCGCACGCTCGAACGTCGGCCTCCACCAGTGCGGCCGCGACTTCGAGCACCGCAGCGGGTCCGTGCGACACCGCGGGCAACACCTGCTGCACAGCCCACTTCAGGTGGGCGGCAGTGGGGCGGGCGGCGGCGATGCGACGGGCGTCGGCGCGCACGGCTTCGGGATCGTAGCCGTGGTCCGCAGACCGCGCCGCGGCTAGCGCGACGCCCAGTGCACCCATCGCGCCGAGCGCGGGCGCGCCACGCACGACTAGCCGGTGGATCGCGTCCACCACATCGCGAACGGTGTGCAGGGCCACTCGCCGCTGTTGCGGTAGGGCCGTCTGGTCAACCACATCGACGTGTCCGTCGATCCACTCGATGGTGCGGCGCATGGGTACCTGGCTTCCCGGTTCGGTCTGCGGGCAACCTACGCGTCGGGCAGCACGTCGCGCACCGCCCAACGGATGATGATGGGCCGAGAAGAAGTTAGCGCTGGGTAATGTCGGTGTACTCTCGTTCGGAGTAACCGGTGTAGACCTGGCGGGGTCTGCCGATCTTGGTTTCCGGATCGTTGATCATCTCGCGCCAGTGCGCGATCCAGCCCGGCAACCGCCCCAGCGCGAAGAGCACGGTGAACATCTTGGTCGGGAAGCCCATCGCCCGGTAGATCAGACCGGTGTAGAAGTCGACATTGGGGTACAGCTTGCGCTCGACGAAGTAGTCGTCGGCCAGCGCCGTGGCCTCCAGCGACAGGGCGATGTCGAGCAACGGGTCGTTGACTCCCAGCTTGTGCAGGATGTCGTCCGCCGTCTTCTTGACGATCTTCGCGCGGGGGTCGTAGTTCTTGTAGACCCGATGCCCGAAGCCCATCAGCCGCACACCGCGCTCGTGGTTCTTCACCTTCCTGACGAAGGTGTCCACGTCACCGCCGTCGAGACGGATACGTTCGAGCATCTCCAGCACCAACTGGTTCGCCCCGCCGTGCAGCGGGCCGAACAGCGCATTGATCCCCGCCGAGATCGACGCGAACAGGTTGGCCTGCGAGGAGCCGACCATCCGCACGGTGGAGGTCGAACAGTTCTGTTCGTGATCGGCATGCAGCATCAACAACAGGTCCAGCGCGTCGGCCACCACCGGGTCGACGTCGAAGGGCTCAGTAGGCAACCCGAAGGTCATCCGCACGAAGTTGTGCACCAGGCTCAATGAGTTGTCCGGGTAGAGGAACGGCTGGCCGATCGACTTCTTGTAGGCGTAAGCGGCGATGGTGGGCAGCTTGGCCAGCAGCCTCGCGGTGGAGATCTCCACCTGGTCGTGGTCGAATGGGTTGAGGCTGTCCTGATAGAAGGTGGACAGCGCGGATACCGCGCTGGACAGCACCGGCATCGGATGGGCATCGCGCGGGAAACCGTCGAAGAACCGCCTGAGGTCCTCGTGCAACAGAGTGTGTACCCGGATCAGGTCGGTGAAGTTGTCCAGCTGCCCACTGGTCGGCAGGTCCCCGTAGATCAGCAGGTAACCGGTCTCCAGGAAGGTCGAGCGCTGCGCCAGCACTTCGATCGGATAGCCCCGGTAGCGCAACACGCCCGCGTCGCCGTCGATGTAGGTGATAGCCGACGTGCACCCGGCGGTGTTGACGAATCCCGGGTCGAGCGCGACCATCCCAGTGTCGGCCAGCAGCGTGCCCAAGTTGATCCCGGACGCCCCCTGGGTCGCCCTGGTGATCGACATCCGGTGCTCGCCGTCCGGGTAACCGAGGGTCACGGCTGGTTCACAAGGCACCTATCCAAGGTAGCTTACCGTGAGTTATGGAGATAGAACACCGTGGTGGTGTTATGGGGCCAACCGCTGAACAGTCCAGTGGCCGTCGTCGGCGACCTGGTAGCGCAGCCGGTCGTGCATCCGGTTGGGCCGGCCTTGCCAGAACTCCACGCTCACCGGAGTGATCCGCACCCCGCCCCAATGCGGCGGCAACGGCACCAGCTCGACGTCGGCGAATCTCGCCGAAGCCTGCTCCAGCGCGACGTCCAGGGCGCGCCGGTCGGGTACCACAGTGGACTGCGCTGACGCCCACGCCCCGAGTTGGGCGCCCCGGGGACGGGTCTGCCAGTACGTTGCGCTCTCCTCGGGCGAGATCAGCGCAACCGGCCCCCGCAGGTGCACCTGACGGTGTAGCGCTATCCAGGGAAACGTCGCCGCGGCGAACGCCGTGACGTCCAGGTCCCGCATCTTGGCGGAGGTGAAGTTGGTGTAGAACACCAGACCGCGGGAGTCGAGGCCCTTGGCCAACACGGAGCGGGAGCTGGGCAGCCCGTCAGCGTCCGCGGTGGCCAGCACCATCGCATTGGGCTCGGGAAGGCCCGAGGCCACAGCGTCGCCGAGCCAACCCGCGAGCTGCTCGTGCCAGTTGCCGGCGAGGTCGGCCTCCTCCAGCACGGCTGCGGGGTAGGCGACCCGCATCCGCGCCAGGTCATCGATCCGCCGGCCCCGGTCTGTCCACCCAGCCGTCACGCCGCACTCTCCTCGTTCAGATACCGCAACGCTTGTGCCGATCACCTTGCGCTGTCCACATTGGGCTGTTGACATTGGGCTGTTCACCTTCGAGGCCCCGGATTGCCAGCAGATGGCCATTGGGTGCACTGTTAGTGCACCCGCGCGGCGCCGCGCTGTGGCGTGCGCCCACCCCGTTGGCCGATCAGCGACCCGCGCGTGTCCAGTACAGGGCCGCATCGCGCGAGGAGGTCGGCGTGACTGTGTTGAACGGGCTAGCAGACACCACAGGTTTCAAGCCGGGGCTGGAGGGTGTCGTCGCGTTCCACACCGAGATCGCCGAACCGGATCGGGGTGGCGGCGCGTTGCGCTACCGGGGCGTGGACATCGAGGATCTCGTCGGTCATGTGACCTTCGGCGACGTGTGGGCGTTGCTGACCGACGGACGCTTCGGCCACGGGCTACCCCCCGCCGAGCCCTTTCCACTGCCCGTGCACACCGGTGACGTCCGGGTCGACGTGCAAGCCGCACTGGCGATGCTCGCGCCGATCTGGGGCTATCGCCCGCTGCTGGACAGCTCCGATGCGCAGGCCCGAACGGACCTGGCCAGGGCGTCGGTGATGGCGCTGTCCTACGTGGCGCAGTCCGCCCGGGGGATCCACCAGCCGGCCGTGCCGCAGCGCCGGATCGATGAGTGCTCCACCATTACCGAGCGTTTCATGACACGGTGGCACGGCGATCCGGACCCGGCGCACGTCCAGGCGGTGGACGCCTATTGGGTGTCGGCCGCCGAGCACGGGCTCAACGCCTCGACCTTCACCGCCCGGGTGATCGCCTCCACCGGTGCCGACGCCGCCGCCTGCCTGTCCGGGGCGATCGGCGCGATGTCCGGACCGCTCCACGGTGGCGCGCCGGCGCGGGTGCTACCGATGATCGAGGATGTGGAGCGCACCGGTAATGCCGCTGCGGTGGTGCGCACGGTGCTGGATCGCGGTGAGCGGCTGATGGGCTTCGGTCACCGGGTGTACCGAGCCAAGGATCCGCGAGCCCGGGTACTGAGCCGGCTGTGCAAGGAACTCGGCGCACCCCGCTACGAGGTGGCGGTGACGCTGGAGCAGGCCGCGTTGGCCGAGCTGGCCGAGCGACGGCCGGACCGGGTGATCGAAACCAATGTCGAGTTCTGGGCCGCGGTGATTCTCGACTTCGCGCAGGTGCCACCGCACATGATGCCGGGAATGTTCACCTGCGCACGGACCGCGGGCTGGTGCGCGCACATCATGGAGCAGAAGCGCATCGGCCGGCTGGTCCGCCCGGTGGCGCAGTACGTCGGGCCGGCGCCACGCCGTCCCGAGGATGTGGCGGGCTGGGACGACATCGGCCGGTCCTGACCGGTCACCGGAGTGCGTACCGGGCGAAACAGCTGGCCCTGCGCCTCCAGCAGCCACACCACACCAGAGCTGTCCGGATCCCGCCGAACGACGCTGGTGTTGAGCTCGCCGAAGCACAGGGTTGCCCCGGGCGGACTGGGTACGATCCTGGAGTGGAGCACGTATCGGCGGGTAAGGTGCGGGACCTGTATTCGATCGACGGCGACATACTGCTCGTCGCCTCGGATCGGGTCTCGATATACGACGTGGTGCTACCGACGCCCATTCCTGATAAGGGTGCACTGCTCACCCAACTGTCCGTATGGTGGTTTCATAAGCTCAGAAATGCGGCTCCCAATCATCTGATCTCCGCCACTGATGTGCCGTCTGAGTTCGGGGCACGGGCGATGCGCTGCATCCCGCTGCGGATGATCCCGGTGGAGTGCATCGCCCGCGGTTACCTCGCCGGACTGGGGTTGCGCGAGTACGAGAGGACCAGCACCGTGTCAGGGGTGGCGTTGCCGGCCGGGCTGGTCGCCGGTAGCCGACTACCCGAGCCGATCTTCACGCCCACCACCAAGGCCGCCACCGGGCACGATGAGTTCATCACCTTCGACGACGTCGTCCGGGAGATCGGCGACGATACCGCGCAACAGCTCCGCAGCCTGACCCTGGAGCTCTACACCACAGCGGCGGAGCACGCGCTGAACAATGGCGTCATCGTTGCGGACACGAAATTCGAGTTCGGTTGGGATAGCGCGGGACAATTGACCCTCGGAGACGAAGCGCTCACGTCGGACTCGTCGCGTTTCTGGCTCGCCGAGAGGTGGCGACCCGGACAGGCGCAGCATGCATTGGACAAGCAGTTCATCCGGGATGCGGTCGGCACGGGATGGGATCGTAAGCCGCCCGGCCCGGTCATTGCACCAGCGATCGTGGCGGAATCGCGGCGGCGGTACGTCGAGGCCTACGAACGCATCACCGGAGCCTCGTGGTCCCCCTAGGTCACCGTAAAGTCTGGGATATGACGCAGAACGCGCAGCTGACCATCCCCGCCGACTTGAAACCCGCCGACGGGCGCTTCGGGTGCGGGCCGTCAAAGGTCCGTCCTGAGCAGCTCGCCGCGCTGGCCACCACCGGTGCCTCGCTGATGGGTACCTCGCACCGGCAGAAGCCGGTCAAGTCCCTGGTAGCGCGCATCCGCGCCGGATTGGCCGAGCTGTTCGCCCTACCCGAGGGCTACCAGGTGCTGCTCGGCAACGGTGGCACCACCGCGTTCTGGGATGCCGCCGCCCTGGGCCTGGTCCGGGACCGCTCACTGCACCTGACCTACGGCGAGTTCTCCGCGAAGTTCGCCACCGTCACCGCGCGCGCGCCGTTTCTGGCCGATCCCGTGGTGATCTCCGCCCCGCCGGGCGAAGCCCCGGCGCCGGTCGCGGATCCGTCCTGTGACCTGATCGGCTGGGCGCACAACGAGACGTCGACCGGGGTGATGGTTCCGGTGTGCCGGCCGGCCGGTTCGCAGGGCGCGCTGGTGGCGATCGACGCCACCAGCGGTGCCGGCGGGCTGCCGGTCCGCGCGGCCGACGTCGACGTCTACTACTTCGCGCCGCAGAAGTGCTTCGCCTCCGACGGCGGACTGTGGATCGCGCTGCTCAGCCCGGCGGCGCTGGAGCGGGTCGACGAGATCAGCCGGTCCGGCCGGTGGGTGCCGGAGTTCCTGTCGCTGAGTACCGCATTGGACAACAGCGCCAAGGACCAGACCTACAACACTCCGGCGGTCGCGACGCTGCTGCTGCTGGTCGACCAGATCGAGTGGATGCTGGCCGGCGGCGGGCTGGACTGGTGCGTCGCGCGCACCACTGATTCCTCCTCCCGGCTGTACTCCTGGGCGGAGTCCTCGCAGTACGCGACACCGTTCGTCACCGACGTCGCCAAGCGCTCCCTGGTGGTCGGCACGGTGGACTTCACCGAGGGCGTCGACGCCGCCGCGATCGCCACCGTATTGCGGGCCAACGGAATCGTCGATACCGAGCCCTACCGTAAGCTCGGCCGCAACCAGCTGCGGGTCGGGATGTTCCCAGCCGTCGATCCGGACGACGTGGCTGCGCTCACCGGGTGCATCGACTGGGTGGTCGAGCGGCTGGGGTAGTTGAGAAGCTGGGTTGTCGAGAACCATGGTGAGGCTCGGTGGGCGGCGGCGCGCCTCCCCCGGCAGCGCCGCCCACCACCCTATGGTGGTGAATACTTGATGTGGAGGTCCTCGGATGCGTGCGCTGCGAATAGCCGGCCTGGGGACCGACGGCCACACGATCATCTTGGAGACGACGCCGCCGCGGCCCGGCGACCAGTTCACCCTGGCGGTGGACGATACTCTGCACGCCGCGGTACGAGGTGACCTTCCGCGCGTGGAACCCACCGAGATCGCTCCGGGCAGCGAGCTGCGACCCCGTGAGATCCAAGCCCGGGTCAGGGCTGGAGCGTCCGTCGAACAGCTCGCCACCGCCACCGGCGTGTCCAGCGAGCGGATCGAGCGATTTGCCTACCCTGTGCTGTTGGAGCGATCCCGCATGGCGCAGCTAGCTCAGCAGGCGCACCCGGTGCGCGCCGACGGGCCCGATGTACGCACCCTGGAGCAGGTCGTCACCGATACCTTCCGCCGGCGTGGTCACGATCTCAGCGCGGTGACCTGGGATTCCTGGCGCGGGGAGGACGGCAAATGGGCCGTGCAGCTGCGCTGGCGGGCTGGCCGGTCGGAGAACCGGGCGCAGTGGACGTTGCACCCCGGCGCGCACGGCGGCACCGTCACGGCGATCGATGACCACGCCACCGACCTGATCGATCCGCAACCGGCCGCGCAACTGCGCACGGTCGTGCCAGTGACCGACGAGGCACGCAGAGCGTTGGCGGTCCCCGACGACAGCCCCGCCTGCCCACCCAAACGCCCCCGCAAGACCCGCGCGACCATCCCCTCCTGGGACGACGTTCTGCTCGGCGTCCGCTCCCCGCACACCTGACCGCACGTCCCAAACCGCAGCCCAAACCGCAGGTCCCAAACCGCGTTCTGGATGCAGAACGCGGTAATCACCGGGCGCTAGACCGCGTTCTGCATGCAGAACGCGATAGTGCGGTGACGGGGAAATGGGGTGCCCTTACCGCGGGGTGTGGTTAGCGTTTGGGGCATCATGCCTCCCCCACAACAATCTTCGCTGGCTGTGCTGCGCCGGTTGGCGCCCTACGCACGCCCGGTGCGCGGGCCGCTGCTGGGCTCGGGTGCCGCGGCGCTGGGAGCGATGCTGGCTGGGCTGGGTATCCCGCTGCTGATCCAGCGGATCGTCGACGGCCCGGTCGCTCACCGGGATCGATCCTCGCTGCTGCTGCTGTCGCTGGGGGTGCTCGCACTCGGGGTGGTCGAGGCCGGGCTGATCTATCTACGCCGAGCGCTGGTGGCCCGCCCGACCACGGACATCGAGAAGCGGATGCGGGCCGATCTCTATCACCACCTGCAACATCTGCCGGTGGCGTTCCACGACCACTGGCAGTCCGGGCAGCTGCTGTCCCGCGCGATCGGCGACCTGAACACGATCCGCCGGTTCGTCGCCTTCTCGGGCCTGTTCCTGGTGGTCAACATGCTGACCGTGCTGGTCGGGATGGGGGTCCTGCTGACCATCGCACCGGCGCTCGGGATGCTCGCCGTGATCATGGCGATACCGCTGGTAGTGCTGTGCGGGCGCTACGAGCGGCACTACCGGTCGGCCGCTCGGCGGGCGAAGGACCAGGTGGGCGACCTGGCGACCACGGTCGGGGAAGCCGCCCTGGGCATCCGGGTGCTGAAGTCTTTCGGCCAGGGTCCCCGGGCCACCCAGTCCTTCCTGGCGCAGGCCCGCGAGTTGCGCCGAACCGAGCTGACCAAGGTGCGCGTGCTCGCCACCCTCTGGGCGTTGATCATCGCACTGCCGGAGCTCACGCTGGCTGCGATGCTGGCCCTCGGCGGGTATGAGGTGGCGACCGGATCGCTGTCCCTGGGCACCGTCATCGGGGCGGTCACCATCCTGACCTACCTGCGCTGGCCGTTGGAGTCGCTGGGTTGGTTGCTGGCTGACGCCGGTAACGCGGCCGCGGCGACCAGCCGGTACTGGGAGGTGCGCGACACCGCCGCCGCGGTGGCCGACCCGCCGCGGCCCCGGGCGCCGGCGCAGCCGATTCGCGGCGGGTTGCGGCTGGAGGCGGTGCACTTCCGGTTTCCCGGTGCCGCCACTGACGTGCTGCGCGGGGTGGACCTGGACGTCCAGCCGGGCGAGACGATGGCGCTGGTCGGCGCCACCGGCAGCGGCAAGACCACCCTCACCGCTCTGGTACCACGGCTGGCCGATGTCACCAGCGGTCGGGTCCTGATCGACGGGGTCGACGTGCGGGACCTGGCGCTGGTCGAGCTGCGCACGATCGTGGCGACCGCCTTCGAGGACCCGGTCTTGTTCTCCGCATCGGTCCGGGAGAACGTGGCGCTGGGCGCACCGCAGGCCTCCGATGACGACGTGCGGCGCGCCCTGCGAATCGCCCACGCCGAGAAGTTCGTCGATGCGTTGCCCTGGGGCCTGGACACCCGGATCGGCGAGCAGGGCCTGACGCTGTCCGGCGGGCAACGGCAGCGGCTGGCGCTGGCCCGCGCGGTGATCGGGGGCGGCGCTGCCGGCCGACCGGCGGTGCTCGTGCTCGACGACCCATTGTCGGCGCTGGACGTCCACACCGAGGCCGAGGTCGAGGCGGCGCTGCGCCGGGTGCTGCACGGCGTGACTGCGCTGGTGGTGGCCCACCGGCCGTCCACCGTGCAACTCGCCGACCGGGTGGCGCTGCTTGCCGGCGGCCGGATCGAGGCGGTGGGTACCCACTCCGAGCTACTCGCCGAGGTGCCCGAGTACCGCCGGATCCTGTCCGCTGTCGACATAGCGGGGGGCCTGCCGGCGGTGGCTCGATGACCCAGCAGTGGCGGGGCGTCGCCGCCGAGGACCACGACGAGATCGACATCGCCACCGGGTTGCGGCTGGCCACCGGGTCCCGCCGGCTGCTCGGCTCGCTGCTGCGCCCACAGCTGCGCCGGATCAACGCCGCGGTGGGGCTGCTGCTCGCCGACCAGGTAGCGCTGCTGGCCGGACCGCTGCTGATCGCCGTGGCGATCGACCGCGGCATTCCGGCCGCACTCGACGGTCGGTCCGGCCCGCTGATCTGGTGCATCGCCGGCTACGCGGTGACCGGTTTGGTCGACGCGCTGGCCGTCAGCTCGTTTATGCGACTATCCGGGCGGATCGGGCAAGACATGCTACTTGATCTGCGCGAGCGGGTGTTCGCGCACGTCCAGCGGCTGTCGTTGGCCTTCCACGAGCGCTACACATCGGGCCAGGTGATCTCCCGGCTGACCAGCGACCTGGACTCCTTGCAGGAGATGCTGGACACCGGCCTGGACGGGTTGTTCATCTCGCTGCTGTCCATCGTCGGCATCGGCGCGATGCTGCTGGTGTTGGACGTCCCGCTTGGGCTGCTGGCGCTGGCCGGCTTCGTCCCGCTCGGCCTGCTTGCCCGCTGGTACCGGCGGCGCTCGCGGCACACCTACCGCGCCACCCGCAGCTGGATCGCCCGGGTGATCGTGCAGTTCGTCGAGACCATGAACGGGATCCACGCGGTGCAGGCGTTTCGCCGCGAGCGGCGCAATGCCTCAATCATGGACGGGCTGAGCGGCGGCTTCGCCGACGCCGAAACCGAAGCGTTGCGCCTGGTCGCCCGGTTCACCTCCACTGTGCGGCTGGTCGGTTCGGTGTCGGTGGCGGTGATGTTGCTGCTCGGTGCGTGGCGGGTACTCCAAGGCACCCTCACGCTGGGCGTGATGGCGGCATTCGTGCTGTACCTGCGCCGGTTCTACGACCCGCTCGACGAGCTGGCCATGTTCGCCAACTCCTACGCTTCGTCGGCTGCGGCGCTGGAGAAGATCTCCGGGCTGCTTGACGAGAGCCCGACGGTCGGCGACCCGGTCGCGCCGGTGGCGCTGCCCGTCCCGGTGCGCGGCGAGGTGGTCTTCGACGGCGTGCACTTCTCCTACGGCGGTCCAGAAATCCTGCCGCGGCTCGATCTCGTGATACCCGCCGGCCAGACTGTCGCGCTGGTCGGCGCGACCGGGGCGGGCAAGTCGACGGTGGCCAAGCTGCTGGCGCGACTTTACGACCCGGTGGCTGGCGCCGTCCGGCTGGACGGGGTTGACCTGCGCTCGGTGGCCGACGCCGACCTTCGCCGGGCGGTGGTGATGGTCACCCAGGAGTCGTTCCTGTTCGCCGGCTCGGTGGCCGACAACATCGCACTGGGCGCCGGCCCGTCGGCGTCCCGATCGGATGTTGTTGCGGCGGCCCGGGCGGTGGGAGCGCACGAGTTCATCACCGCGCTACCCGAAGGCTACGACACCGACGTCCGCAAACGCGGCGCGCGGTTGTCTGCCGGGCAGCGACAACTGGTGTCCTTCGCGCGAGCGTTGCTCGCCGATCCCGCGGTGCTGGTGCTCGACGAGGCCACCTCGTCGCTGGACATCCCCTCCGAGCAGGCGGTGCAGGCCGCACTGGCGACCGTGCTCTCCGGCCGCACCGCGCTGATCATCGCCCACCGGCTGTCCACTGTAATGATCGCCGACCGGGTGCTGGTGCTCGCTGACGGCGAGGTGATCGAAGACGGTCCCCCAACCCAGCTGTTGGCCGATACCGGCCCCTTCGCCACCCTCCACACCGCTTGGCACACCGCACTCGCCTGACCCTTTTACCCCCTAACCCCGCGTTCTGGATGCAGACTGCGGTATTCGGGGGTACTTTTGCAGCAGTCTGCATCCAGAACGCGGTGCCTACCGGCGGGCTAGGGCGGCGCGCACGGTATCGACCATTTGTTTTGGGTTGGCTAGGAGGGGGGCCGTGACGAATACGACTTCCCAGCCGGCGGACTGAACTCGGTTGAGGCGGTCGCGGTCATGGTTCAGCGCCCACAATTGCTCGTTACGCCAGGCTCCGTCGTACTCAACGGCCACCTGCTGTTCGGGAAAGGCTAGGTCAGCACGGGCGAGGCGACCCCGGGAATCCTCGATCCAATACTGCGGCTGGGGGCGTAGGCCGTCGAGCACGAGCCACACTCGCATCCTGGACTCGGGGGGTGACTCTGCGCGCGGGTCTGCGAGTTCCTCGGCGCAACGGGCCCGGACGATGCCGCGGTCGCGGCGCGTCGACAACACCCTGCGCAGCTCCCCGCGATCGACGAGCCCAGCCCGCAATACAGCGTCGAGATCTGCGACGGCGTCGGGCAGGCTCCGATCCAGCAGCAGGTCCAGGCCCATCCGTAGCGGTGTCGCAAGCCCTATCGGCCCCCAGGGCTGCGACTCGTCGCCCCGCGGTTGCGTCCTACGGATATCCAGTCCGGTGCGCCGGAATACCCGAACATCCTCCGGCACCACCAACTCAATGGGATCCTTCGTACGCGCGAGTGCGACGCCCCGCAACGTGGCCGCCGATCGACCGGTGATTACCGCTTGGGGATGCACAGCGAGCGCGGCTCCCGCACAACGCAGCTCGTGAGTGTCCGGAATTCCCGCTGGAACGTAGACGTCCTGGAACACCCGCCGAACGGCCGGACCGCGTAACTGCGCCGCGGTCAGCGCACCAGCGGCAACCGCCTCCGATCCCCGAAACGGGCCAGACAGATCGATCGCACGAATGCTTCTCCCCATGCGCCGCGACCCTGCCGCACAACCCCCAATCCGTCCAATCCCCCATCCACAACTTATCCACAACCCTCTTCACGTCCGCGTTCTGGAACGCGATCGGGGTAGGGGGGTTAGCCCAGCAGGGAGAGGAGCAGGGCGATCCACGTTGCGACGATGCCTGCGGCGGCGCCGTAGGTGACCCAGCGCCAGATTGGGGTCGTTCTCCCCAGCCAGAGCGATGGGGACAGGCCCGCGGCCACCAGGCCGTTCGCCAGCACGACGACCCCAACGCCGTTGGACGCCAGATCCTGGGACAGGCTGAGCAATGCGACCCCGACGATCGCCGCTGCCACCGCGCTGACGGTGAGGCCGGTCGCCCACGGCGTCGGCTCGCGGGGCTGCATACCTGTGCGACCGCCGTCCACGTCATCACTGTAAACGGGCTCGTGCGCCGGCGAAGGCGATCGCGGCGGCGGTAGCGATGTTGAGCGAGTCCACTCCAGGCGCCATCGGGATGCGTACTGCCAGGTCCGCCGCGGCAAGCGCCTCAGCCGACAGCCCCGGGCCTTCGGCACCCAGCAACCAGGCCACCCGACCGGTCCCCAGCCCCGCCTGCGCCAGCGGCACCGCATCCACCGCCGGGGTCAGCGCCGCGATCCGGAAACCGGCCGCCTGCAGCGCCGCGAGGCCTGCGGGCCATGGCTGCAGGGGGGCGAACGGAACCCGGAGTACATGCCCCATCGACACCCGCACACTGCGTCGATACAGCGGGTCGGCGCAGCCCGGGCCGAGCAGCGCCGCGTCCACCCCGAGGGCCGCCGCGTTGCGAAACAGCGCACCCAGGTTCTCGTGGTCGTTGACGCCCTCGAGCACGACGAGGTGATGTGACTGGGCGATCAGTTCGGGCACTGACGGCACCGGCGCGCGGTCGGCGGTCGCGAGCACACCGCGGTTGAGGTGGAAGCCGACCACCTGTGCCATGAGTTCGGCCGACCCGGCGTAGCAGGGCGCCGCGATGTCGGCGGCCAGCTCGGCGATCTTGGCCGGCACGCCGAACAGGGCCCGCGGCGGGTAGGGCGAGTCCAGGAGCCGGCGGACCACGGTGACCCCTTCGGCGATCACCAGACCTCGGCCGCCGGGCCGGTCGGGGCGACGGTCGGCCACGGTGAGATCGCGGAATTCGGCCAGCCGCGGATCGTCCACGTCGCGCACCTCGACGATCTCACCCACACTGGCAGTCTCGCAAACCTGGCAGTCTCACCCACACTGGCAGTCTCGCAAACCTGGCAGTCTCACCCACACTGGCAGTCTCGCAAACCTGGCAGTCCCGCAAAGGGCGCGCCCGTGGTGGATGGGCCCACCAGTTCGGTGGCTGGTCACGGGTCGCTGCGCTGTGCCACGGTGAGCGCGCGCCGGGTACCGGGAGGTGGGGATGGGCGAGGATGTCCATGATGCGACCTACACCAAACACGACTTGGCGCGTTACCGGCTCAAGACGCAGCGTTGCCTGGACGCGCTGGGCCAGATGCTCGCCGGGGATCACTTCGCCACCGGCCCCGAGCGGATGGGGCTGGAGCTCGAGCTGAATCTCATCGACGACAACGTCGATCCCGCGATGGCCAACCAGACCGTGCTGGAGCACATCGCCGATCCGTCCTTCCAGACGGAACTCGGCCAGCACAACATCGAGATCAACGTCGCGCCCCGGCCGTTGGCCGCCGATGAGGCCCTTGAGCTGGAGCGGGAGCTGCGAGAAGGCTTGAACACCGCCAACGACGCGGCCCGTGCCGCCGGTGCGGGCCTGGTCATGATCGGCATCCTGCCGACGCTGCGACCAGAGCACTTCGAGCAGCGATGGATGTCCCCCAAATCGCGCTACGCCTTACTCAATGAGCAGATCCTGGCGGCCCGGCGCGAGGACCTCGAGCTCGACATGGAAGGAGTGCCACTCGACGGTGGGCAGCCGGAACGGTTGCACTGCGCAACCGACTCGATCCTGCCGGAATCCGGGTGCACCTCGGTGCAGCTGCACCTGCAGATCGCTCCGGCCGACTTCGCCGCACATTGGAACGCCGCACAGGCGCTGGCCGGGGCCCAGGTTGCGGTGGCCGCGAACTCACCGTTTCTCCTCGGGCAGGCGCTGTGGCACGAAACTCGGATCCCCTTGTTCGAGCAGGCCACCGACATCCGCTTACCCGAGCTACGCAATCAGGGAGTGCGCCCGAGGGTGTGGTTCGGGGAGCGTTGGATCACCTCGATTTTCGACCTCTTCGAGGAGAACGTGCGCTACTTCTCGCCGTTGCTGCCGGAGACCCAGGACGAGGATCCGCTGGCGGTCCTCGCCGCTGGCGGGACGCCTTCACTGTCGGAGCTACGCCTGCACAACAGCACGATCTGGCGGTGGAACCGGCCGGTCTATGACGTCGCCGGCGGCGTGCCGCACCTGCGCATCGAGAACCGGGTGCTGCCCGCTGGGCCGACGGTCATCGACGTACTGGCCAACGCCGCGTTCTTCTTCGGCGCCATGCGCGGGCTCGCCGAGCTCGACCGGCCGGTGTGGAGCCAGCTGCCCTTCCAGATGGCACGGGAGAACCTGTACGCAGGGGCACGGCTGGGCATGGATTCACGCCTGTACTGGCCGGGCATCGGCTGGGTCCGGCCCGACGAGCTGATGTTGCGCACGCTGTTACCGCTGGCACATCAGGGGTTGCGCAGTTGCGGAATGTCCGACGCCGCCCGGGAGCGCTACCTCACGGTGATCGAGCGACGCTGCGCGACCCGACGCACCGGCGCCAGCTGGCAACGTGCGGCCGTACAGACGCTGACCAACCGGGGCGCTGACCGACCGACCGCGTTGGCCGGCATGCTGCGCGGCTATATCGAGCACATGCACTCCAACCAGCCGGTGCATTCCTGGCCACCGGTCTGAGAACGCCATAGCCGTCGGGCCCGACCTGAGACCTCCAGGTCGGGCCCGACGTGTTCCCAACTGCGTTTGCCAGTACTCCCACCACGAAGCCGGCACATTCAAGTTAGGCTACCCTTCCCTAACTGTCAAGCGCGGTTACGTGAACCCTCAGTCAGCTGAACGACGGGCCCTCAGAGGCTGGCCATCCGATCGATGATCTCGGCCGCGCGGCACAGCACGGCCCGTTCGTCGGCAGAGAGTTCGGCCAGCCGGGCGTCCAACCACCGCTCCCGAGCAATGACCTCCGCATCGACGTACTGGCGGCCGGTCTCGGTCAGCGCCACCACGGTCTGCCGGCCGTCGGTCGGGTGCGGGTTGCGTTCGATGAAGCCGCCTTCAGCCAGCGCGGCGATGACCCGAGTCATCGACGGTGGCTGCACCCGCTCGCGTTCGGCCAGATCCCGCGGGCTCATCGGGCCGTGCCGATGCAGCGAGGCCATCGCGGAGAGCTGAGTGAGGGTAGCCACCGCCTCGGCATCGCGCTGCGCCCGTAACCGTCGGTTGAGCCGGACCACGGCGAGCCGAAGCCGGCTGGCCAGCCCGGGCTGGTTGATGTCCGGCGTTTTCCCCAGCGTGGTCATATCGGCACGCTAGCGCGTGCTTGTGAGTGGGAAACGGTGCGATAACCCTGTTTCCCACTCACAAGCACGCGCTAGCGTGCATCCCGTGATCCCTCCGCTGCCCCGCAGCCTCGCCGATCCGCGACCGGCCGTCGGCGTCGGCACCGTTATCTGGTTCGCTGCGGCAGTGGTATTGCTGGTCGCCGGTGGATCGATCGTGTGGGTATGGGCCTGCCTGACCGGGGGCCTACTCGGCCTGACCGGCTTTGCGATGATCCACTGGCAGGGCAGCGCCGCCCGGCGCGGAGCCCGCGGCGCCCCGAGTGACTTGTTCTGATCGCTGCGTCACGATCGTCCCGGTGCCCGGAAGCTGCCCTGGACGATTGCCGGGCGCCCGCAGGTCGGGCAGCACAGAACGCCGTTCATGGCCTCAGCGGTACTGATCGCTGGCTAGCTCCACATTTGAGGTTCCACGGCGCGCGGGCTAGTCGATCGCCCGGCGTCGGAAGCCGATCATGCCGAGGGTGCCGAAGAGCGCCAGCGAGCCGGCCAGCGCGAGCAGGCAGATCCAACCCGGGATGTGCGGGATGTCCGGCACCAGCGCGGCCCGCATGCCTTCACTGACGTAGGTGATCGGGTTGGCCGCACTGACCACCTGGAACCAGCGCAGGTGCGCCAGCGACGGCCACGGGTACTGGGTGGCGCCGGTGAACAGCAGCGGCGTGAAGATCAGCGCGAAGGCGATATTTATCTTGGTTACCGGCACGAACGTGCCGATCGTCAGGCCGATGCACGCACCGACCAGACTGCCCAGCAGCGCCACGCCGACCAGCAACCCCAGCCCGGCGGCACGGTAGGGGATCGAGCCGAGCACGCCGATGCCGATGGGGAACATCACCGCCGCGGCGGCCAGCGCCCGCAGCGAGGCGAACAGCACCTTCTCGGCCGCCACCGCCCACAGCGGCAGCGGGGCCAGCAGCCGGTCCTCGATCTCCTTGGTCCAACCGAATTCCACCACCAGCGGGAACGCCATCGCCTGGATCGCGGTCACCGTCGCGGTCAGCGCGACCAGGCCGGGGAACAGCAGGCTGGAGTAGCCACTGCTGGTGTAGCCGAGGCTGGTCAACAGCTTGCCGAAGACGAACAGGAAAAACACCGGCTGTAACAGCACCTGGGCCAAAAACGCCACCAGATCCTTGCCGGTGACGACGATGTCGCGGCGCAGCACCGAGCCGAACGAGCGCAGCATCAGCATCCGGGATGGCCCCCGCACCACCTCCGCGGAGCGGTCGGACCGTAGCGGTGCGGTGGTCGTCGTCAGCGCAGGCTCCTACCGGTCAGTTCGATGAACACATCCTCCAGGCTGGCCTCGCCGATCTCCATCCCGGTCAGCCGGGCGCCGACTCCCGCCACCGCGGTGGCGACCGGGGTGATCATCACGGCGGCCTCCCCGGTGAGGCAGAGCCGGATGGTGTGCACCGCCGCCTCGGCGCCGACCTGCTCACACCGCTGCACCCCAGCCAGCGAACCCAGCCGGTCGAGCAGTCCTGCCATCCCGAGTTCGCCCACCAACTCGACTGTGATCTGCAGGCTCGCTCCGGTGGCCAGCCCGCGGACCAGGGCGGCCGGGGTGTCCAGCGCGAGGAGCCGACCGGAATCGACGATCCCGACCCGGTCGGCCAACGCCGTCGCCTCGTCCATGTCGTGCGTCGTCAGCACGATCGTCACGCCGGCCTCACGCAACTCCCGGATGCGGTCCCAGACGAACAGCCGGGCCGCCGGGTCCAGCCCGGTGCTGGGCTCGTCCAGGAACAGCACCCTCGGGTCGTGCATCAACGCCCGGGCGATCATCATCCGCTGGTTCTGCCCACCGGAGAAAAGGTCCGGCTTCTCGTTGGCCCGGTCGGTCAACGAGAACTGCTCCAGCAACGCCTCGGCCCGCCGCGTGCGGACGGCCTTGGGTACACCGTGGTAAGCGGCGTGGAACAGCAGGTTCTGCCGGACCGACAGCGACCGGTCGAGGTTGTTGCGCTGTGGGACCACGCCGAGCAGGCTGCGCACGGTTCGGGGGGCGACCATCACGTCCACGTTGGCGATCAGCGCCTGCCCTGCGGTGGGCCGGACCCGGGTGGTGAGCACCCCGATCGTGGTGGACTTGCCGGCCCCGTTCGGGCCGAGCAACCCGAAGATCTCGCCACCGGCCACCGCGAAGGTGAGCCGGTCGACCGCATCGGTCCGCGCTTTCGGGTAGCGCTTGACCAGGTCCCGAACCTCCACCGCGATTGCCTCCACGATGGTTACCGTCTCATGCCGCACTCGGCCCGTTGCCAACGCCAGAGCGTGATCGGGAAGTGACGGGCACCGGCGTGGTGAGATGCAACAACACACGAATTGTGGTGTCGTCACCATGGAAATGCACGCGGGTAACGTCGACAGCGACATACTTTTCAGACATTACTGACCACGGAATGGAGTCTGAACGGGCGACGAACGGTGCTAACCAATCGGCAGACGGAGGGGCACCTGGTCACGCGATTCTCAGCGCTGACATAGAGCGCGTGCGGGCAGACTTACGTAACGTGTTCGATCGATTTCTCACCGCGCAGCGGCCGTCAAAAATGGACCGGCCGCAGTAGCGTATCGCCGCTGACGGGATGTAGGAGTAGCGCGGCGCGTACCGGGTCCGCGGCGTGCACGGTGCCGTCCAGGGTGACCCAGAACGGCACCGAGTGCTCGGCACCGTCGTGACGTACCCGCAGCTGCTCGTGCAGCCGCAGCGTCCCGTCCGGAACAGCGATCCCAGCGGCGGCGCACACCGCCACCACCTCCACCAGCTCGACCCACCGCACCGTTGCCCCGCCATTAGCGTTGAGCAGCTCGGGCGCCACGCGCTCTGAGGCCAGCGGCAGATCCAGCAGGTCGGCCAGGGCGCCCGGGTCGCCACCGGAGATCAGCTCACCGGCCGGTAGCACCCCGGCCAGCCACGGCGAGTCGAGCACCACCGCGCGATCGGCCTCGATCACCTCGCCGGTCACCGCCCGCACCCGAGCCGGGGGTGCCACGTCCTCGGGGTCGAGGTCCGCGCCGGCCAGCACGGTATGCGCGGCGTGCACCACCGCGGGGGTGACCGTGCGGGCCGGGTCAGCCAGCCGCGCCAGCAGGTCCGCGGCATCGGCGGGACCGGAGACGCTCAACCCGGTTCGCACCCCGGCAGCGGCGAGCAGCGCGTCGCCGGTGTCGCAGGACATCGCGTCGAAGGGGGGGACCACGTCGTAGAGCCCGGCCAGCCCGACGGCCCCGGCGAGCCGCCAGTACGGGGGCGGGTGGCCACCCAGCCGGGCGTGCCGGGCCAGCCACCAGCCGGTGTAACCGCCCGGCTGGCGCAGCGCGGCCAGACCAGCGGGGTCGGCGGCGATCCGGCGCAGCGCGACCGGCCAGCGCTGATCGTCGACGAGGTCCAGATCCCGAATAGCGAGCAGGCGCGCCGGCGGCTCGCCGTCGGCGCCGTGCGCCTGGGCCCACCACTGCTGCTCACCGTCCAGATCATGATCCGAGCCGTCCGGGTGCGGGTCATCGATCACGGCGAACGAATCCAGCACCCCGACCGCCCGCAACGCGTCCACAGGCTGCTCGGCAGCGACGGCGGGATCCAGCACGCCCAGCGGCGCGTCCGGGGCGAGCAGCTCCCGCAGAGCCCCACCGGGCAGCACCAGCTCGTCGGCGCGCCGCGCGGCCCCGGTGTCATCAGGCAGGGCCAGCGCACCCAGCCACGGCCGATCCACGTAATCGCTTGCCGCGGTGACCGCCAGCGACAGCACCGCGCATGCGAGTCCGGTGACGTCCAGGCCGTCCTCGGCGTCATCGACGCTGCGCTCGATGGCCGGACGCAGCGCGTCCAGCAGCTCCGCGGAGCCCACCGGCCGCGCCCCGAGCCGTTCCAGCAGCGGGTGCGCAGCATCGGGGTGCACCAGCCGAAGCTCGGTCGGCACCCCGCCGGCAACGTCAACCAGATCACCCAGCAGCACCCCACGCGGGCCGGTGACGGTGCGCCCGTCAGCCAGTGGCACCGGCAGTGCGCCGAGCTCCTCGCGGGCCGAGGGGTCGGCGTCGAGCAGGGGGAAGAGCGCCGAATAACAGCGCCGCCACCACGATGGTGGCCGGTCCAACCCGGCCAGCAGCTCGGCGATAGCCGCCGGACGCAGCCGGTCCACCCCGAGCGCGGCGAGTGCGGCGGTGTGCGCGGAACCGGCCAGTCCGGCGTCGAGCAGGTTGGGGGTGACCTCGGCGAGCAGCCCGGCCAGTTCGGGCAGCGGCACGTCCAGCACCAGAGCACCGGCCGGCGCGATGTCCCGGCCTGCGGCGCCGGGTAGCCATCGGGCGTGGCGCAGCGCGTCCAGAACCGCCTCGCGCAGCGCCGCGTCGACTTCGCCGGCCGGGAACCCCGGGGCCGGCACCAGCGCCGTGCGCTGCTCCGGTGCCAACGCGGCGGCGAGCTGCGGGTAAGCCTTCCCCGCAGCGCCGACCAGCAGATCGACGGCCGGCCCGGGATGGACGTGGCGCCGTGATGAGTCGACGGGCACCGTGGCGATCAGCCTTGCGGGCAGGGTCAGGCGCTCCGCGGTCGGGGTCGGCGCGTGCAGCACCTCGCCGGTCAGCGGTGCCGGCGCACCGTCGGGGCGGACCGGCAACGCCCAGCACAGGCTCCATTGCGGTCTCGTCTCGGGTCCGAGCCCGGCCAGAGCGGTCGCCGGTAGCCGGCCGGTCTGCCGTACCACCCGCCAGCGGCGCAGCTCGGGACCGTCATGCACCAGCACCGGGTCCTGCCCTTCGCGGCGCAGCACCCGGTCACCGATGTCGATGCGGTGCAAGTGCGGCAACGCCAGCAGCAGGTCACCGGCCTCCGCCGCGAAGGCCGCGAGCATCGCCGCCGGCTCGATCCCCGCGCGCAGCGGTAACCGGACCTCGGTCTCGAAGCCGGCCGGCGGGTCGCCGCCGACCGGCCACACCAACCGCAGCACCGGTGGCCGGC
>JALYTS010000042.1 GCA_030854185.1 Actinomycetota bacterium | reverse complement strand
GCTGGCCGCCGGTCGAGTCCTCAGGCGGCTCCCGGCGGCCAGCCGGACCCCAGCACTCAGAACGGAGAGCTGCCGCGGTAAGCGCGCTGTGCCGTCGATGATGATTTGCACCTGCTGGCGCCGACCGACGTCAAGCTCGCCGTCACCGGAAGCCACGTGCACACGTTGTGCGGTCGCCGGACACACGCTGAGGATCTGACGCTCACTGGACCGTCAACGGCGCTGTGCATGGGCTGCATCGCTGCCGGGACCTGATCGTCCCTGGTGGGCCGATGGTCACCGAGCGGATAGGCGGGGACGCAATCACCGTGCTGCGCACCGTGGTGTGCAGCTGGAATCTCTGACCCGTTTGGCCGCCGGTTGAGAGCCATCGCTGCTTCGGGTCCCGGCGGCCGGTCGGACGCCACTTCGGTGCTGGTCAGGCTGCGATCTGGGTTAGGTGCTCGTCGAGGGCGCGGAGGGCTCGGCTGGGCAGTGGCCGCTGGGCAGCGGCGCGGAATGCGCGCAGACGGGCGGCGCCGACCGCATAGGCAACCTGGTGCAGGAGATTGGCGGCCTGGGTGGCGTGGTAGCACGCATCCGGAAGGTTTCCGCTGCTCAGTTCTACTGCGGCGAAACTGATCAAGACCAGCACCCGCTGCCGACGTGGGGTCTGACGAGGCTGGTTGAGCGCCGTAGTGAGTGCCTCACGTGCGCCGTTGCCGTCGCCGGCCCGGTGGAGGGCATGGCCGGTCGCGGCGGTCAGCTCCGCTGGGGCGCAGTACCGAAACGACGTGGGTGCAGGGCGTCCGCCGGATTGCTCGAGGGAGGTTTGCGCACGGTCGAGTGCGTCACGCGCTGCCGTGTGATCGCCCAGGTCGGCGTGGATGGTGGCCTCGGTGGTGGCCAGCCAGCAAGCAATGGTCGGAGTAGACCGGGCGTGTTCACCGGCTGCGGTGAGGTGATCCAGCGCGGCAGTGGTCAGGCCTTCGCTGCCGGCGAGCTGGGCGGCGTGCCCGTGGGCGATGGCGGTGAGCTGATCGTCTGCTGCCTCACGCGCCATGTCGAGGGCGAGGCTGTAGTAGGCGCGGCCCGACATGGCATTGCCGAGGTCATCCGCGGCAAGCCGACCGGCCACGATTGCGACCTCGGCCAGGTTATGCAACAGCCGACGCCGCTCGTCGGCTCCCGGGTCTTGACGCAGGGCGTCCTGCGCCATGCGCACGTGCGCAGCCACGGAGGTGAGCAGGACGGAGGGGTCGGCGGTCTCGTACAGGGCGTTGTAGCGCTCGGCGAGCTGCTCCAGGTCGGCCACGGTGGCTGTCACGGCGCGGGCATGGCCGGCGGGATCGGTGGCGCTGGGGTCGAGCAGCCCGAGCATGGTGCGGCGGGTGGTGGCTGCGTCTTTCCACGCGTGAAGCATGTGCGGGGCGAGTGCGGTCCCGGCGGCGCCGAGCTGGTCGAGCAGACCAGCGGCGTTGTCCAACATCGCCACTAGCGACTGATCATCGGTCAACCGCCGGCTGCGGTCGGCGGCGGCTGGGGGCGTGTTCTTCAGACCGAGCTGACCAGGCGTCACGCCGAACAGGCGACACAGTAGCTCCCGGTATTGCGGGCTGACGCCCTTCACGCCCCGTTCCCACTTCGCCACCATGTCCGCATTGATCCCGACGTGCTCGTGGCGTTCCATCCACGCCAGGTGCGCTATCCGGTCGGCCATTTCCTGCTGCGTCCAGCCGAGTTCGGTGCGCAGCTCGCGCAGCCGGGGGCGCTCGACGTCGGTGGTCACGACTGAGCACCTCCCTGTGCTGCGGGCCCGGTCCGGCTGGTCCGGTTGGGCGATGGGAGGAGCGTCGCGGCTAACGGTGTCTGCGGGCTAACAAGCGGTGGCTGTACAAGCCGTACTTGTGGTCAGTCGAGCAGAATCGACCGGTGTTGCCACGCCAGTCGCAGCAGTCCTGCGCCTGCGGCTTGGGTGGGCTCGTTGCTGGCGTACCGCTCAACGGTCTCCGCGGTGAAGGGCACGGCGGGGGTGATCGATCCCTCGGCGTTGGCGTCGGCGACCTCACCGAACAGGTCGTCATAAAGCGGTGCGTCGATCGTGACGACGGTCAGGATGTCGGTGGCGAAGGTGAGCGGATCAACTCCGATGCCTAGGCAGAAAGCCCGAACCCTCGCGGTGTCGAGGGCCCGCGTCAGGTGGTCGGCGAACGGCCACGCACCGTAGTCAAACGGTCTCCGGTGGGTGTCGTAGTTTTCGGTGTCCCCGCGCAGCTCCTCGGCGAGTTCCCGGATGATGCATCGCCACAGTGAGAAGTCGTTTCCGGTGTTCCACGGTTCCTCGCCCGCTGGTTGGAAGACCCCCACTGGCAGAACCTGATACATGCCCCCGGCGTGGCCGACGCGGGCGCCGTCGCGGCGGTGCAGCGGGAACGTCGCCGCGCCTGTCGTCCGGTCGTACCGGAGAGTGAGCGTGCCGATGGCGACGTTCACGAGGCGACGTGCTGGGTCGCATGGGTCGCCGATTGCAGTGCGAAGATCCTGCGTTGCAATCTCACCGAGTATTGCAGCGGTAAATTCGTGCGCTGCCGCGTCGCCCAGGTCGATGCCGTCGAAGTATTTGCCGTCGCTGAACACCAGGTGCGGGTTCGATTGCAGGTCTGCCCGGAGCAGGCGGTAGGTGGAGCGGTTCTCGAAAATGGTAGGCGCGGCGAGTGCGGCGACAGCTTCGGAGTAGGTGCGGTACCTGCTGCCGTCGGCCCGGGTGGGCAGTAGGCGCTGGATGACTGGCTCGGTGCCAGTGATGCCGCTGAATGCCTCGGCTGGCGTGTAGCGCAACGTGATGTGGTCGAGTCTGATCGGTGCGTGGGGAAGCCACAGTGGTGTGCTCAGCAGTGGTGTTCGTTCCACCGCGGCGGAGTCTGGGTACTCGCGGGCCGCGCAGACGGCCAGTTCGTGTCGATGTTCACTCAGGTGGTTTCGGACGCGAAGCCACTGCTGTTCGCTGCCGGTAAGCTGCCTGGTCAGGGCGTTCTCGCGGTGGACTAGAGGCCGAGGATGCGGTCGCGGTGGCGCCAGGCGAGAGCCAGGCAGGCGGCGCCCGGTGAGGCCATCGGTTCCGAGCTGAGCAGTCGTCGTACCGATTCACCGGTGAACGGGATTCCCTCGGTTGCGCGACCGTCGCCGATCGAAACGATTTCACCTTCCTCGTTGTAGCGGGTCGCGGCCCCGAACGCGCGAGTAAACACATCGTCATCGATCACAACAACGGTCAGGATCGTGGCCGCGAGGGTCAGCGCATCGAGCCCGAGACCGAGGGCGAACGGTACGACGGCGCCGGATTTCTGGGCGTCCTCCAGGTCGCGGTACAGCGGCCAGGCGTGGTAGTCGATGGGCTTGCTGCGGGTACCGTCGTGTTCGGGTGTGCCCAGCAGCTCTTCGGAGTACTCGCGCACGATGTTGCGCCACAGGTCGAAGTCGTTGCGCCGATCCCACCAAGCGACGCTCGCCGGCTGGAACTCCCCGGCCGGGATCACGTCGTACACCCCTGTGGCGGTGGCAACCTTGGCCGGATCACGCCAGTGGAGCAGGAAACTCGGCTCCGCGGGGTAGCGGCGGAGCCGGATTGTCAGGGTTGTCACCGCGGGGATGATCGCCCGCTGGGTGGGGTCGAACGGGTCGCCGATCAGCGTCCGGAACGGCAGCTCGTCACGTAGCGGCTCGGCGGAATCGGGGATGCCGTGGTGCTCGCGGAGGCAGGCGATTGCCAGCTCATGGCCGAGCGCCTCGGACACGTCGAGCTTGTCGAAGTAGGCCGCCAGTCCGAAGTGGAGGGCGCCCGCGCCGAGTTGGTCGCCAAGCAGGCGATAACTCGGCCGCGATTCGAACAACCGGGGCGGATCAAGATGCCGGACGGCCGAGGTGTACCTGTCGAACCACTGGCCCGGCGCGCAGAGCGGGCGGGTCGGCAGCGTCTCGGCTTCGCTCCCGTCGATGGCGACCGTGTGCGGCTGCTCATCCAGCGTCAGCCGCAGCGACCGCAGCTCGGTCGGCTCGTCCGGAATCCACCCAGCGCCGGCGATCAATGGCGTATCCGGCACCCGATGTTCTGCGGGGTACAGCTGGACCGCGAGCCGCGCCAGCTCGGAGCGGTGCTGATTGAGCCAGCGACGTTCTTGACGCCACCGTGCTTGATCAACGGCGACGGCACCGTCTAACTCGGCCCGTGGCCGGCCTGGTGACAGCCCGAGATCCTCTGCGGAGATGCCGAGCACGGACACCGCTCGCTGCCGCAGCTCGAACGACATCGCTTGGCGCCCGTTCTCGATCTGGCTGAGATTCTGCTGTGTCATGCCCAGCAGCCGGGCCGCTTCCACCTGGTTGCGGCCCGTCGACGCGCGCCAGGCACGCAGTACGGCGCCGGTATCGTCAGCCGGAACGCCGGTAGGTCGGCTGAGCCAGTCCCCCGCAACCGGACTGGCCTCGTCGGCGTGGTTGCAGCCGGCGCACATGAGATCCGGGTTGTACCGGCTCAATGGCGCACCACACTGCGCGCATTGCCCTACCGCCGCAGACGCATCAGCAGCCGTCACTGGCTCTCTCCCTCGGTCGACGAGGGGTGAGCCTACCGGCCACACGCGGGCTGTGGGACTAGCAGCGGACTAGCTCGGGACTAGTTCCCGGACCCCCTCGGAGCACGCATTTCGCCGTTTGATTGGCGTGCGGGTCAAACGACCCCACACCGACCAATCTGGAGGAACACCAGAAATGCAGTTGGAAATCAAGACCGAGGGCGTCGACTTTGTGGTGTCTCGCGCCCCACAGCCCAAAAACGACAACGACGGCCGGCAGAAGACGGACCGGGAGACCGGTGCGCCGTTGCACGTGACCGAGGTGGTGGCGATGGACGAGACCGGCGCGGAGGTCATCAAGGTCACCACGGCCGGGGAGCCGCAGGTCGCTAAGCGGCAGTTGGTCACGGTGGCCAGGTTGGTCGCGACGCCGTGGAACATCGACGGTCGCGGCGGGGTGGCGTTCCGGGCTGACTCGATCGTCCCGGTGCCGACACCGGCGGCCGGTCCGGCGAGGGCTGCCGCTGGTGCGGCTGGGTCGGGGGGTGCGTGATGAGCGTGTCGACGATGAGCCTCGATCTGGCGCAGCTGCGGGAGATGCACGAGCGGGCCGAGCGGCTTCGTGAGGAAGCGGCCGAGGCCGAGCGGGCTGCCTACCTGCACTGGCAGGAGGCCTACGGCGCCTACGAAGTCGCTCGCGATGAGGCGTCGAGTGCGTGGTCGGCGTGGGTTGAGGCCATCGCCCCGTAGTGCGGCGCCCGGCCGGTCGGGCCTGGAAACCAAGGCCGGCCGGGCACCCGCTCCACCCATCGATTTCAGGACAAGAGGAGCTGTCATGAGCCTACGGCGGGGCGAACACGCCCAGAATAGCCTGGGCGTGCTTGGTTACCGGTGCTCCGGCGGTGAGCGCTGATGGACGCGAGCATGATCGCCATGCTGGTCGCGGGTACCGGTGTGTTGGGCGTTGTGGTGTGGGTGCTAGCCAAGATCGGCCAGGTGCTGATCAAGGTGGCGGAGGCGCTGGCTGCGGCGGCAGTGGTGGCCTTCGCCGTGTGGCTGGTGATCAAGGCTGGAGTCTGGGCCATCCGGCAGGCTGTCACCCGGTGGCGGACCAGCCTGACCGTGCTGGCGGTGGCGTCCTGGTGGCATTGGTGGGGCTGGCCGTCCCTGGCCCTGACCGTGGTGGTGGTCGGCGCGGTGCTTACCGGGTGGCGGCTGATCGATCTGGTGTCCTTCGATGCCTGGGCGGGTCGGCGTCTGCGCTCGTGGTGGCTGCGCTGGACGGTCTACGCACCGAAGTTGCCCGACTGGTTGCGCGCTTGCGGGCTGGGTGTCAAGCACGACGCCGCGCCCGTCGTGGTGGCACTTACTCCCCTCGGTCGCGGCATTGGCCGCAACCGCCAGCAGGTCAAGGCGCAGCTGCCCATCGTGCTGGGTGTGCGCTCGGGGGCGTCGTGGGATGAGGTCCGCCTTCGGCTGGTGCCCGGTCAGAAACCGGAGGACTTCGACGGCGCCGCGCGGGCGTTGGCCAGCGCTCGGGGGGTGGCGCGCTGCCAGGTGCGCGAACTGACACCCAATGTGGTCTGTCTCGATTTCCAGCGCCGCAACCTGCTCGCCGACCCGGTGGCCTGTGCCGATCTCACTGCGCTGGCCGGTGTGCCGGGTGCCGCTATTGATTTGCGCCGGGTGTTGTCCGGGCGCACCGAATATGGGCAGGGGTGGCATGTGCCGCTGGCTGGCTCGGCGAGTCACACCCTGACCGCGGGGGCTAGCGGGGCGGGGAAGAACTCGGTCATGTGGTGCCCGCTGGTGTCTATCGCCCCGGCGATCCGTGACGGGCTGGTCCGGGTTTCGGGCATCGATCCCAAGGGCATGGAACTGGCCTACGGGCGGCGGATCTTTCACCGCTACGCCGTCACTGGCGCTGAGGCCCTGGCGGTGCTCGATGAGCTCGTCGCGGTGATGGCCGCCCGCAAAACCGAGTTCGCCGGGCGGGTGCGGTCGGTGCCGATCAGCCCCGAACACCCCTTGGAGCTGCTGGAGTTCGATGAGATCGGCGCCCTGACCCGCTACACCGACCGCAAAACGCGCGAGGCCATCACCGAACGGGTCGCCCTGCTGACCACCCAAGGCCGGGCGCTGGGCGTCACCGTCCGCGGCTATGTGCAGGAACCGACCAAGGACACCGTGCCGGTTCGGGAGTTGTTCCCGCGGCGGATCTGCCTGCGCGTCACCGCCAAGTCCCACATAAGCATGGTGCTCGGCGACGGGGCCTACGAGCGGGGCGCGTGGGCCAACCGGATCACCGAAACCGAGGCCGGTGTGGGCTACGTCTTCGGGGAAGGCATCCGCGAACCCCTGCGGGTCCGCGCCGGGTGGGTCCCCGATCAGACGATCAAACACCTCGAAGCCTTCGTCGCTGGCCCACCCCACCAGCAAGTAGCGGTGCCGGCGCTGTCCGGGTCCAGTCGGGGTGGTGACGCATGATCACCACCCCGACCTTCGGGGCGACGTTCGTGCAGGCGGCGCACCTGCTTGCCACGCACCTGACCGAGCACGGCCTACCGGAACCGGTGTCCCTGGAGGTGATCAGCACGGCGCACCGATCGCGGCTGACAGTGCAGGTGCAGTTCCTGACCGTGCGCAGCATCGCCGCTGAGCTGCTGGCCTGGGCCGACACCCTGACCACGGTCATGGTTCAGGCGTGGCGGCCGCCCTCAGGTGACCGGGTGCACCTGTCGATTGCCAGTGCTCTGATCGGACCGGCGGGCGCCGTGGAGCTGACCATCTTCGGTGGCACCGGGCATGACCCGGCGCTGGTCGGCGACATGGCGCCCGGTGGGCACCGGTGGGTGACCCTTGGCGAGCTGCGCACCTGGGCCGCCGACACCTCACACCGTCGTGCCGATGGCCAGGGGTGACCGGATGACCCCGCTCGTCGAGCTGTCATCGCAAGTGGTTGAGGAGATCGTTCACCGGGCTGGCCGGCCGGACTTCGACCGCTGGTCCGAACAGCTCCAGCACTGCGGCCACTGCTCTCGACCGGTGCGCCTGCGCGGCCGCGTCGTCCACCAGTCGGCGACGGGTCAGCGGTCGACGTACTCCACCGATACCGAGCCTGACCGGGTGCTGATGATCCGGTGCGGCAACCGGCGGGCCGCGGTCTGCCCGTCGTGCTCCTATGAGTATGCGGGCGACATGTGGCAACTGCTCTACGCCGGCGTGGCCGGTGGCCGCAAGGGCGTCCCGGACTCGATCCGGGCTCACCCACTGGTGTTCGCCACCCTGACCGCACCCGGATTCGGAGCGGTGCACACCACCCGCGCAGATCGGAATGGCAAGCACGCGCGGTGCCTCCCGGCCCGGGCCAAGCCCACGCTGTGCCGCCACGGGCGGCCGACCTGGTGCACCGCCATTCACAGTGAGGACGAGCCGCGGCTGGGCCAGCCGCTGTGCCCGGACTGCTACGACTACCCCGCGCACGCCGCGTTCAACTGGCACGCCCCCGAACTGTGGCGCCGATTCACCATCACCCTCCGGCGCGTACTCGCCCGGCGGGCCGGGCTGACCGCCAAGGACTTCACCGCGCGGTGCCGACTGTCGTTCGTCAAGGTCGCCGAGTTCCAACGCAGAGCCGTCGTCCACTTCCACGCCCTGATCCGACTCGACGGACCCGGCACCGACTACACCCCCCCACAGGTCAACCTCGACGCCACCGACCTCGCCGACGCCATCAGCGAAGCGGCCAGCCTGGTCCGGCTCACCGTCGACATGCCCGACGGGACAGGGCTTGAGCTGCGATTCGGGGAGCAGACCGACACCCAACCAATCAACGGCGGTCCGACCGGCGAGCTGACCCCGGAGCGCGCGGCCGCCTACATCGCCAAATACGCCACCAAAAGCGCTGACGACTTTGGGCTTGGAGACCGGCGCATCACCCTGGAGTCCTTGCCGCTGCTCGATGTCAGCGACCACGTGACGCGTCTTGTCCAGACCTGCGGTCAGCTCGGTGAACACGACACCTACAACGGGCTGCGCCGGTGGCTTCACATGCTGGGGTTTCGTGGTCATTTCGCCTCCAAGAGCCGCCGCTACTCCACCACCCTCGGCGCGATCCGCGGCGAACGACGCGCGTACCGCCAGCGGCAAGCAGCCGAGCACATACGCGAACTACTGCCCGACGAGCAGGACACCACGCTCGTCGTCTCGCATTGGGAGTTCACCGGGGTCGGCTACCTCACCGGCGGAGACGCCGCCCTCGCACTGTCCGCTGCCGCCCGAGCACGCGAACAACGACAAGCGGCACGGGAGGCGGCATAGGTCCACTACAAGAAGCGCTATGGGAGCGACGATGGCGGAGGAATACCTGACCATTCCAGAGGTCGTTGCTGAGCTGCGCGTGCCTCGATCGACTTTCTACTACTGGCGTCAGCTCGGACGCGGACCGAAGGCACTGAAGCTGCCTAACGGCGATGTTCGTATTCGACGCCGTGACCTGGATTCCTGGTTGTGTGATCTGGAGGAGTGTTTGAGGTGAGTAGCTACGAATTTCGGATGTGGGGCATCCGAAAACGTGATCGGCAGAAGCCGTATCAAGTCAGATGGCTGGTCGCTGGTCGGTCGCACGCGGAGACGTTTGTGACTCGTGCGCTGGCCGAGTCTTTCCGAGCCGAACTGATGGCGGCCGCGCGTGCTGGGGAACCATTCGACGAGGTCACCGGGCTGCCGGAATCCAGAGCGCGAGATGTGCCGTGGTTCGACCACGCGGTGTCCTACGTGGACGCCAAGTGGCCGCGGGCGGCGGCGAAGTCTCGCAAATCCATCGCGGAAGCGTTGACGACGGTGACGATGGCGCTGCTACTCCCCCGCCGTGGCCGGCCAGACGACGCCGTGATCCGCCGGGCGTTGTTCGGCTGGGCATTCAACTCAGGGCGCCGCGCCGCCGGCACGCCCTCAGCCGAGGTCGCCGACGCGCTGGCCTGGGTGTCGGGTGCCTCGCGGCCGGTGTCGTCGCTGCGCGATCTGACCGTGATCCGCAGCGTGCTCGACGCCCTCACGGTGCGCCTGGACGGCAAGCCCGCGGCGGCGACCAGTGTCTACCGCAAGCGCGCCGTCTTCTACAACGCGCTCGGACTCGCCGTCGAGCGACGGCTGTTGGCGACCAATCCCGTCGACCAGGTGCAGTGGACGGCACCCGACGTGGCGGAATCGGTGGACCGCCGGGTCGTCGCCAGCCCGAAACAGGTCCGCGCGCTGCTCGACGCGGTGCGGTGCCAGCCTCGCCGGGGCGAGTACCTGGTGGCGTTCTTCGGGTGCTTGTACTACGCGGGCATGCGGCCGGCCGAGGTGGTGGCGCTGCGGGCCGGCGACTGCGAACTACCGGCGGCAGGCTGGGGACGGCTCCAACTTGCCCGATCCGAGCCCTGGGCTGGTTCGGAGTGGACTGACAACGGTGAGGCTCGGGACCGTCGCGCGCTCAAGCGACGAGCATCCAACACGGTGCGGATCGTGCCGATCCCCGCCGAACTGGTCAGCCTGCTCCGCACACACCTGGACACCTTCGGAACCGGAGAAGCCGGACGGGTGTTCCACAACGAGCGCGGCGGCCCATTCAACGAGCCCAGCGCGCGACGGGCCTGGGCCAGGGCACGGATCTCAGCACTCACTGAGGAGCAGGTCCACTCCCCGCTGGCGTGCAGACCCTACGACCTGCGGCACGCGGCGGCGTCGCTCTGGCTCAACAACGGCGTCCCCGCCACCGAGGTCGCCCGGCGGCTCGGTCACGACGTGGCGGTACTGCTCAAGATCTACGCCAACTGCATCGACGGACAGGAGGACACGATCAATGACCAGATCACGGCCGCTCTCACAGCCGATCAAGACCATGAGACACTGCCCGCGGCACCAGCCGTGGACTCTACGGCCCAGCCAAACCCGCGGACCAGACGCGGACCAGAGCCAGCACGGTAGGCTCCGGACCCGACAAAGCCGCAGATCAGCCCTCGTAGCTCAGGGGATAGAGCATCGGTTTCCTAAACCGTGTGTCGCAGGTTCGAATCCTGCCGGGGGCACGTAACAGATGGGAACAGGGGTGCGGCTGCGCTGGGACGGCTGTCGATCTTGCGTTGCGGCTGGTGTGGTGAGGTGTTGTGAGGTCGGAGGGGGATGACGACGCCGTCGTTTGCGGCCTGCTGGACGGCGGGGATGGTTTCGCCGGTGAGGGTGATGCGGCATACGGCGGTGTTACTTTGCTTGTCGTAGTGGACCTCTAGACGGAGCGCTTCGAAGAGGCGCCGGGTGATGTCCTCGGGCAGGTCGGCGAGGTCGCAGGTGCCAACGGGTAGGGCGTTGAGTAGGTCGGGGTTGGGCTGTTCGTGGACGTGCTGTTCGAGTTCGTCTAGTTCGGTCTGGAGTTTGGTGTTCTCGGCTTTCATCTGCGCCCGACGGTTTTGGATGTCCTGGATGAAGTCCTGATCGATGTCGTCGGTGACTTCGAGGGTGTGGATGAGTCGTTTGCGGCGGGTGTCGTTGTCGGTGATGGTTTTCTTGATTGTGGTGATGCGCTGAGCGCGGGCGTGCTCGGCTTGCCGGTCGATGTCTGTCAGGGTCGAGGCGAGCAGGGAGTGCCGGTAGGGGCCGAAGACGTGGTGGGTGAGGAACTCGTGCAGGCTGTTGAGGAGGCTGACCTCGCGGACCCAGAGGCTGTCGGGGTGGCCGTCGGGGATGTAGCCCTTCTTGGGGGCGCAAGCGTAGTAGGCGCACAGGCGGCGGGTCTTGCCGAACATGCGCCGCCCACACAGAGTGCAAAACAGGTAGGAACGCAGCAGGTAGCTGCGTTTGGTCTGGGGATGGCGGGTGTTGGCGCCGGGCTGGGTGCGGGAGCGTTCGCGACGGCGCACGATCTGCTGCACGGTGATGAAGGTGTCCAGGGTGATGATCGCCTCGTGGGTGGGGTGGGAGGACCACACCCATTGGTCGATGGGGTTGGGGCTGCCGCGTCGGGTCTTGGTGGCCCGCCGGTTCCACACCATGTATCCGGTGTATTTGGGTTGAGTGAGCACGTCGCGAACGCTGCCCGGGGTCCAGAACCCGACCGCCCGGTCGGGATTAGGCGGGGCGGGTGGCGGGTTGGTGACTAGATCACGGTTGAGGCGATCAGCGATGGCCTGATAACCCAGCCGCCCGGAAATGCGCCACTGGTAGATCGTGGCCACAACGGCCGCTTCGGTGGGTTCAATGATGAGCTTGGTCTTGGTCCGGGGCCCGATGCGTCCCTTGCCGCGATGCCCGCCTCCCGCCGGCGGCCCCGGGGCCGTATCGAGCTGGGGAGGTCTCGCGTCGGGGTGGGAACGCTGGTCGAGTCGGACCTGGGCAGCGCGGAAGCCATAGCAGGGTTTGCCGACGTTGTAGCCCTGGTCGGTGTGAGTTTCGAACCCGTCCCGGGCGCGTTTGATCATGTCCAGGGCGTACCACTCGGCGATGCCCTGCTTGACGCGTCGGGTCAGGATGTTGGTGGGGTCGGTGATCGCGGCGGAGCCGAGGTTGATGCGCTCGTCGGCGGCCCAGAGGGCGATGTCGGCGTCTTTGAGCTGGTGCTCGATGAACGTGCCGTAGTAGGTCGTGCGGGCGACGCGGTCGATCTGCTCACAGATCACGGCCCTGAACCGGCAATCTGGCCTGGTCGCTTCGCCCAGCAGGTCCTGGATGCTGCCATCGCGCGGGATCGGGATGGCCAGGTGATCGTAGAAACGATGCTGACCGCGTGCAGCGAGGTCTTTGCGCCCGGACTCGACGTCGTAAAAGTACGCGACGACGACACATCCCTCGGGCAGCGCGGCCTGGGAGATGCGCAGTTGACGCAGCAGAGACCCGACGGGGTCTTGTTGGTCCTCGGTGGAGGTCCGGCCCATGAACGCCACCGGGGTGATCACGTCGGCCGGACACAGCGTGCTGCTGTCGGTGTCGTGGCGGCCGGGTGTGTACAGGCCACGGACCGCGCTCAGGCCACCCTGGGTGCGGATCCAGTCTCGGATCGCCTCTGGGCCACCCACTGCGTCACCTCCCAGATCACTCGGGCCTGCTCGATACGCAGGTGCTGTGCCTCTGCCCCCTGGGCCAGCCGAATTTCCACGGTCATCTCCGGGTCGGGGTCTGCTGCCGGAAAGCGGCCGGGTTCGCTACCGGACATAGGTAATCTCGCAGCGGACCGCCAGAGCCGTCCGGGCCGGTCGCCCGGGCATGCCTATCGACTGTCTCCCTCTGATCATCGATGCTGGTCTGCCCGTCCTGAACGGCGCGATGGCAGCGGCCAGCGGGGAAGGCTGGGCCTCGGATTCTAACGTTGGCCGCGGGCACACGCAGGCCCCCAATGGGTGGGCTCGTGCTGCCGGAAAGCCGACGAATGCGCAAGAGGTGGTCATGTAGCGCTCCTGGTTTCAAGGTCAGGTGGCGGTGAGCCGATACGAGCCGGTGGCGTTGGTGGCCGGGGTCGGTTTGCGCCATGGCCGTCTGGCGTCATAGCGGCACGGTGCGGCGTGTCGCGCTTATGCAGCGTGCTGGTCGTCGACCGGTTGCCGGAGCGACAAAACCACTGCGAGCAGCCGTCGGGGTCCGGCCGGAGTGGTGGGGATGCTGGCCAGGTGCGGGCACCCGGTTCGGCCGCCGGACCAGTCGGTGGTGGTGTGGTCCCGCAGCCGCCAGTGGGGCGGGGAGGTGACCACGCAGTCCACTGAATCGCCCCGAAGATCCTGCAGGGCGGTCAGCGCGTCGCCGGTGTAGCGGGTCAGGCCCTCAGCGCGGTAGAACACACTGCCATCGCAGGCTGCGTCGGCAGCGGCGGAGTGGCTGGTGCTCATGCCGCCCTCCTCGATCGGTCGCTGCTAGCCGGGTCGAGGCCGAGGCGGCCCAACCCGATGGCGTGGAACTCGGGGCTTACGTCAACGCCGAGATAAGAACGGTGCAGTTGCCGGACGGCCAGGCCGGTGGTGGCCGCACCACTAAACGGATCCAGCACCGTTCCCGAGGGTGGGCATCCCGCGCCGATACAGCGAAGCGGAATATCGATCGGGAACGCCGCGAAGTGCGCCTCCCACAACGGGCGGGTGGGCATCGACCACACGTCACCGGGATTGCGGCCTCGCGGATGAGCGGTGGTGTGCCGATACCCGGTGGGGCTCATCGCGGACCCGGGAGGACCTCCGGTGAATGCCTCGGTGGTGGAGTACTTGCCGTAGGTGCTGTGTCCGCGGCGTCGAGCGGTGGACTCGACACCGGCGTGGCGGCCTTTGCGTGATCCCCCGATCACGATGCCTTCTGTGAGCTCCTCGGGCCGGGCCAGGGGTTCGCGGATGGCATCCAGGTCGAACCAGTACTGTTGCTTCGCTGTGAACAGGAACAGCATCTCATAGCGTGTGGACAGCCGGTCCCGGACCGATTCGGGCATGGCGTTGGGTTTGTGCCACACGATGGCGTTGCGCAGAATCCACCCCTCGGACTGCAACGCGAACGCCACCCTCCACGGCATACCCCACAGGTTCTTTCGCGGAACAAACCGAGTACGGTTAGCATCGCCCCACGATTCCCCGAGGAGCCCCGTCACGGTCGTCCCGGACAGAATGTTGGCTTCTAACTCATTCCCAGTCCGTCCGGTTGGATCGGCGCTGTAGGAATCGCCCAGATTCAGCCACACCGTGCCGGTATCGACCAGGACCCTACGCAGTTGCGCGAAGACCGCCCGCAGAGTGTCCACGTAATCCTCGGGCGTGGCCTCCCGCCCGTATTGGTGGTCCTCGCGGCTCGCACCGCCCGCATCGATCGATCGATCGATCGGATGACTGTCCGCGCAGGTGCTGCCGCGGCGCACGGAATGGGCACAGGAGGGGTTCCCGTCGATCCAGCTGGCAGTGCCATAGTCACGCAGCCTCCAGTAAGGCGGTGAGGTGACGACGCAGTGCACGCTGTCATCGGGAAGGACGGTGAGCACGTCGATGGCGTCTCCGGTGTGCAGCGTGAGAGTGCTATCGCGGTAATAGAGACGGGGTGTCACGCTGCGGTTCCCAGATCATCGGCGGGACAACGGAGGATGCTCAGCGCGGCGGGCGTCTGCTGGCATATGCGAATGGGGCCTGGTGTGGCATACCTCGGTGAGGCCGAGGGGTTGTGCGTGATGACCCGGAATACCAGGACGTCGATATGCACCGGGACCGCGAGTGGAGTGCGCCCACGCCCATTGCCGCGCAGGAGGCTGGGACGGCCGGTGGCGCGGGCGTGGACGTGCTGGCCACGGATCGGCCCGGTTAGCGCGATGCAGTGATCGACCGGGAGCAGCCCGATCCCGTCCGCGATCCGGCGGGTACGGCCGGGCAGATCGACCAGGTGCCCGTGTCGGTGCCAGGGCTGGCAAGTGATCACAATGTGCCCGCCGGGCCAGACCCAGTCGGCGACCGTGTCCAGCGTGGCGGCCAGGGCGGCCAACAGCCGGGCGGGGTCACTGTCCGGGCAGGGGCGCAGAGCGGTGAGGACCAAGTCGATGGCACCGGGCAGCCGGGCCGCGTTCGGGTCGTCGAGCCCGTCGAGCAGAGTCACGGTGCCCGTTGTTGCCTCCGCGCGGGCGCGGTCAAGGTTGGCTGCGCATACCCGTCGCCACCGCCCGTCGTGGTGCGCACCGACCCCATCGCGACCGGCTCGCAGCGCTTCGGACAGGACAACACCCGCGCGGGCGTCGGGGTCGAGCACGACGCCACCGGGGGTGGTGTAGGTCTCGATGAGGTGCCGCGCCAGCACCGGGGGCAGCGCCGCGGCGTCGGTTCGGGTGGCCGCGACGTAGCGGCGGCGGAGTTGGCTGCGCAGGCTCTCCCGGCCGGTGTCCCACACGCTGACCGGGCGGGCGCGGGAGGACTCTCTCATGCCCGCCCCCCGGCGGGGGTGAACACCAGCACGGTGCTGTGGATGGGTTGGTGGCCGCCCAAAATCACACTTCGACGGTGCGCCTCGCTGAGTTCGCCGGGCGGATGCGGCTGTTGGTGCAGCAGGATCAGCCGGTCAACCAGAACCAGTCCTGCCGCGGTGGCGGCGAGGGCAATGTCCGGTTCCCGGCCGGTGAGCACCCCGCCACGCCGGTGACTGTGGGTGAGCACGGTGAGGGTGCCGGTCGGGGTCAGCTGCGCGGCCCAGGCCGCCAGCCGAGTCGTGTCGGGGGTCCGCGGGTCCATGCCGGCGATGATCAGTTCGAAGCCGGTCGGGTGCACATTCGGACCCTCTGTGCGGTGATCACCCTTTCCGCCCCGCGGGCGGTGCGGGGTGGGGTCGGTAGCGGGGTGGCGGCCTAGACGGGAGACCGCGCGGACGAGTTGGTCTTGGCGCTCACCGGAGGCGGGACGGAACCGGGCGGGGAGCCATGCCGGTGGCGCGTCGGCGAGCAGGACCCGGTCGCCGGGCCGGGTGTAGCTGATCACCAGGGTGCCCAGTGCCGCGCCGGTGGCCGCGGGCAGACGTACCGGATGGGCCAGTCGACAGACCCGGACCGTGGTGGTGGGCATCGGATCGCGAGACTCAGGCCGGCGGCCAGGGATGGTCCTGGAGTGACGCGGTCTGGATGGTGTCACGGGGACACCTCGGGGGTGTAGCGCCCGTGGGCGGTCGCGGCGGGATGCGTCGGAGCGAGGCATGTGGAGGCTCCCAGGCGGTAGCGGGACGGGTGCACAACGCCCACAAAGTCATGAGAGGCGGGGCCGATCAGACCGGCGGATCGGAACTGACGCGACGCTGCCGCGCGCCCCGGGTGATGACCACGCCATGTCACTGCCAGCCGCCCGCCGTGGCCGCTGCGGGAGCGGTCGAGGTCAGGCCGGAAGGTCAGCAGTCGCCCGGCGCCCCGCGCGACAACATCCGCTCGACTCCGACCATTCATGATCTCCCCCAGAATTGGGCAAGATCTTTTCCCTTGGCGTCCGACCGGTGCGGCACGGCCGACAAAAAGTGGCTAAGAGCTGACAACGACACAGCTCACAAGGGCATTGTCAGCGTTGGACACCACTCATAAGCTGATCACATTTGCGATCTTCTTCTGTCATGACAAGGAGATCGTTTTAGTCACCTCTTTGCTTTCGGCGTGCGCTTCCTTGTCCCCCGGGTGGCTTCCTCAACGGCGTTCACGACGCCACGGCGAGAGGAGCCAAAGCAATGGGCACACGCCCCGACACCCACCACGAAGGGTGGCCATCACACCCCCTGCAAGCCGCGCGCCGCGCCTTCGGATGGCTCACCCAAGGGCCCGAGCCGCTCAGCATCGACGGCCGGTGCTTCGACCATCTCCCCGACCGGAACATCCCCCTCGACGAGCTCGGGCGACTGTTGCTCAGCACGGGGTGTCCACGCGAGGTGTGGGACCAGGTCTGGCGACATGTGATCGACCGCTCCCGCCGGCAAGAACCCACCTGGACGATCGCGGCAGTCGGCCTGGCGCTGCCGATGCTCACCCGGACGGCAGCCGGGCTCACCGCCCGCTTCGCCCAAGACCCCCGCGACATCCACGCCGAAGTCCTCACCGGATTTCTCCACGCCCTGGCGACGATCGACGTGACGCGAGCCGGGATCGTCAACCGGCTGCGCTGGGCCGCCTACAACGCCGGGTACCGGGCCCTGATCGACGCGATCGACACCCCCCGACCGGTCGAGGAGTTTCCATCGCAGCCCCCGCCGCTGCCCTCCGGGCACCCGGATCTGATCCTCGCCCGGGCCGTCACGGCCGGGATTCTGACGCAGACCGAGGCCACCCTGATCGGCCAGACCCGACTGGAGGACACCAGCCTCACCGAGTGGGCCGCGGCCCACCACCAATCCTACGGCCAGACCCAGCGCGCTCGGCATCGCGCCGAACAGCGGCTGCACGCCTGGCTGGGCGAGCAAGCGAAGCTCACCCCGCCCACGGCCCACGACGACCCCACCCCCCATCTGGCAGCCAACCGTCTGGCGCTGCGCAGCGGCCCGGACACCCCCGAGCGGTCACGCCGAGTAGCCAATGACCGCGTATGACGTCGGTCTGATTCCCCCGAGCAGACCCGACTTGTTCAGCGCGGGCGAAGCCTGCCCGCCCCCCTTCCCAGCGACGAACCGGAGGCTCCCCGATGCACGTGACACCACCCTCGCCGATCCCAGCGGCGGATCCCCCACCGTCATCCCAGTCGCAGCGCACCCTCGAGCCATCACCCCGTCCAGCCGCGCAGCGGTGCTCCTGGTGGCCGCCACCCCACCACCGGCAAGGCCGAACGCTGGGCGCTGCACTCGCCGTGGTCGTGGTGCTGGCGATCCGGACAGCACCGAACGCATGGGCCGACACCACCGTGGTGCTCGCCCTGGCCCCAGACATCAGCACAGTCCTGACGAACATCCGGAACTGGATCATGGGGATCCTGGCGCTGCTAGCGACGGTGTTCCTCACCGTCGGCGGGGTGCGGTATGTCGCCGCCGCCGGCAATCCCAGTGAGATCGAGAAGGCGAAATCCGCGTTCCGCTCCGCAGCCTTCGGCTACGCGTTGACCGCGCTCGCCCCGCTCGTGGTGCAGATCCTGGCCGGGATCGTGGGGCTCTGATACCCCGTGCCCACCACCGCCACTCCCCCAGTGCGGACCAGCGCCTGGCCCCGACGCCACACGGCGCCACGCGTAGGTCGGTGCGACGCGCTAGCGCGCGGGATCCTCCTGATCATCCTGGTGATGATGGGCATAGGGGTGGCATCGGGTTTCGCGGGCGCCCAACCCGATGCCACCCCCGCCCCGACACCAGCACCAACTCCGGGCCCCGGGGCACCGCAGCCGTGCGCGGGTGTGGACTGCCTGCCGCAGCCGGGCGCGGCACCGGTAGCACCGCCGGCGCAGCCCCCCTCCGCACCTGACAGCGGCGGAGGCGGCTGCGGTTTCACCGATATTCCCGCGTGTGTCAGCGAGGCGATTGATTCGTTCCTGATGCATTTGGTGACCCCGGCGTTGAACCGGTTCCTGGATCTGTTGGCGGCCACACTGTTGACCACACCGACACCCGACCAACTGCCGAGGATCGGCCAGCTGTGGGAATCGTCGTGGCAAATGGTGCTGGCGCTCTACGCAACGCTGATCCTGGCCGCCGGGATCGTGGTGATGGCCCACGAAACTCTCCAAACCAGAACATCGATCAAGGAAGTCCTGCCGAGGATCATGGTTGGGTTTCTCGCTGGGGCGCTGTCACTGTGGATTGCCACCCAGGCCATCACGATCGCGAATGCGCTAGCCCGAAGTTTTCTGGCGGGCGGAGTCGATGACGTCTCCGCCGCCCAAGCACTCAAATCGATGATCTTTGCGGGGATGGGTGGCGCGCTGTTCGCCGTGGTGCTCGGGTTGGTCCTCGCGGTAATGCTGGCCGCGGTGTTGCTTACCTATGTGGTGAGGGTCGTGCTGGTCGTCACTCTCGTCGCTGGGGCGCCGCTGTTGTTGATGTTTCATGCGGTGCCGCAGACGGAGGGGATCGCCCGCTGGTGGTGGAAAGCGTTCGGTGGGTGCCTGGCCGTTCAGCTCGCCCAATCCTTCGTTCTGGTGACCGCGCTGCGCGTCTTTCTCGCGCCAGGATTCACCCTGCTCGGCCCCGACACGTCCGGCGTGGTGAACATGCTGGTGGCGATAGCCCTGATGTGGGTGCTGATCAAAGTCCCGTTCTGGGTTCTCTCCTCGCTTCGGGTAAGCAACCGCCGCTCGTTCCTCGGCACGCTCGTCAAAGGCGTCCTCGTTGCCAAAGCATTCGGTGCGCTCCGCGGCCTCAGCGGGACCACCCCCGCGGGCACCCGCCGCGGTCGCGGTAACGGAAGCGGAGGTATACCGCCCAAACCCGGACCAGGACCAAAGCCCACACCAAGACCGGGACCGGGACCAAGACCCCGACCAATGCCAGGACCAGGACCGGGAGGACCAAAACCCCGACCGGGGCCGACACCACGACCGGGGCCAGGACCGAGACCAACACCACGACCGGGACCCGGACCCGGACCCGGACCTAAATCAGGACCCAGATCGGGACCGATGGATCCCTATCCCCGGGTCTCACCGCATTCCCGCGACCAATATCCCGGAACAAGACCGGCGCCTGCCCACCAAGGGAGACTTCCCGCGGGCGGGGAATGGCCGAAGAACAAATCGGCCCTCCAACGCGACGGGCACTACCCGCTCCCGATCACCGCGCCGCCCCGCCCCCGGTCACCCACCCGACCGGCACCACTACCCGCGGCATCGCCACCGCGCGCGCCCCGCACCCCATCTGCCCGACAGCGAACGCAGCCGCTGGATCTGCCCCGCGTGCGCCCACCTCGACCCACCACCTCAGGAGGTGATCGGCCGTGACCCAACCGGTGCGAATCCCCGCCGACGTGGACCGGGAGGACAAGATCCTCGCCGGGCTCACCGCCCGGCAGGTCGCGGTGCTGGCGGTGACCGGGATCCTGCTCTACAGCGGGTGGAGCCTGACCCGACCGATCCTGCCGCTCGCCGCCTTTCTGGCACTGGCCATCCCGCTGGTCATCACCGTGGCCGCACTGGTGATGCTGCGCCGCGACGGGATGAGTCTGGACCGGCTGCTGCTCGCCGCGATCCGCCAACGCCTCGCCCCCCGCCGCCTGATCACCAGCCCTGCCAGCGCCGCGCCGGAGATGCCCGACTGGCTCGCACCGTTCGCCGCGCCCGCCCCCAAGCCGCTCGGTGGTCTGGAACTCCCCGCGCGAGCGGTGAGCGAGGCGGGAATCGTCGACCTCGGGCGGGAGGGACTCGCTCTCATCGCCGCCGCGAGCACCGTGAACTTCTCGCTGCGCACACCCACCGAGCAGGACGGCATCGTGGCCGCCTTCGGCCGCTACTTGCACAGCCTGACCGCGCCGGTGCAGATCCTCATCCGCGCGCAACGCCTGGACCTCTCCGGGCAGATCACGGAACTCCGCGAGCGTGCCGGGCACCTGCCCCACCCCGCGCTGGAAGCCGCCGCGCACGACCACGCCGACTACCTCACCCACCTCGCCCGGCACACCGAGCTGCTGCGCCGCCAAATCCTGCTGGTGCTCCGCGAACCCCTCGCCCCCAGCCTGACCACCGGCACTGGCGGTCGGCTGCGGTCACGCTCACGCCCCGATAACACCGATCCCAGCTCGCCGCAGCGGCGGGCAGCTCAGTCCCGGCTGATCCGCCGCGTCACCGAAGCCACCGACCTGCTCAGCGCGGCCGGGATCACCCTCACCGCACTGGACGCCGCCCAGGCCACCGCCGTGCTCGCCGCGACCTGCCAACCCGACTCGCCGATCCCACCCGCGACGGAACTGGCCGATCCCGACGAGGTCATCACCACCCCACCCGACACCGAGGACTGGAGCTGATCACCATGGCCCACCCCAGACCACGGACCCGCCCGCACACCCCGCCACCGTCGGAATCGCCGGGGTTCTGGCCCGACGCGATCGAGGTAGGCCCGCGGTACCTGCAGGTCGGCGATGACTGGCTCGCCAGCTTCGCCGTGGTCGGCTATCCGCGGGAGGTCCACGCCGGATGGCTGGCGCCCCTGCTGAGCTACCCCGGACGCGTCGATGTCTCCCTGCACATCGAGCCGATCGACCCGACCACCGCCACCGAGGGGCTCCGCAAGCAACTCGCCCGGCTGGAATCCGGTCGCCGGCACGGCGCCGAGCACGGCCGTCTGCTCGACCCGCACGTCGAGGCCGCCACCGAAGACGCCTACGACCTGTCCGCCCGCGTCGCCCGCGGTGAAGGCCGCCTGTTCCGGCTCGGCCTGTACCTGACCGTGCACGCCAGCAGCGAAGCACAGCTCGCCGACGAGATCAGCGCGCTGCGCTCCCTGACCGCGAGCCTGCTACTCGACGCCAAACCCACCAGCTACCGGACCCTGCAGGGCTGGGTCACCGCGTCTTTGCCCATGGGCCTGGACCTGCTCGCCATGACCCGCACCTTCGACACCTCAGCGCTGTCCGCCGCGTTCCCCTTCACCAGCCCCGACCTACCACCACCGGACCCCACCTCGGCCGGGGCGCCCGCCGGCGTGCTCTACGGCTACAACCTCGGCTCCCCCAGCCTGGTGCACTGGGACCGATTCGCCCTGCCCAACCACAACTCGGTGATCCTCGGGCGTTCCGGCGCCGGGAAGTCATACCTGGTCAAACTCGAAGCCCTGCGGTCGCTGTACCGGGGAGTGGAGATCGCCATCCTCGACCCCGAGGACGAATACCGCCGCCTGACCCACGCCGTCGGTGGCACCCACCTGGCCCTGGGCGCCGACGGAGTCCGGCTCAACCCGCTGGAACTGCCCGTGCACACCCATCCCGACGGGCACCGCAGCGCACCCGCAGACAGCCTCACCCGCCGTGCCCTGTTCCTACACACATTCCTGTCCGTGCTGTTCGGCACACCCCTGACCGCCGACGAACGGGCGCTGGCCGATCACGCCATCACCGCGACCTACCAGCGCGCGGGGATCAGCGCCGACGCCCGCACCTGGACCCGCCCCGCGCCGCTGCTCCGCGATCTGCGCGACACCATCACAACCTACGGGAGCGACACCGCACGCGAGCTGGCCCAGCGCCTACACCCCTACACCGACGGCGCCTTCCAAGGCCTGTTCGCCGGGCCCACCACCACCCGGCCCGACGGGCACCTGGTCGTGTTCTCCCTGCGCGACCTCGCTGATGAGCTCAAACCCGTCGGCACCCTGCTCACCCTCGACGCGATCTGGCGGCGGATCACCCACCCCGCGCAGCGTCGGCCCCGCCTGGTCATCGTCGACGAGGCCTGGCTGCTCATGGGTGACCCCGCCGGTGCCCAGTTCCTGTTCAAGGCAGCGAAATCAGCCCGCAAACACTGGGCCGGGCTCACCGTGGCCACCCAGGACGTCGGCGACGTCCTGGGCACCGAACTCGGCAAGGCAGTCATCGCCAACGCCGCCACCCAGATCCTGCTGCGCCAGGCCCCGCAAGCCATCGACGAGATCACCCGCACGTTCTCCCTGTCCGAAGGGGAACGACAATTCCTGCTCTCCGCGGACACCGGGCAGGGACTGCTCTGCGCCGGCACCCAGCGGGTGGCCTTCGCCGCCGTCGCATCCGAGGCCGAACACCGGCTGGTCACCACCGACCCGGCCGAACTCGCCGCGCTGCCCGACGACGACACCGCCCACACCGATCTCGACCTCTCTGGTGACCAGGACATCGACCTCACCGCCGTCTAGACCCCAACCCAGCTCTGGCGACCCCGGAGGACCACCTCATGCGCCCCTCTCCTACCGCCGACCCTCCGCCCGTTCCTGGCGGGCCGCTGGCGGACCTGCTCAAAGACCCGTGGTCGACCATCCACACCATCGTCGACACAGCCTGGTCATGGTGCCTGACCTGGGGCCCGGTCGCCCTGCCCCCGCTACTGGTGTGGCTTGCCGTGGCGATGGTGGCCCGCCGCTGGTGGTGGCGACGCTGCCAAGACCGCCTGCACGAGCACGCCCGGACGGTGACGATCCTCGCGCCACCCACCGTGGACCCCGACGGTGCACAGGCACTGTGGTCCAACCTGGTCGGGCTGCTGCGACCGGCGTGGAAACGCCTCACCACCGGGCAACCGCACCTGGCGTTCGAGTTCGTGTTCTCCCATGACGGCGTCACTATCCAGCTCTGGGTACCCGGACCCGTCCCGCCGGAGATGGTCGAACGCGCCATCGAAGCCGCCTGGCCCGGCGCGCACACCCGCACCACCCCCGCGACCCCACCCCTGCCCACCGCCACGCCACCGGGCCGACGGCGGCTGGTGACCGGCGGCGCGCTGCGCCTCGCCCGCTCCGAAGCCCTGCCCATCCGCAGCGAGTTCCCCACCGACCCGCTACGGGCCCTGCTGGGCGCCCCGGTCGGGCTCGGCGTCGAGGACCACGCCTGCGTGCAACTCCTCGCCCGACCCGTCACCGGCCGCCGAGTAGCGGCGGCCCGCCGCGCCGGGCGGCACCTACACGCCGGGCGCTCCACCCATCTGATCGGGCGGATCCTCGACCTGCTCACCCCCGCCACGACACGCCCCCGCACCGCGACGACGCCGGCGTTGGACCCGCAGACCTCGCTGGCCTTCGCCGCGCAGGACCGCGCCATCGTCACCAAGCAGCTCGGCTCCCAGTGGGAGACCGTGCTGCGCTACGCGGTCACCACCACGCTTCCCGCCCACGCTCCCGCCGAACACGCCGGGCGCCTCTCGGATCAGCTCCGGGGCCGGGCGCATGCGCTGGCCTCCGCGCTGAGCACGTTCACCGGGCACAACCACTACCGGCGCACCCGCCTGCGCCACCCCCTGGCGGTACTGCACCACCGATGCTTGCGGCGGGGTGATCTGCTGTCGGTGCCCGAACTCGCCGCGATCGCCCACCTCCCCACCGATGAGACCATCCCCGGACTAGCACGGGCCGGCGCCCGGGCGGTGCCCCCACCACCGAACACCCCCACCACCGGCGCGCTGATCAAACCCCTCGGGGTCTCCGACACCGGGCACGCCCGCCCGGTCGGGCTCTACGTCTCCGACGCGCGCCACCACCTCCACGTGCTAGGCGCGACCGGATCCGGGAAATCCACCCTGCTGGCGCGGCTGATCCTCGCCGACGCCGAACACGGCCGCGGCGCCGTCGTGATCGACCCGAAGGGCGACCTGGTCACCGACATCCTGATGCGCCTGCCCGAGCACGCCGCCCACCGGGTGGTGCTCCTCGACGCCGGCGCCCGCGGTGCGGTGCCCTGCCTCAACCCGCTGGAAGGCCCCAAAGACGCCGCGGTGGACAACCTCGTGTCGGTGTTCTCCCGGGTCTTCTCCGCCGCGTGGGGGCCACGTACCGACGACATCCTCCGCGCGGCCTGCCTCACCCTGCGCGCCTCCTCCGCCCATCCCACCCTGGCCCAACTGCCCGGGCTGCTCACCGACCCCGCCACCCGCACCCGGCTGCGGGGCGCCGCCACCGACCCGGTGCTCCGCGGATTCTGGGACTGGTATGAGCGCTTGTCCGACGGTGCCCGCGCCCAGGCGGTCGCGCCGCTGCTCAACAAACTCCGCGCGTTCCTGCTGCGACCCTTTGTGGTCAAGGCCATCGCCGCCGGCCCCTCCACCATGGACATGACCACCGTGCTCGACGGGGGCCTGTGCCTGGTCCGGATCCCGAAAGGATCCCTCGGGGAAGACACCACCCGGCTGATCGGATCACTGGTCGTCGCCCACGTCTGGCAAGCCGCCACCGCCCGCGCACACCTCCCGCAACGCGAACGTCGCGACGCCGGCCTCTACATCGACGAAGCCCAGAACTTCCTCAACCTCCCCCACGCCATCGACGACATGCTCGCCGAGGCCCGCGGCTACCGACTCTCGATGATCCTGGCCCACCAACACCTCGGCCAACTCCCCAAAGAACTCAAAGAAGGCATCTCGACCAACGCCCGATCGAAGATCTTCTTCACCGCCGGACCGGAAGACGCCCGCGACCTCGCCCGGCACACCGCACCGCGACTGTCCGAACACGACCTGTCCCACCTCGGCGTCTACCACGCCGCCGCCCGCCTCGTCGTCAACGGGGAAGAGACCCAGCCCTTCACCCTGCTCACCGAAGACCTCCCACCCGCGATCCCCGGACGCGCGGCCCTCATCCGCGCCGCCGCGCACGAACAACTGATCCGCCGACAACGCCAGCGCCCCGCCGATGCCCCCGACACCGGCCGGCAGAGCACCACACCCGACGAGGACCCCGACGACGCGCCCGTGCCTGATCCCCGCCGCGCCGCCTGACACACCCCAGCCCGAACGCGGCATCCCCCACCGATGGCGCGGAATCGCGGCCCATCTGCCCTCGCGCGCACAGACCCCCACCTACGCCCCGACCTGTGGAGCTGATCCCATGCTGTCCGCGACACCGCAACATGACCTTCGCATCCCGATCCCGCAACGCCCCTCAACGCGGGCGGCGGTCTCCGCCGAGCACCACGCCCACCTGGCCGCGCGGCTGACCACCCGCGACCGGTGGATCGCGCGGATGCTCGCCGAGCACCGCGTGCTGACCTCCACCCAGATCACCCAACTGGCCTTTCCCTCACGACGCGCCACGAACCTGCGGCTACGCCAGCTCTACTACTGGCGAGTCATCAACCGATTCCAGCCCTACATCGGCGCCGGCCGAGCACCGATGTTCTACGTCCTCGACGTCGCCGGTGCCCACGCTCTGGCCCACGAGGACGGCATCGACCCCACCGCCCTGAAGTTCCGCCCCGAACACTCCATCGGCATCGCCCACTCCCTGCGCCTGGCCCACACCCACGGCGTCAACAGCGTCTTCACCACCCTGATCCACCACGCCCGCGCCCACCCAGACCGGGAACTACGCGCCTGGTGGCCCGAAAGCCGGTGCACCGCGACCTGGGGAGACATCGTGCGCCCCGACGCCTACGGTCGCTGGCGCGACCACCACGGCGAGATCGAGTGGTTCCTCGAATGGGACACCGGCACCTACCCCCTCGCTCGGGTGGCCGCGAAACTCACCGGCTACGCGCAGCTGGCCGCCACCAGCGTGATCGTCACTCCGGTGCTGCTGTGCTTCGCCACCGCCCGCCGTGAAGCCCACGCGCGCACCACATTGGCCCAGTACGCCCGCGGCCTGCCCCGCCCCCAGGCCGTTCCCCTCGCCACCACCAGCACCGAGCACCTCCGCAACACCACCCCAGCCGGACCGATCTGGTCACCTCTCGACAGCACCCAGCCCGGGCGTATGGCGCTGTCCGAGCTCGCCACCGCGTGGCCACACCTCACAGCCCTACAAGCTCCAAGGCACGCACCAAGCCCGGCCGGCTCTCGCGATCGTCCGACGGCGCTGCGCCCACCGGAACCGATGCCGCCCTGGCAGGACACCGACCTGACCTGGACCTGCTGAACCACCACTAAGGCAGGCAGTGCCACCCGGGGCCGCCTGGTCACCGAAGTACCCAAAGCTCACCCGCCCCGCGAGGGAGGGGAAACCATGCTGAAACTCGCGGGTGCGGTCGTCGGCGCCGTCGTGATGATCACGGTCCTCATCGCCGGAACCGTCGGGGGCATCGTCGCCGCCATGGCCGGACCGCCAGCTCCCTTCACAGCCTGCGGCCTCCCCAGCGGACCGTCAGCACCAGCGGTGCTGGGCTACCCGCTAGCACCCGGGACCTACCGGCTGGGCTCACCCTTCGGCGCGCGGACCAATCCCATCACCGGGACACCCGAGCAGCACCGCGGACAGGACTTCGCCGCACCCGAAGGAACCCCCATCTACGCAGCCGCCGACGGTACCGTCACCGCCGCGGGTCCCGCCACTGGCTTCGGGCAATGGATCGTCATCGACCACACCCTGGGCGGCCACGTGCTGTCCACCGTGTACGGGCACATGTGGCCCCAAGGAGTCGCCGTCATCGCCGGTCAACACATCCACGCTCGGCAACCCATCGGCCAGGTCGGCAACAACGGCCAATCCAACGGCCCGCACCTGCACTTCGAAGCCTGGCCAGGCGGACGATTCGCCGGCGGCCGCCCGGTCGACCCCCTCCCCCTGCTCACCGGAACTCCCTCAGTCAGCCCGTCCCCGGCAGCGCTGGCCCCCACGTCGAGTGACCTCATGCGCCTACCGCTGACCACCCCTCAGCGCCACCTGAACCTCACCGCAGAACAGCTCGCCAACGCGGCGCTCATCGTCACCGTCGGACAACAACGAGGGCTACCACCGCGGGCCTGGGTGATCGCGATCGCCACCGCACTCCAAGAATCCAGCCTGCACAACCTCGACCACGGCGACCGCGACAGCATCGGGCTCTTCCAACAACGCCCCAGCACAGGCTGGGGCACCGTGGGGCAGATCATGAACCCCACCTACGCCGCCACACGCTTCTACGCGGCGCTGCAGACAACGGTCATCACCAACGACCCCCACTGGAACACCCGCCCACTCACCCAGATCGCGCAGACCGTGCAACGCTCCGGGCTCCCCAACGCCTACGCCCAATGGGAACAACTCGCCGCCGACACCGTCCTCGCCATCCACGGCACCGCGCCCTCCTGCACACCAGCTCTCTCACAACCGACCGGCCGCTAGGGCGTCGCGGACTCCGTCACTTTCGCCGCCCCCGCGGCCCGCTCTGCGCGGGTCGGCCGTCGGCCAGCCACGCGATCACCGCGCGGTCATCCCACACCACCACCCCCAGCGCCGGGTGGTATCCGATTGACCTTGGAATCCGGTTTTCATAACCGTAGGTCCGCCACGTCTGTGCACCAACCTTGCAGTGGCCGGCCGCCTGCTCCGCGGACCAGAGCTGCCCCGTCTGCGACCCGCACACCAGGCAGCTGTCACCGGAATCGGCCGGCACCGGGCTCTCACACTGAGCGCAGCCGCGCCAGTTGAGCTGAGTCATACGCACTCCCCCTTGCGACCAGCACCTTACGTCTACTCACAGACCGGACGACCCCGAGCACGCAAGATCGAACCACGGCGCCGGCCGACAACGGCACCCACCGTCGAGATAGACGTCGCCTAGCCTGCCCAGACGACACCCGCCGCGCTCAATGCCGTCGAGTGCGACGTGGGCTATGCGAATCGCACGGTCGGGGTCATGGCGGGCTTCGAGCGGAGCCGAGCCGCGCGACGAGCCACCACGGCTGATCGGTGGATTCCAGCGAGGCGACGAGCGCCGCACGTCAGCGGGATCGAGACCGAACATCGCGACCACGGTACGTACCAGACCACCCGGTATCGACTCCGGCCAGAAAGCTCACGGCTCTCGATCATCGGAGCGGCGTGACGGGCCCGGTCGAGCGCTCGGGCGGTGCGCTCGGTGAGAGTCAGGGTCGGGGATATCGCGGTTTACACCTCCGGGAATACGGGCGACCGAACAAGGACCGATCACGACTGCGGCGTCGCACTCGTGCACGACGGTTCGAAACGAGCGCCAGGTTCAGCCCTGGCTTGCTGGCTTGGGGCGAGTTATCAGGTAAGCGATGGCCGGGGCAGTGGGCGCTGATCAGCTTCGCGGTGGTCATTCGCTCCCGGTTCGGGTGATGACCGGTGCGCTCTTCGCGTGCTTGCGCAGCTCGTTCTGTGCCATCCCGAGCGTCTCGTCGATCAACTCCGGGGCCGGATGGGGACTGGGGCCCGCGGTCTCCAGGGGGTCGAGGTGCCTGCGCTCGATCCGGCCGGTCTCCGTGCACGAGGGGAAACAGGCCGCCCTCGATGCCCCAAAGGCTGCCCTGGCCCCATACCCGGCCGGCCGTGTCGCGGACCTCGATGATGACGCCGTAGAACGACCAGTCGTTGTTGCGCCACGCGGTGACCGCGACCGGGTCGGCGAGCTCGTGCGGGCCGGGTAGTTCAGCGCAGTCACCGTCGCATCGGGTGCACGGATTACCGTCATGGTCTTCGCCGGTGTCGCAGTCCGGGCAGTCGACCAGTGCGGCGTTCGGGCAGTGCACCGACCCCTCGGGGTCGGCCCAGGCGTTCGCGTTCACGTCGCCCAGGTCCAGCTTGCGCGCACGCTCGGCGCCGATCTTGGTAATGATCTGGTCGCAGTGCTGGCAGAATCCCTTGTCGGGGTTGTTGTAGTCGGGCACGGCGAAGTCGGTCGCGTAGCAGTCGCCCGCGTCGCGCGGATCGTCGTAGTGGTCGTCGGGGTGCAGCTCCGCGGTCACCACCCAACCCTGCGGCAGGACCCCATCCCTGCGCCCTCGCCACGTCGGTGACGTCGCGTTTGTCCAGTGCATCCACAGCTCAGCCCTCCTCCACTTGGGTAGCGATTGGTCCGTGTGTCTCAGCGGAGCGCGCGCAGGGTGCGGAGGTTGTGGGCGGTCTGGCCGTAGCCCAGCAGCTCGGCGCAGTGCTCCTCGAAGGTGAGCCGGCCGTGCTCGATCCACCACTGCATCAGCTCGGGGCTGGCCCATTTGTGGGCGCGGGTCTGCGAGCCGGAGAACAGGCTGTTGGGGTCGATGCCGCGGGCCCGCGCGGCCGGGTTGAGGAGGTGGCCGTGGGTGGCGTGCTCGGCGTCGAGGTAGTCCGCGGTCGCGCGCTCGGTGTAGGACGCGCGGGCCAGGGCCTCGAATGACCGGCCTGTGAACGTCAGCCGCAGCCACTGGATCGCATCCTCGCGCCGCTGCTCGTCGGTCCGGTCGTCGTATCCGGTCGGTGGATCGTCGGGCTTGCCCTCGATGCGGGCCAGCGCCGCCGCCACGATCGCCTCGAGGTGGATCTCCAGTGCCGCGCGCAGCTCGTCGCGCAAGGCGTCGGCCAGCGCTGCGGTGTCGGCGTTCACGGCGACACCGTCGGATAAGTGCAGACGTAGGCGCCGCTGTCGTGGGTGTTGCCCTTGATGGCGCGGCGTCCCCTCGCGGTGTCGGTCGCCTCGGGTAGGCCCTTGTGGTAGCAGAAACGGTGCATGACGCCCCCTCCCTTCTCCTGTCGGTATCACTCGGTTCCTGTTCTGGCTGCTGGTGCTCGGTCATTTCCGGCGGGCGCTGCTCTGCTGTGTGGGTTGCTGGCCGGCGGTCGGTGACCGTGTCGTAGGGCGCCGTGTGCGTCCCGTTCCCGCGCGTGACGCTGGGCACGGTCAGTGACGTGGGGTTGACTCGGAGCACCTGGTGCCAGCGTCCGGAGGCCTTCACGGAGTCGCCGACTTGGAAGTCATCGGGCCCCACTGGCGGTAGGTGCCGCTGGCGATCAGGTCTGCCAGGTGGGCCTTCCAGTAGGCGAGGTCGCTGGCGACCTGGCGGCCCGGGGTTCCAGACCGGCTCGCGCCTCGGTGTCGTTGCTGGCTTGGGCTCGGGAGATCTTGCGGGCCAGGTCGCGGGCGTGGGCTTCGAGGCGCTGGATTCGTCGTTCGGTGGTGGCGCCGTTGAGGTGGTGACGCTGGTTGGCGTGGGCCGCCTCGGCAGCCTGTCCGGCGCGCTCGCCGGCTGTCAGATTGCCGATCGCGCGGTCTTGCATGCGGTGGATGCGTTCGCGGAATCGACGGGTAGGTGGGTAGCTGTGGTGATCGACCAGATCGGGCTGGCCGAGCGGGAGGTGGTTGGCCAGCTCGCGGGCCCGTGCCCACTCGTCGGTGCCTTGGTGGATCAGTCGCGCAGAGCGCTCGGTTAGTCGGTGCGCCCGCGTGGCTGACCGTTGCGCCCGGTCTGCTTCCACTGCGGCCGTCGCTCGGGGGGTGGTGTCGATCGCGATCTCGGCGGTGAAGCCCGCCTGGCGCAGCGCGCCCGCCACTCCGTTGATGCAGTCGGTGTGCGGGTCGCGGTCACGGGAGCGGGGCAGATACCCCACCCCGGCCGTCCCGATGGTGCGAGACCAGCGCAACCCCCAGCTCGTGAGGATCGGGGCGGAGCCGTCGCCCTTCGCGGTGCCCAGGGCAAGGGTGCCTTCGCCGGCGGTGTGGCTGATGGTGAGGGCGCTCATTGCTCGCTCGCCTTCGCGCGCAGTTCACCGATTGCGGTGGCCAGGTCCACGGCCAGCGGCTGCGGGAACCGCAGGTCAAAGTGCACCTCACCGTCGCTGAACGGGACCGTCACCGTCCCGCCGTCGGCGTAGTCGCCCACGCGCAGGTTCCCGTCAACACCGCGCACGGTGACCTCAGGGCCCAGTCGTGTGGCCAGCTCCGCGGCCAGCGCGGCGCGGGCAGCGTCGCGGGCCGCGCCGCGCTCCTTGTTCACCCGTGCCGCCGCCAGGAATGCTCGGTAGCTGGGCAACAGCCGGCGCTGCACATCCCTGGCGATCTGGGTCGCGTTCTTGGTCTGTGACACGCTGATCGCGGTGGTGTGATCCCGTATCGGCGCGTACTCGTGCAGTCCGTGCGGTGTAATGCCGCGTAGGACGATGCGCCCCTGCTCGCTGCGGCGCCAAACATTGTTGTCCATCAGGATCCGCGCGCCCTCCGGGCCGATCAGAAACGCATCCCGATCCTCGTAGTCGCCGGCCTCACTGCTCCACCCGTCGCCCAACGCCGCGGCCACCTCCCTGGCCAACATCGGCATACTCGTGCCATTTTCGCAATTGCGTGTCATCGCGGAGTCCCTCCCATCTCACCTGTTACCCTCTCGTGATGCGACCGTTTCTCAGATCACGCGTGAGTGATCAGGTGGTGTTGGCTACACCGACGATCACGTCACTGTTGCCTGCCACGTGCTTCCCAGGTGCCGGCCCTTGAGCGGCCGAATCGAAATCAGGCAGCCACCCAGTTCGTGCGATACCTCGATAATCTGTTCGTCACGTCCGGCTACCGCGACGCCACCGGCCGCATGTTGACGCGTGGCGTTGTAGCTCCCATTTTGCTTGCCCCTTCTTCTTCATTCCAGGCCGCAGCTGCGATCAGGTGAGCTCCTCGCTGCGCTTGGCTGTCCGAATTTTCAGCCGTTATGCTCGAACCAGCACCATGCACCTGCACCGATCCCGGAGCGGCCCGCAGTGTCCGGTGATACCCGGTCGGGCTGATAGCCTGAATTGTCGGCGTATTCGGATCGGTGATGACGATCACGTCGCCATCCCACTGAGCGCGGACTAACGCGTCTGGGTTCTCTGCGTGAGTCGTGTTGATCCACTCGACCACCTGGCGAGCCACGTCCTGATCGAATGCGGGCCGTGCCCACCCGTTCCAGCGCTCCCCGGCGACGACAGCGGGGAACGCCTGGCCCATCCCGTCGATCGCCACGAGGCACGTATCGTTTCGCTCCGATGACCCAGACGGATCACCCATGACGTCCTCTCTCATTTCCGCTTCGGTACCGGCGGCTCAGGCACGGTGACAGCGCGTGGATTCCGCGCCTAACTCTCGATACTTGGCCCGTCGCGCTGATTGAGGGTCATCCCGTGATCTTGCTCAGCGCCGCGAGGACCTTCACGTCCTCGGCAGCCGTTCCGCCGGTGACCGCGTCGAGCATGTTGCGTTCGGCCCGGTCCGTGCTTTTCGCGGTGGGACGATCGTGGTGATTCCACGTGTTGAACGCCTGCACGACCCCAAAAGCGGTGCCGTGCCACTGATTCGCCCGGGAATCGTAGCGGTACATCCGGTTGATCTCGCTACGCCGTTTCAGCGCGCGAGTTGTTGCACCCTTGCTGTCACCCGCCGGGATCACCTCTCGCAGCAGCAGATGCCACTGGTTGTCGCTGACCTTCCAGTCCAGCAGCCTGCCCACCTCATCGGCGAAGTCGCTGGCCATGGTGTGCACCAGCGCCAGCGCATCCCGGGCTTCGGCTACCTTGAAGCCGCTGTGTTTGGAGTGCCGCGCCTTGTAGGTCTGGCCCTTCTCCGACAGCGCTAGTTCCCGGGTGTTGTCGCACACCACCATCGTGCAGGTGCGCTTGAACGTGGTAGCGATGGAGCCATCGAAACTGGTTGTCGCAAGCAGGTTCGGTCGGAACTCCACACCATCCGGTGTCGTGATCGACTCGGGTACGCTCACCTCCACCCACGCGACCGCCCTGTTCCGGAGCAGACCCGCGCTGCTGATCCCTAGATCTGAGTCCAGAACGGTCGCCACCGTGTGGAGCAACCACTCCCGGTACTGATGCGGCCGGTACCCCTCCTTGAACATCCCCAGATCGGAGTAGTCATCCGACGCGGCGATGTTCTTACGCTGCTCTCGCGGCAGATACCGGTACGGGTTACCGTTGTCGTCGATCCCATCCATCCTGTCGATGGCCGCCGGAACCCGCACGTACACCGGCAGTTCGACAGCCTCCCATCTGAATAACCGACGCTCGACGTCAGACACCGGGATCGGCCCGGGATAGTGGTTAGGCTCCTCGCCCTGCTGGTCGGCACGGTAATGCCATGCCGTGCCGCGATACTGCGTGTTACCGATCAGCGTCATCGTGTTCAGCCATGAGGCTGTTTCCTTCGACATTATTTTCTCCTTCCCGTGCATCGCTGTCTCGCGATGTGACTGTGCCCGGACAACCCACCAGGGTCACCCGGGCACAGTCGCCACCTAGACAGAGATCACGCAACAACATTCCCTTCCCGTCGGCGAGACCCTCCGCAATCGCGGATTCCAACGCGGGGTTACGCGCGGGGGGCCGCCACCTGGGCGTGCGTTTCGTTGCCCTACGTGTGCGCGCCAAGGTCGCAGTGCTCATTTCCGGGCCCTACTTTCGCTAGGCGATTGCCCTAGCGGGCGGTTACTCAACTACGGGTCACTTTGTCGATCCCACGGGTGCCGTCGTAACGGTATTCGTTGCCCGACTCCTCATAATCCGGCAACAGATCATCGGAAATCAGATCGGCCAGTTTGTCGGGACTGTCCCCGTGATGTATCGCCGCTAACAGCTCCGCGACGCCGTCCGCATTCAGGCCCATATCGTTGAGATCGAACGTGTGCCGGTAGGTGGTGACTTCGCTCTTAGTCCACTCGATACTCAGTTTCGTGGTGTCCATTACTTCGGCTCACGTTTCCTAGTAGGCCCGGTACGGGGTACCGCATGACGCGGTGGTCGCGTCGAATTTCATAACCAACCGGTCCGCGTTCGCGGGATCCGCAACCGCCGCAACCGCTTCCCGCACGAACTCCTTAAGAATCTTCGCGTTATACCGTTTCGCGGGCTTACGGATCACCTCGACAGCTTCCATAGGTGCGGAAGTCTCGACAGTGCAGCCGTCGCCGTTGTCGGCACCCATCGTGGTCCTATTCAGTGATGCCCGATAGCAATACGACGGGGCACCCCGGTGCGACATGTACAGCGCCGCCAGTTCCTTAGACCCGTCATCGTTGACCCGCAATATCCAACGGGCGACGATACTGCGGCCGTCGCGACCCTCACGGCGGTAACCATCGGGCTCACGCGTCATATGCGCGACCGCTGCGGTAGTCGCATCGGTGGCATCGGAATTACTAGACATGATCGTTTCCTATCGATGTTGGTTATAGGGACGTAGTCCCGGCCCGTTTCGAACGAGCAGCATCACGCTATTACGGGACCCTAAGCGGCTAGCTGTACTAGCCGCGGATCGCGGCGCGCTTCCTGCGCTTTCCTCGACCACGTTCGGTCAGGTCATTCTCGGCGTGCAGCGGCACGGCTGGGTTGACCCTGGTCTCCACTAGAGCGTGTCTCATAGATCTTGTTTCGTGGGGTTGCGGAGCCAGATCTTGATCGAGGCTACGTCGATGGTGCCGCGGAAGACGAACTCGCGCTTGTCGGTGCGCATGGCCACTGCGCGGAAGCCTTTGAGCTTGTTGATGGTGCGTTCGACGGTGTTGCGGTCCTTGTAGGTCTCGGTGTCAAACGCATAGGGCCGCCCACCGCGGGAGCCCTTGGCTGCGCGGGTCTCACGCTGGTCGCTCTTCTCCGGGATCGTCGCCTTGATCTTGCGTCGCCGCAGGTGAGAACGGATCTTGCGGTTCGAGTACGCCTTGTCCGCCAACAACCGAGTGGGCCGGGTCCGGGGCCGGCCAGGCCCAAGCCTGCGGATCCGCAACCGACCCATCAGCGCCTCGAACGCCACCGAGTCATGGCGCTGGCCCGCGGTAGTCCCCTGGGCCAGGGGCCGACACCGGACGTCGGCCAGCAGGTGAATCTTCGTGCTCAACCCCCCGCGGGACCGACCCAACCCCTCCCGATCAGGACGAACCGCCGACTCGATCGGCTCGGTGGGCTCGGGCGTGGACTCGGTCGCAGGATTCGTGTGGTTCGACCCAGCCCCCTGTGTCATCCACCGGGTCGGCCACGACCGGCGGTGGCGGCACGTCCGGCGGTTCGCAGACCGGGTCGAGCTCCAGCAGCGGCGCCAACCGAGCCGCCGAAACGTCCTTGGGCGGCTCATGGCGCGCTCCCGCAGCGTGCTGATGCGCGCGGACCACGGTCGAATCCACCCCGACCGCCCACTCCCCACTGTGGTCACCGTCGCATCCCGCCCGCAACCCCTCCAGGATCTCTTCCCACGTGCCATCACCTGACCAGCGACGATGCCGCGAGTACACGGTCTTCCAGTTCCCGTAGGACACCGGCAGATCCCGCCAAGGCGCTCCCGTGCGGGTCCGCCACAACACCCCGTTGACCACCGGTCGGTGATCCAGCCACCGTCCACCCCGACGAGGGGTCCGATCCGGCAACAATGCCTCCAGACGCTCCCACTCAGCGTCGGTCAGATCATAACGATCATGCATGAGCAAGATCTACCGCACCCAAACATCAAGATCCCGCAGACACGCTCTAGCGCCCCGTTGGCGTATGGCGCTTACCGCATTGCTGCTTTCCGTTGTGCTGCTACTCAATACACAGAACGATTATGTGAAGTCAAGCTCGGACCCTTAGAGGCTTGCTAGCTTCTCAGCTCTCCGCCTGCCGTTCTGTTGTGCTGCTTCCCAGCTTACAGAATAATTCTGTAAAATCAAGTGCGGGGACGTCTTGACTTTCGGCCGGAGGTGAGGATAATTATGCGTAGGTGACAACGGGGATGTTGGGACGTCCCCGTTGTGCGATGATGTGTTAGTCACGCGATATTAGGGCATCATTGCTAGGAGACTTCCACGGTGCGGCCGATGAGCCCGGCGACATAGAAATCGCGACTGTCGCGGTCGACATCCCCGCCGCGATTAAGCGCAGGCGCGACTAGAGCATGAACATGAACTTTACTGAATCACAACGAAACAAACAAACATCGGGATAAGGCACACGCGACCGCTCACCATATCCCTCACCGTCGTCAACAGGTTCCCGCCGGGTACCGCATCGTCGCGGCACTTCTCGCACTCGCGGCGATCGCGGAACACAACGGTACGGCGATACTCCGTTCACTCGGCGGCATGATCTTTTTGCTCCTCTTCTACCTGATCATCGCCCTCGCGGCCCCCGGCGCGCTGGGAGCGGCCGACATCCGCCTCGCTGGCCTACTGGGATTGGCCCTTGGCTGGCCGAACTGGACCACGGTCATCAGTGGCACCCTGCTCGGCCTGCTCTACGGCAGCCTCACCGGCGCCATCATGATCGTTCTGCGGTGCGCCACCCGCCACACCCCCATTCCCTTCGGCCCAGCCTTGATCGCGGGAGCCTTCACCGGCTTGCTTCTTCCTCTTGGCTAGCGTGAATAAACTTCACGGCTGGGTCTGACCGCGGAGCCCCTTGGTCCCGTCCGCTCACGACCTCGGCGCCGCCCGGACCACGGTGGGCTATCGGGTACCGGGTTCGGTGTAGCACCGCATCGACTAAGCCGAACTTACTTGATCTTCGTGGGCGTGTGTGGTTGTGAGCTGGGGGTTCGGCGTCGGTCAGGCTGATTTTGGTGGCTACGTGTTGGCGAGGGTGAGGGGATGGGAACGCCGATCAACTCGAAGACGCGTCGTTGGGTGGGGGTGGGGTTGGTGATCTTTTCGATGCGTTGGCCGGTGAAGTTGATCGTTTCTCTGTCGAGTGTGTTGAGGTGGTCGAGTAGG
>JALYTS010000122.1 GCA_030854185.1 Actinomycetota bacterium | reverse complement strand
AATGGTTCTTCTCGACCTGCAGGCTATGGAGCCGGCTGGCGGTTACGACGACTGCCACGACCGCCACCGTCGCGACCACGAGGGCGGAAGTGACATCAGCCTGCTGCTCTGCGGCTGAGTTTCATTGCAGGGTGGTCCGGGGCAGCCGGCGTTGCCCCGGACCACCCAATGATTTGCCATACCTTCCGAACACCCAGCAATCATCACGACAATGCGGAGGTCGGGTGAACAGCGATCCGGCAGGGGCGTCGGCGGGTTCGCACGATTCGACGTGGAGACCAGCTGACCGCTTGCTGCTCTCGACGGGTCGCCAAGGTGGCTGGTGGACCTGGGCCCTGGCGCTGGCCACGCTGGTCTGCGCGGGCGCGGACATCCTGCTGCCCACCGCAATCGGTCGCGCTCTGGACGCACTGCCCGGTGGTGGCCACATCACCAGGGCCCTGCTGGCTTGCGCCGCGCTGATCGCCGCGATGGTGGCTGGGAAGGTCATCGGTGACATCGCGACCGGACAGAGCACCGCCCGCTGCACGGCCTGGCTGCGGATGATGCTGGTCCGCCATCTCGTCGCGATCGGACCGGCGGCTTCCCGCCGCTTTGAAACCGGAGACCTGGTGACCCGGGTCACCCGCAACGCCAGCGAGGCGGGCCAGGTCGGGATGACCGCGGTCATGGTCGGCGTGGGTCTGCTACCCCCGGTGGGCAGCATCATCGCGTTGACGTTGATCGATCCCTGGGTGGGGCTCACCGCGCTGGCCGGTCTGCTGGCGATGGCAGGGCTGCTACGAGTGTTCGTTCGGGACAACACCGAGACCATCCGGGGCTACCTGCACAGCCAAGGACTGATTGCGGCGCGGCTGCTCGACGCGTTGTCCGGCGCGCGCACGATCGCCGCCGCCGGCAGCATCGAACGCGAGCGACGAAGGATCCTCCAACCGTTGCCCGGGCTGCGCGAGTACGGCATGGGTATGTGGCGCAACCAGTGGCGGATGACCGGCCAGGCTGCCGTGATCGGGCCCCTGCTGCAGCTGTCCGTGGTCGCCGTCGCCGGGTTCGGTGTCGTCGCCGGCCGGCTGAGCGTCGGCGAGCTTTACGCCGCCAGCCGGTACGCGGTGATGGCCGCAGGCATCGGCTCGGCCGTGGGATTTCTGAACAAGCTGTCCCGAGCCCGGGCGGGTGGCCGGCGGGCGGCTGAGGTGCTCAGCGAGCCGGTGACCCGATACGGCCACGCGAGGCTGCCTGACTCGTCCGGTAAGGGCGGCCGGCTTGAGTTCCGCGGCGTGCGGGTGTCGGCCGCCGGGGAGACGGTCATCGAAGGGCTCGACCTCGTCGTTGCGGCTGGCGCCACGGTGGCTGTGGTCGGCCGGTCCGGGGGCGGCAAGTCGCTGCTCGCCGCGTTGGCCGGCCGGCTCGCCGATCCCGAACAAGGGCAGGTGCTGCTCGACGGTGTGCCGCTGCCCGAGCTTTCCCAGGAGGAGCTACGCGGCGCGGTGGGCTTCGCCTTCGAGCGTCCGGCGCTGGTGGGCGACACCATCGAAGATGTGATCAACTTCGGACCGGGCAGCCGCACCGCGGCGGAGGTCCGAGCGGCCGCCGCCACCGCGCGCGCGGATACCTTCATCGAGAGGTTGCCGCAGGGATACCAGACCGAGTTGGCGGCGGCCCCGCTGTCCGGTGGTGAGATGCAGCGCCTCGGCCTAGCCCGAGCCTTCGCGCACTCCTACCGGGTGCTCATCCTCGACGACGCCACATCCAGCTTGGACACCGTGACCGAGCGGCAGGTCGGCGCCGTGCTGGCCAGCGGGGACCGGGACCAAACCCGGCTGATCATCGCGCACCGAGCGGCGACCGCCGCCCGGACGGATCTGGTTGCCTGGCTCGACCGCGGCAGCCTGCGCGGTCTGCGTCCGCACAGCGAGCTGTGGCGCGACCCGGACTACCGCGCCCTGTTCGGCGCCGAGGCAGTGCCGGCGCAACCACTCGGGGTACCGGCATGACGTCCACCACGATGCCGGCGCAGCGCAGCTCCGCAACGAACACCGTCCCCGGGGTGCTGCTGGCCGCACTGCGCAGGCACCCGCAGGCGTTGGTGCGGTTTGCTGCGTGGTCGGTGCTGGAGGTGCTTCCGCTGCTGCTGTCCGGCTACGGCGTGGCGCACGCGTTGGATGACGGGTTTCTCGCCGGCCGGCCCGCTACCGGAGCGGCGTGGCTCGGTGTGCTGGCTGTGGCCGTGCTGGCCGGGGCCCTGGCCACCCGCCGGGTGTACCGGATTCTCGCGCAGATCGTCGAGCCGTTCCGCGATCACCTGGTGGACAACGTCGTGGGAGGTGCGCTGCAGCGATCTACGGTGCTGGGCGGGCGCCCCGATTCGGGTGCGGTAGCCCGGCTCACCCATCAGGTTGAGGTGGTGCGGGACAATTTCGCCGGCTTGCTGCTGCTCACCTGTAGCTTCCTGGTGAGCACGGTCGGCGCAGTGATCGGGATGGCCACGCTGACCGGGCTTGTCGGGCTCCTGGTGTTGCCGCCGCTGCTGGTCGGTCTGACGGTTTTCCTGGTTTCCCTACGTTCGATGATGGCCCGGCAGCGCGATCACGTTCTCACTGACGAAGCGGTCGCCGAGTCCGCCAGCATGATGGCGCACAGCCTGCGCGACGTGGTCGCCTGTGGTGCCGGGGACCGAGCTTGCGCGCAGGTGCAATGTCACGTTGACGCGCACGCGGATGCGGAACGGACGCTGGCCCGGATGACGGCGATCCGCACGCTGTCGGTGGCGATTGGTGGCTGGCTGCCCGCGGTAGGCCTGCTGTTCGCGGCACCGTGGCTGCTCTCGACCGGCTCGACGCTGGGCACCATCGCCGGTGCTCTGGTCTACCTGACCCAGGGCCTGATGCCCGCGCTGAAGTCGCTCGTCGACGGGCTGGGGGCAGGGGGCCTGAAGCTGGTGGTCACCCTGGACCGGCTCATCGAGGCGGGCGAGCGCCCGGTACCCCCGGCGAAGGCCCAGCGGCGCGCACCCCAGGGGTACGACCTGACACTGGATGGTGTCACCTTCTCCTACGGCCGCCACGCCGAGCCGGTGGTCAACCACGTTAACCTGCTGATCCCGCAGGGTCAGCACCTGGCCATGGTCGGTCCCAGCGGTGCGGGGAAGTCCACCCTGGCGGGGCTGCTCGCCGCGACGCACATCCCCGACCGCGGCAGTGTTCGCCTGGGCGGGGTGCCGGTCGAGGATCTCGATTCGCAAACCCTGGTCAGCCACCGGGTTCTGATTCCCCAGGAAGCGTATGTCTTCGCCGGGACAATCGGCGAAAACCTGCGGTATCTCCATCCCGCCGCTACCGGAACCGAGCTCGATACCGTTGTCGACACGCTGGGCCTGCGCTCCGTGGTAGCGCGCCTCGGTGGATATGACGCTGTGATCGATCCCGGCACGCTCTCGGCCGGCGAACGCCAACTCATCGCGGTGGCAAGGGCGCACCTGACTCCGGCGCCGGTGCTGATTCTGGACGAGGCGACCTGCCACCTGGATCCGATCGCGGAGGAGCGGGTAGAGCGGGTCTTGGCAGCCCGCGGTGGCACCCTCATAATCGTCGCGCACCGGATCAGCTCCGCGTTGCGGGCGCAGCGGATCGTGCTGATGGACGGCGCCAACATGATGGCGGGCACCCACGGAGAACTGCTTGCGAATGCACCGCTGTACCGCGACCTGGTCGGCCTCTGGGACTCGGGTCAAGGCCCAGTGATCAGGAACACGGTGGTCGGGGCACAATGGTAAGGAAAACGACGGGCCGGAGCTCACTTCAGTGGCCGGCCCGTCGTCACCAGAACTGTCAGATCCAGCCCGCCTCGGCGGCGATGCGAATCGCATCGATCCGGGTGCGTGCCTCCAGCTTGGTCATGACCCGCGAAAGGTAGTTGCACACGGTCCCGCGGCTGAGAAAGAGCCGCTGGGCGATCTCGGTCGGCGACGCCCCTCCCGAGGCGAGGTCGAGCACCGTGAGCTCCCGGGGGGTCAGCGGGCTACCCGCCACACCGATCGCGGCAACCGCGAGAGCGGGGTCGATCGCCCGTTTCCCCTTGGCGACCTGGCGGATCGTGGCCAGCAACCGTCGCGGCTGGGCGTCCTTGTCCACCGCCCCAGCCACCGGCACATCCAGTGCCCGACGGACCAAACCCGGCCGGTGCGCCGCGGCGAGCACGATCACCCGGCATCCGGGGAGCCGTTCGTGCAGCGCCTGCGCGGTCGCGAGTACGTCCGATCCACCCTGGTCAAGGTCCAACACGGCGATATCGGGTTGGTGCCGGATCGCGGTGGCGACCACCCGATCGCCTGCTGCCATTCCGGCCACCACCTCGATGTCGTCCTCGCTGGACAGCACCGTGGCGAGTGCTCCACGTAACAGACTCATGTCGATAACCAGCAATACCCGGATCGGTTTCGTATCCGCGCCCGGTTTCTGCGCGGACGGATGGACCATCGCGGGAGACTCCTGGATACCGGAGTACTCAGCACCTACGGCAACGGTGCTAGCCGCGAGAGTTCGCGCCGGCTGGTGTCGTGAAATCATGAGACGCGAACGAGATCGGCTCGGTCGCGAAACGTGCATGGTCGCCAACGTACTGCCATTGGGCTGTCCCCTCCCCAGGTGTCGGGGAAGAATGTGTGGTCCACATCCATTCCCAGACGGTCGAACGCGCCCTGCTGCCCCCTACGGGTGGCCCCGAAGGACCACGCCGCGGGATCCCCTAAGGGACCCTGTACAGCTTGTCATCGCGACCTGGGCGCGTCTTGTTACATCGAGTACTTTCTGTCACCATTGTTACTCTGTGTGCATATTCCATCTGGTCGCGGCTCATCGTAGGGTCGCGGGTTGTGGACCCCGCGCAGGATCTGCTCGCTGCCGACCGGGCGCACGTGTGGCACCCTTACGGGCCGATGCCAGGGCGGGTCGCCCCGCTGGTGGTCCGGTCGGCGGCCGGGGTTCGGCTGCAGCTGACCGATGGCTCCGCGCTGGTGGACGGGATGGCGTCGTGGTGGGCGGCCATCCACGGCTACGCCCATCCGGCGCTCGATGCCGCGGTGCGCGACCAGCTCCGGCGAATGAGCCACGTGATGTTCGGGGGCCTGACCCACGAGCCCGCCGTCGCGCTGGCCCGCCAGCTGGTGGCGATCACGCCGGAGCCGTTGCAGCACGTGTTCTTCGCCGACTCGGGTTCGGTGTCGGTGGAGGTCGCGATGAAGATGTGCCTCCAATACTGGCGTTCGCTAGGGCGCCCAGCCAAGCACCGGCTGCTCACCTGGCGCGGCGGGTACCACGGGGACACCTTCGGTGCCATGAGCGTCTGCGATCCCGACGGTGGCATGCACTCGCTGTGGTCAGGCGTGCTGTCCCAGCAGGTATTCGTGCCGCGGCCGCCGGTCGAGCTGGATCCGGCGTACGTAGGGCTGCTGGCCGACACCGTCGAGCAACACGCTGACGAGCTGGCGGCGGTGATCGTCGAACCGGTTGTGCAGGGCGCCGGCGGGATGCGCTTTCACGACCCGCGGTACCTGCACGTGCTGCGGGAGATCACGTTGGCCCACGACGTGCTGCTGATCTTCGATGAGATAGCCACCGGGTTCGGTCGTACCGGAGAGCTCTTCGCCGCCGACCACGCCGGAGTCAGCCCGGACGTGATGTGCGTGGGCAAGGCGCTGACCGGCGGCTACCTCACGATGGCCGCGGCGTTGTGCACATCGCGGGTCGCCGAGGGTATCTCCGGTGGCCAGGTTCCGGTGCTCGCCCACGGACCGACGTTCATGGCCAACCCGCTGGCGGCAGCGGTGGCATCGGCTTCCATCGACCTGCTGCTCGGGCAGAACTGGCGGGCCGAGGTGCGGCGGCTGGAGGCGGCGTTACGGGCGGGGTTGGCGCCGGCGGTGGAGCTGCCGGGGGTGGCTGACGTACGGGTGCTGGGCGGGATCGGGGTGGTACAGCTCGACCATGATGTCGACCTCCCGGCCGCCACCGCCGCCGCGGTGGCGCAAGGCGTGTGGCTGCGTCCCTTCCGCGATCTCGTTTACACCATGCCGCCCTACATCACCGGCGACGACGACCTTGCGCAGATCAGTCGTGGAGTGCTCGCCGCGGTCAGTGCGGGCTGACGGACCGCCCGGGTCGCCGACGTCGAAGGAGTGAACATCCGCAGAAGCGCAGCCTAACCTTACCTCGATCTCAAGCCCGACCACTATCGTCAGCGGTGACGGGGAGAAACCAGGTTGTAACGGTCAAGGACGTCCGCCGCCCCGGACTATCCGACAATCGTCGGAGTATCGCAGCGCGGCGATGCACCGGTGTGGCTCGGATTGTTGTGGACCCCTCGCATCCTGCCGATCCGGAGGCCGTCACTTGCGACCCCCCATCCACCCTCGAGGTCCGTTGCCCAAAGCGCACTACCGCGCGTGGACGATGTTGCGGCACGATGTTGCGGCCTCGCTCGTGGTGTTCCTCGTCGCGGTGCCACTCTCCCTCGGTATCGCTGTGGCGACAGGTGCCCCAGTTATGGCCGGGCTTATCGCCGCCGTCGTGGGCGGGATCGTGGCCGGGCTGCTCGGCGGATCGCCCCTGCAGGTCAGCGGGCCCGCAGCTGGACTTACCGTGGTCGTGGCCGATCTGATCGTGCAATTCGGCTGGGGCGTCATGTGCGCCATCACCGCGGCCGCCGGGCTGCTGCAGGTGGTGTTCGGCCTCAGCCGGGTGGCCAGGGCGGCGCTCGCGATCTCCCCGGCGGTGGTGCACGCGATGCTCGCCGGCATCGGGATCACGATCGCGCTCGGCCAGTTGCATGTGCTGCTCGGCGGGTCCGCACGAACCGACGCGATCACGAACATCGTGGAACTGCCCACCCAGCTCGCCGACATCCACGATCACTCGGCGATGGTGGGCCTCGCGGTGATCGCCGTGCTGCTGATCTGGCCGAGGCTGCCTCGCCCGCTACCGAGTATCCCGGCCCCGCTGGTGGCTGTAGTCGGCGTGACGGCGCTGGCCACACTGCTTGTTCGGGACGTCGAGCGGGTGACGCTGCCCGGCTCGTTGCTGGCCTCGCTGAACCTGCCGGACGTACCGGGGGGCAGCTGGGGCGGTGTACTCACCGGCGTGCTCACCGTGGCGGTGATCGCCAGCGTGGAGAGCCTGCTCTCAGCCGTGGCCGTGGACAAGATCGCGATAGGCAAGGGCGGGCAGACCAACTTCGACCGGGAGCTCGTTGGCCAGGGCGCGGCGAACACCTTGTCAGGATTGTTGGGTGGCCTGCCGGTGACCGGCGTGATCGTCCGTGGGTCCACCAACGTCGCAGCAGGAGCGCGAACCCGCGCGTCGACGGTGCTGCACGGCGGGTGGGTACTGCTGTTCTCGGTGTTGCTCGTCGGGCTGATCGAGCTGATCCCGTTGGCCGCGCTCGCCGGTCTACTGGTGGTGATCGGCCTGGGCCTGGTCAAGCCCGCCGATCTGCGCACGGCCCATCGGCAGGGCGAGTTGATGATTTATCTCGTCACGATGGCCGGTGTGGTGTTTCTCAACCTGTTGGAGGGCGTTCTCATCGGACTGGGGCTCTCGTTGCTGCTGGTGCTACGTCGGGTTGTCTGGTCAATGGTGCACGCGCAGTCGGTACGGCCGGCGTCGGACGGCCGGCCGGCCTGCTGGCGAGTAGTGGTCGAGGGCACCCTGAGCTTCTTGTCCGTCCCCAGGCTGTCCCGGGTGCTGGCGCAGGTGCCCGCCGGCAGCCACGTCGTCGTGGAGATGGTGGTGGACTTCCTGGACCACGCCGCATATGACCACCTCGCCGCGTGGCAGCGGCAGCATGAAGCGACCGGCGGCACCGTCGTCGTTGATGAGGTGGGACCGGCGCGGCACAACGGTGACGTCGGCAACGGTCTCGCCCGGCGGGCGCGGACACCTGCGCTGCCGCGTGCCTTCTCGCCATGGTGGGCCTGGCAGGTCCGACATGACGACCACGACCACGATGCGTTGCAGCCGCTGTTTGCCGGGGTACGTGAGTATCACCGCCGTTCGGCGCCGGAGGTGCTGCCGCACTTGGAGCAGTTGGTGGACGGGCAGCGTCCCCGGGCACTGTTCCTTACCTGCGCCGATTCACGGGTAGTGCCCAACGTGCTCACCAGCAGCGGTCCTGGCGACCTGTTCACGGTACGCAATCTCGGCAACCTGGTGCCGCCCCCAGGCGACGAGTCCGAGACGTCGGTCGCTGCGTCGCTGGAGTACGCGGTGAACCACCTCAAAGTGCCCTCAATCCTGGTTTGTGGGCATTCCGGCTGTGCGGCGATGCACGGCCTGCTCGCTGGCACCGTCGATGGGTCCCTCGGCCGGTGGCTGCGGTGGGGACTGCCGAGCCTGGGCGCGATGCGCAGAGGGCACCCGGTCGGTGTTGCGGCCGCAGCGGAGGGCCGTGATGAGGTAGACCGGCTCGCTATGATCAACGTCGCCCTTCAGGTAGAGGCGCTGCGCACGCACCCCGCGGTACGCGATGCCGTCGCCACCGGCAGGGTTCAGATCGCGGGCTTGTTCCTGGATATCCGTACTGCCCGGCTGCTGCTGCTCGACCCCGAAGCCGGCCGCTTCGGCCCGGTGCCTGATGACTACCTTCCCGGGGGTCTTGCCGGTTCCGGAGTAGGCACCCAGGCGTCGCCGGAGCGGTGATATCGCCGATGTCCGCAGACGCCTGAGCATGGTTGCTGCTACGGCGCGGCCACCGAGCGGTCCTCGACCAGCGCGACGTACGCTCGCCGGTCGTGACGGTATCCAAGGTGAGGGGGGCTCTGGACTGGCTGGACGATGAAGCGGACGTGCGCCGGACCGCTGGGCTGCGGCGGGAACTGCGGTCGCGGCCGGCGCTCGAGCCGATGATCGACCTGGCCTCCAACGACTACCTGGGTCTGGCCAGGGATCCCCGGGTCGTGCAAGGCGCAGTGCATGCGGCGCACACCTGGGGTACCGGGTCGACCGGATCGCGCCTGATCACCGGCTCCACAGAGCTGCATGCCCAACTGGAGGAGGAGCTGGCCGCATTCTGTGGCGCACCGGCGGCCCTGGTGTTCTCCTCGGGCTACACCGCCAACCTCGGCGCGGTGACGGCGCTGTCCGGCCCGCATAGTCTGGTCGTGTCCGACGCCGCAAGCCACGCCTCGCTGGTGGACGCGTGCCGGCTGTCCCGGGCCCGAGTGGTGGTCACCCCGCACGCCGATGTCTCCGCGGTAGCTGCCGCGCTGGCTACCCGGTCAGAGCAGCGGGCGCTGGTCGTCACCAATTCAGTGGGAAGCGTGACCGGTGATCTCGCGCCCCTGCCGGAACTGCACGCGGTGTGCCGGCAGCATGGCGCGGTTCTGCTGGCCGATGAGGCGCACGCGCTCGGAGTGCACGGACCCGGCGGGCGGGGACTGATCGCTGAGAATGGTCTGGCTGGCGAGCCTGATGTGGTGGCCACGGTCACCCTGTCGAAATCGCTGGGCAGCCAGGGCGGGGCGGTGCTGGCTTCTCCCGCGGTGGTCGAGCACCTCGTCAACACGGCGCGCAGCTTCATCTTCGACACCGGCCTGGCGCCGCCGGCTGCCGGCGCGGCGCTGGCGGCATTGCGAGTGTTGCGCGGCGAGGCTGCACTGCCACGCCGGGTGCTCGCCGCCGCAGCAGCCATTGCCACCGCAGCGAGCGCGCCCCCGCCGATGTCCGCGATGGTCTCGGTCATTCTCGGCGAGCCGCAACGTGCGGTCGATGCGGCCGCCGAGTGCCTGCGCCACGGCGTGCGGGTGGGGTGCCTACGGCCGCCGTCGGTGCCTACTGGGACGAGCAGGCTGCGGCTGACGGCACATGCCGCGCTGACCGATTCAGACCTGGCTCGGGTGGCCAAGGTGCTCGTGGCGGTATTGGCCGGCGCGATCAGGTGACCGTTCTGGTGGTGACCGGGACGGGCACCGGAGTCGGCAAGACGACGGTGATATCGGCGATCGCTGCCCTCGCCGTCGCCGCCGGCCGTCGAGTGGCGGTACTCAAACCGGCCCAGACCGGCCTTGACGTGGCTCAGCTGGGCGACGTCGATGAGGTACGACGGCTCGCAGGTCCTTCGGTCACGTGCCGGGAGCTGGCCCGCTTCCCCCACCCGCTGGCACCGGCGAGCGCGGCCCGTCTCGCCGGTTTGATCCCCGTGACGACCGCCGCGGCTGCCGCGGTGGCCCGGGAACTCGCTGCCGAGCATGATCTGCTGCTGATCGAGGGTACCGGCGGGTTGCTGGTGCATCTGGACGACAGTGGGGGAACGCTCGCCGACGTCGCGGCTGCCTTGTCGGCTCCGGTGCTCGTGGTGGCTACCGCCGGGCTTGGCACCCTCAACCACACCGCACTCACCGTGGAAGCGCTGCGTACCCGCCGCCTGAGCTGTGTCGGGACTGTGATCGGTGCCTGGCCCGCCGAGCCTGACCTTGCTGCCCGGTGCAACCTCGACGATCTGCCTGCCGTCACTGGTCTCCCGCTACTCGGCGTTCTGCCCGAGGGCGCCGGCTGTCTCACCCCAGCGCAGTTCCTGTCCCTAGCCCGGCGGGGACTCGAACCAGGACTACTAGCGCTGGGTTGGTGGTCGTTAAAGACTGACGCGACCGGGGTTGGTGGTCCTTGAAGGGCTACCGTCAGTCCAGGTAGTCGCGCAGGACCTGGGAGCGGGACGGGTGGCGCAGTTTGGACATCGTCTTGGATTCGATCTGCCGGATACGCTCCCGGGTCACCCCGTACACCTGCCCGATCTCATCGAGGGTGCGGGGTTGACCGTCGGTGAGCCCGAATCGGAGCCGCACCACCCCGGCTTCACGCTCGGACAGCGTCGCCAGTACGGATTGCAGCTGATCCTGCAGCAGGGTGAATGAGACTGCATCCACCGCGACCACGGCCTCGGAGTCCTCGATGAAGTCGCCGAGCTGCGAGTCGCCTTCATCGCCGATGGTCTGATCCAGCGAGATGGGTTCCCGGGCATACTGCTGGATCTCCAGCACCTTCTCCGCGGAGATGTCCATCTCCTTGGCCAGCTCCTCCGGAGTGGGCTCGCGGCCGAGGTCTTGAAGCAGCTCGCGCTGGATCCGCCCCAGCTTGTTGATCACCTCCACCATGTGCACCGGGATCCGGATCGTGCGAGCCTGGTCGGCCATCGCGCGAGTGATCGCTTGGCGGATCCACCAGGTGGCGTAGGTGGAGAACTTGTAACCCTTGGTGTAGTCGAACTTCTCCACCGCGCGGATCAGACCCAGGTTGCCCTCCTGGATCAGGTCCAAAAAGGCCATCCCGCGGCCGGTGTAGCGCTTGGCCAGCGAGACGACCAGGCGAAGGTTCGCCTCCAGCAGGTGGTTCTTGGCGCGCTCGCCGTCGCGGACGATCCAGCGCAGATCCCGGCGCAGCTGCGGCGAGAGCTTTTCGGTGACGTCCTCGGCCCTGCGCACTCGCTCGGCGGCGTAAAGTCCCGCCTCGATGCGCTTGGCGAGCTCCACCTCCTCCTCGGCGTTGAGCAGAGCGACTTTGCCGATCTGCTTGAGATACGCGCGTACTGAATCGGCCGAAGCGGTGAGTTCGGCGTCCTTGCGGGCTTGGCGCAGCGCCTCGGACTCCTCCTCGTCCCAGACGAAGTCCTCCGATCCGGGACCGCTGGGGGCCTCCGGCTCCTCGGCGTCGACGGTGATCCCCTCGACCTCGACCTCAACGTCGGCGAGGTCCTCGGCCGCGGGGCCGTTCTCGATGTCGGCTCCGGGCTCGACCCCCGGGGTGACGCCTGGTTTGCCTTTGGGGCCGGCCCCGGCGGCGCCGGCCGCGGGTTTCGCCGCGGTGGTGGGTTTGGTACCCGTCTTGGTGCTGCTGGTGGTTTTCGCGCGGGTGCGTGCAACGCCGTTGCGGGCTGAGGGCTTCTTGTCAGTCCCGGAACGCGAGGCAGTGGAACTCAACGCGGCGGCGCTCGAGGCTGCGGTGTTCGAGGCTGCGGCGCGATCGGATGCGGGTTCTGCGGCTGCCACGGACGGCCTTTCGGAAAAGTCGGTGTTCGGGCGCGGTGCGGAATTCGGGTCCCCGTCGGCGAGCCCGCCGCTGGAGCCAGTGCCGACAATCACGGCGGCCTGCCGGATTTCCGACGAAGCGATCCAGGGTGCTCGGGGACGGTGCCATGTTCCAGTGTACGACTTCTGCATTGTAACTACGCCCATCCGGCGCGGGGTCCGCAGTGCCGAATCGGTTATCGCACGCGACCCTCCGCGGCGGCAGCGGCCGCGCCGACGATCCCGGCATCGTTACGCAACGCGGCCGCCACGACTGGTGTGCGGCACTCCAGCAGGGACAACCATTTGTCGGCCTTCTTGCTGACCCCGCCGCCCGCGATGATCAAATCAGGCCACATCAGATCTTCGAGAACCTGCAGGTAGCGGGAGACTCGAGCGGCCCAGTCCGCCCAGGACAGTGCTTCGTCGTCCCGGGCCGCCGCGGCAGCGCGGATCTCAGCATCGGCACCATCGACCTGCAAATGACCCAGTTCAGTGTTGGGCACCAGCTCTCCATCGACGAACAACGCGCTGCCGATGCCGGTACCGAACGTGAGCAGCACGACCACTCCGTCCTGGTCGCGGCCGGCGCCGAAGCGCATTTCGGCCAGTCCGGCCGCGTCAGCGTCGTTGAGTACGACGACCGGCACCCGGCAGTACTCGGAGAACAGCTCGTCCGCGGCCAGGCCCTTCCACGCCGGATCCAGATGCGCCGCGGTGAGGGCGATGCCGCGTTTGATCACGCTGGGCAGCGTGACTCCCATTGGGCCGTGCCAGCCGAACTCGCTGGTGATGGCGGCGACCAGTTTCGCCACCGCCGCCGGCGTGGCAGGCGTAGGGGTGGGCTGGCGGACTCGCTCGTCCGCCAGTGACCCGCTGCGCAGATCCACCGTGCATCCTTTGATGCCGGACCCGCCGATGTCCACCCCGAAGCCGGGTGTCCTGGCCATCCGCGTCCTCTCCTGATCGCCCGCCGCAAGGGCCGCCGGTCAGACTGACCCTAGCCCGAACCTCCCGGCCAGGGTGTGGTCGGATGGCTCGGTGTCGAGCGATCGAACCGACGACGTCGAGCAGTTGCGGGCCACCGCCGTGGCGG
>JALYTS010000006.1 GCA_030854185.1 Actinomycetota bacterium | reverse complement strand
GGCGGGGACTGTGCACCGACAACGGCGCCATGGTGGCCGCGCTCGGCGCGCACCTGCTCGCCGCCGCCGCACCCCCATCGCCACTCGACATCCCCGCCGACCCCGCCCTCCCGATCACCACCTCGCTGGTAGGCAGCCCGTGATCATCGAATTGGCAGTGCTGCGGCAACAGCCACTTCAGTCTGCTGGCGCACTTACCGCGGTAAAGGCGAGGTGACGCTCAGAGCCAGCATCCCGGCGGGATTTCCGACGATGAGGCAGCCATCGTTGAACGACGTGAGTCCGAGCGCCTCGTAATGAACTGGGATCACGTGGAGTGGATGGCTCATGGCCGGGTCCCAGATCCGCACCGTGCGGTCGCCGCTAGCGGAGGCGAGCAGCTCCCGGCCCGCCACCCGCACCACGCACACCGAGCTCACCCAGTCGGTGTGTCCGGCCAGGATGCCCTCCGTGGTGCCGGTGGCCGGATCCCAGATCCGCACTGTAGCGTCCGCACCGGCGGAGGCGAGCAGCTCACGGCCGTGCACCCGCACCGCGCACCCCTCGTTCACCCCACGGGAGTGCCCGGTCAAGGTGCGCACGGTGGTGCCGGTCGCCGGGTCCCAGATCCGCACCGTGCTGTCGCCGCTGACGGAGGCCAGCAGCTCATGCCCGTCCACCCGCACTGCACACACCCCATTTACCCCACCGGAGTGCCCGGTCAAGATGCGCTCGGTAGCGCCGGTGGCGGGGTCCCAGATCCGCACCGTGCCATCGCCGCCAGCGGAGGCCAGCAACTCACGCCCGCCGACCCGCACCGCACACATGCACAACCCGTTTATCCCGCCGGTGTGCCCGGCCAGGGTTCGCTCGGTAACGCCGATAGCGGGATCCCAGATACGCACCGTGCGATCGCCACCGGAGACCAGCAACTCACGCCCGAGCACCCGGACCGCACACACTGCGTACACCGAGCCGGTGTGTCCCTGCAGGGTTCGTTCGATAATGCCGGTGACCGGATCCCACATCCGCACCTCGCTATCGCCACTGGCGGAGGCCAGCAACTCACGCCCGTCCACCCGCACCGCACACACGCCGTACACCCCGCTGGTCTGCCCCTTCAAGGTTCTCGCTGTCGCGCCGGTAGCCGGATGCCACATCCTCACCGTGCCATCGCCGCCAGCGGAGGCCAGCAACTCACGCCCGCCTACCCGCACCGCGCACACCCCGCGAACCCCGCCGACGTGCCCTTTCAGGGTTCGCTTGGTAGCGCCGGGGGCCGGTTCCCAGATCCGTACTGCGCCATCGTCACTCGCGGAGGCCAACAACTCGCGCCCCTCCACCCGCACCACACACACCCCGCGTACCCAGCCGGCGTGCCCGGCCAGAGTGCGCTCAGCGACGCCCATGGTCGGATCCCAGATCCGCACCGTGCCATCGCCGCCAGCGGAGGCCAACAACGCACGGCCCTCCACCTGCACCGCGCACACCCCGCACACCGGGCCGATGTGCCCCTTCAGGGTTCGCTCGGTAACGCCGGTTGTCGGATCCCAGATCCGCACCGTGGCATCGGCACTCGCCGAAGCGAGCAAGTCCCGGCCCTCTACCCACACCGCGCACACCCCGTTCACCCCATCGGTGTGCCCGGCCAGAGTGCGCCCGTTGTCGCCGGTGGCCAGGTCCCAGATCTGCACCGTGCCATCACCGCTGGCGGAAACGAGCAACTCGCGGCCCTCTACCCGCACCGCGCATACCCCGTTCACCCCATCGGTGTGCCCGGCCAGTGTGCGTTCGGTGTCGCCGGTGGTCGGGTCCCAGATCTGCACCGTGCCATCACCGCTGGCGGAAGCGAGTAGCTCCCGGTCCGCCACCCGTACTGCGCACACCCCGCGCACTCCGCCGGTGTGCCCGGCCAGTGTGCGTTCGGTGTCGCCGGTGGTCGGGTCCCAGATCCGCACCGTGCCGTCTCCACTGGCGGAAACGAGTAACTCCCGGCCCTCCACCTGCACCGCACACACCCCATTTACCCAGCCGGTGTGCCCATTCAGAACGACCCGTTCCGACGCGTTGGCCCACAGCGCCCGGTAGGGAGCGCCTTCCGGGTGGTGGCGAAACGTCGTATCGAGGCCGTCGAGGGCCTCAGTCACACTGAGCAGCGCCAGCCGTTCCGGTGGTTCGGCTGGGATAGCCCGGGGGGTCATCCGCAGAATGTGAGCTCGCTGTAATCCGGCAGGCGTGCGGGCGTGGGCCGCGGCAGGGATCAGCCGGCGCAGGTCGGCGCGCAGCAGGTATCCGGTGTCGGCGAGTAGTTCGTCGATCATCCCGGCGCGCACCGCGTGCCCCGGAAGGGACCGGAACAAATAGGTGGGCGCGCGATCCCAGCCGGCCCGACGGCCAAAACCGATGAACGCCTTGGTGAGAACGTTTTCGTCGTCCGTTGGCAGTACCGACCTCGCCCGGTCCGCACGCAGGACATCGCTCAGCGCCTGGTGGAAAAGTCGAAACACGGCGGTCGCAGACTCGCCGGTAAACTCGATGAGGAAGTTCGCTGCTGAGCCATGGGCGAACCTGGTGAGCTGGGCGGTTGTGACATCGACGCCAGTCAGCGCCCGCACGGCGAGCTGCCAGAGTTGGGGTGGCAGGCCAGGCGCTTCGGCGAAGGCGAGTGCTGCCAACAGCTCCCGAGCCGACACGCCTTCTACGGGAGCGAGCCGGTCCAGAAATATGCCCAGCGCCGACTCGACGCTCGAGGTGAAGGAGACCTCCGCCGGACTGATCGGGGTGTCGTCATGCAGCCCGTGAGTCCGGGCGACCAGCCCAGCGACTAAAAAGTTCCGCTCGGCCAGCTCAGCGATACGAGCCGCGACTGGCGCCGCCACGCCGTCGGGCTGGTAAGGATTGCCTGGGCGCTCGTCACCGCGCAGCTGAAGGGTGGCCTGCGCGTAGGCGGCAATGTCCTCGACTGCGAAATATCGGGTGCCGTCGAGGTCGACGGCTTTGAGCGCCGATCCGAAGATCCGCAGCAGGTCTCCGGCGGCGTCGCTGCGCCGCGTCCCCACCACCACCTGCGCGCCCACATCGGCGCAGGTTTCCGCGATGGGAAGCACAATCCCCGTAATCATCGCCCTGGCCTGCGCCGGATCGCTGGCCTCGTCCAGGGCGTCGATGACGAGGTTGAAACGCCCGCCGCGCTCAGCGAGCACTTCCCGGAGACCGACCAGTATGTCTTCCACGCGTTCGGGCAGCGGCGCCGACGCGGCGCGGGCGATCTCCATCGCGACGTCCACGGCGGTCTTGCCCTTCGCGTGTACTGCGCAGGCCACCGACCCGACGCTGGCCCGGGGAGCGTCGTCGTCAGGTGGGAGAACCGCCCGCATTTCTGCGTCCGCTGTCGTGACGATTCGTCCGAGAACCGCGGATTTACCCACCCCGGGTGAGCCTGTGACCACCAACACCTCGCGGGCCGGCGCCGAACGGTCCAGCCAGGCCACGATCTCGGTCAATACGGTATGCCGCCCCCGGAAGCGGTGACCCCGTTCGGAGACCACCGACACCCCGCGTGATCGGGGCCGCCAGTGCCGGTCAGCCTCCTTGTCTCCAGCGAGGGTCCAGCCCCATGCGGCCTGGGCAACCTCATCGGCGGACGCGACCGTCCACCTCGTCAACCCGCGGATCTGCTCCCCCGGCAGGTATCCGTCCGCCTGATGCAGGGTGATCGCCTGGCCGTCGCCACGATCGTTCGCCTGTAAGACGATGCCGACCACGGCGCCGTAATCAGGGCACCACAGCCCACCACCACTGAAGCCGGGTTTGACGGGATAACGCGACTTCCTGTCCAGCCGCATCCAGCCGTACGCCAGTGGTGCACCCACCGTCCCCTCCGCGGCGTTACCCCGCGGGTCGTGGTCGGCGAATCCGAAGGCCCACCAGGGCCGGCTGATCACATCGGCAGGCTTCGGGCACCGTAGAGGCGCTGCCGCCACCCCGGCCGGGACCGATTCCCCGAACTCCACCACGGCAAGATCCGCCATCGGGTGGGTGGTCAGCCTGATCGCTGATGCGCGTCGTCGCGGAGCGGACGGATCCTCGGACATCGGAAAAGCCACCCACAACTCCGAGCGCACCAGGGTAGCGACCGTGACAACGTGAGCGGAGGTCAACACCCGTCGGTCATCGATCACCACCGCGGTCCCGAGCGGGGCAAAATCCTTTTCGGAGGCATGGATCGTCGCAATCCAGCTCACGCTCAGCGGCGCAGCATTGGGCATGATCGGGCTCGGCTCAGGTCGCGGCAGCGGGGGCAGGCTTCCAGGTCAACGTGATCTCGAAGTTACCCTCGGTCGCAGCCTTGGCCACCAACCAATTCGCGGTACCACTCACCTTGATCCCGAACTTGACCACGATCTCATCTGGCGCGGCCTCCTTCACCTTCTCCAGCACAGCCCACGCGCCCTCTACCGCCGGGGCCACCGCGTCCCGAATCCGCCCCGCGATCTCGTCAGGACCTGCCGGCCGAAAATCCGCGGTCTGCTCAATCTCGAATCGGACGACTGTCTCGTCGTCCAGCGCGTAGCTGACTACTGTCGCCGCCATCGACCGTCTCTCCTGTCGCTATGCGCGGTCGTGGGGGGCGGGCGAGGCATCGAGGACCGCGCCGCTGCGCGGGGGGAGTGTCAGCATCAGTGTACCGGCGACCAGCTCGGCAGTGGGTGAGCCGTCGGTCGTGAAGAGGATTGTGGCCGCGGCAGGCTGCGCTGGTAGTGCACTGGTCAGCGGTATCTCTAACCGACGGCGGGCCTCGGCGACGTTGACAGCGATGATCATCGTGCTGCCCTGCAGGGTGCGGGCGAAAGCGTAGACGTCCGGATCGGCGTAGAGGGGGGTGTAGTCGCCGGTCTGGAGGGCGGGGTGGGATTGGCGGAGCGCGATGAGCGCCTTATGCGAGGCGAGGGCGTCGAGGTCCCAGCGTTCCGGGTGCTCCCAGGGGAAGGTCTTACGCGCCCAATGGTCCGGCGGCAGCGCCCCGGTCAGGCCGATCTCGTCGCCGTAGTAGATCGAAGGGGCACCGGGGAAGGTGAACAGGAGCAGCGTGCCGAGCCGGACGCTGGCCCGATCGTCGCCCGCGATGGTGAGGAAGCGGGAGGTGTCGTGGCTGTCGAGCAGGTTGAGTTGGGTGAGTTGGATCGGCCAGGGATACAGGCGCAGCAGATGGTCGATCTTGGCCGCGTAGGTGCAACCGTCGATGCCGGGCCAGGGGGCGTAGGAGCGGCCTTCGACGGTCTCGCGGCGGACGCGGTGGCCGGCGCTGAAAGCGATCGCCGCCTCGGCGAACAGGTAGTTCATGACGCCGTCGAATTGGTCGCCTTGTAGCCACCGCCGGCTGTCTCCCCAGATTTCGCCGACGATATAGGCCTCGGGGTTGATCGCCTTGGCCCGCTGGCGGAACTCCTGCCAGAAGCCGTCCGAGTGGATTTCGGACGGGACGTCGAGGCGCCAGCCGTCGATCCCTTTGCGAAGCCAGTACTCGCCGACGCGCATCAGGTACTCGCGGACCTGTGGGTTGTCGGTGTTGAGTTTGGGTAGGGCGTGCAGCCCGACCCAGGCCTGGTAGCCGGGTGGACTGCCGTGGTCGTAGGCGTTGGCCGGGTGCTCGTAGAAGGTGAACCAGTCGAGCCACGGCGACGCCAGACCGTTCTCCAGCACGTCGTTGAATGGGAAGAATCCCCGGCTGGCGTGGTTGAACACCCCGTCGAGCACGATCCGCATGCCGCGTCGCCGGCACTCAATGAGCAGCGCGTCGAACGCCTCGTCCCCGCCGAGCAGCGGGTCGACCTTGTAGTAGTCGTGGGTGTGGTAGCGGTGGTTGCACGCCGACTGGAAGATCGGGTTGAAGTAGAGCGCCGTCACCCCCAGGTCTTGCAGGTAATCGAGGCGCTCCCGGACACCGGCCAGGTCCCCGCCCTTGTACCCGAACGGGGTCGGATCACTGTCCCACGGTTCGAGGTTGTGGGGCTTGTCCAGGCTATCGCTCTTCGCGAAGCGATCCGGGAAGATCTGGTAGAAGACCGCCTGCTTGACCCAGTCCGGGGTCACGACAGCAGTCGGCAAGTCGTGAGATGGCGGGGCGGCGGATGCTGGAGATCGCTTTCCCTCTGGGGCTCGCATGGTGGCGTGTTTGTTCCCTTCATCCGACGCGGCCTCGCTTGACAGAGTCTCGTGACCCATGGCGCTCGACCCTGGGCCCCCTGCGGGACGTCCAGCGCACCACACGATCCGGAGTCGGAGCACCCGAGGCGCGACTTTCGGCCACCCCAGTTGAGTGTTAGCAGTCGGCACAGTAGTCTGCTAATTGGCACTCTGGTCCCCAGAGTGCCAGCAATGGCCCGGGCCGCCTCGACCCCCGCGACGGCGAGGTGGCAGAAGCCAGCATCAGACAACCTGCCAGCTCTTCGAAGACCCCAAAAAGTGGAGGTCATACCGTGGCGAGCGTGAACATCAAGCCGCTCGAGGACAAGATCGTCGTTCAGGCCAGTGAGGCTGAAACGACGACCGCGTCCGGCATCGTCATTCCGGACACCGCCAAGGAAAAGCCCCAGGAGGGCAAGGTCCTAGCGGTGGGCCCGGGTCGCATCAATGACACCGGCACCCGCATCCCGATGGATGTGAGCGTCGGCGACGTCGTGATCTACACCAAGTACGGCGGCACTGAAATCAAGTACAACGGCGAGGAGTACCTGATCCTCTCCGCGCGCGACGTGCTCGCAGTTGTCAACTGACGGTTCGACCGTGGTCGTCAACTGACGGTTTTAGACCGTCGTCAACCGCCCCGCGGCCCCTCCGGGGGTCAGCGGGGCGGTTGTGTTTCGGGTCCCGGCGACGCCGGTGTCCTCAGTGAAGTCCGCCCGTGAGGAAGGCAGACAATGCCCAAGCAGATCACGTTCGACGAGACCGCACGGCGTGCGCTGGAGCGCGGAGTCGACCAGCTCGCCGACGCGGTCAAGATCACTCTCGGTCCGCGCGGCCGGCACGTTGTGCTGGAGAAGAAGTACGGCGGCCCGTCGGTCACCAATGACGGCGTGACGATCGCCCGCGAGATCGAGCTTTCCGATCCCTATGAGAACCTCGGCGCCCAGCTGGCCAAGAGCGTGGCGACCAAGACCAACGACGTCGCAGGTGACGGCACCACCACCGCAACGGTGCTGGCTCAGGCGATGGTCCGGGAGGGTCTACGCAACGTGGCCGCCGGCGCCAACCCCATCGCGCTCGGTCGTGGCATTGCGGCGGCGGCGGATGCCGTTGCCGCCGCGTTGGTGGCCAAGGCGACACCGGTCGCCGGCGAGCAGGCGATCGCCCAGGTCGCCACGGTGTCCTCGCGTGACCCGGAGATCGGCGCCCTGATCGGCCAGGCGATGACCAAGGTCGGCGAGGACGGCGTCATCACCGTGGAGGAATCGTCCACGATGGCCACCGAGGTGGAGTTCACCGAGGGCGTCGCGTTCGACAAGGGTTACATCTCGCCCTATTTCGTCACCGACCCGGAGCGGATGGAGACGGTGCTGACCGACGCCCACCTCCTGCTGCACCGCGACAAGATCTCCTCGATCATGGACCTGCTGCCGGTGCTTGAACTGGTCGGCCACGCGGGCAAGCCGTTACTCATCGTGGCTGAGGACGTCGAGGGCGAAGCGCTGTCCACGCTGGTGGTCAACGCGCTGCGCAAGACTCTTTCAGTGGTAGCGGTCAAGGCGCCGTTCTTCGGCGACCGCCGTAAAGCGTTCATGGATGACCTCGCCGTCGTCACTGGTGCGCAGGTGATCAACCCCGAGGTCGGTCTGACACTGTCCGAGGTCGGGCTTGAGATGTTGGGCCGGGCCCGGCGCATCGTGGTGACCAAGGACGAGACCACCATCGTCGAGGGTGGCGGCGATCAGGCCGACGTTGACGCCCGTGCGGCGCAGCTTCGTCGCGAGATCGAGGACACCGACTCGGACTGGGACCGCGAGAAGTTGCAGGAGCGGCTGGCCAAGCTCGCCGGCGGAGTAGCGGTGATCAAAGTCGGAGCGGCCACCGAGACCGCGCTCAAGGAGCGCAAAGGCCGCATCGAAGATGCCGTATCGGCCTCACGGGCGGCCGCCGAGGAGGGCATCGTGCCCGGTGGCGGTGTGGCGCTGATGCACGCTGCCAACTCGATCGGCGACCTTGGCCTGCTCGGCGACGAGGCCATTGGCGTCGCCATCGTGCGGGCCGCCAGCGCGGCTCCGGTTCGCTGGATCGCGAACAACGCGGGCGTCGAGGGATCTGTGGTAGTCGCCAAGGTGCGCGACATGGAGTGGGGCCACGGCTTCGACGCCGAAGAGCAGGTCTACGGCGACCTCGTTGCCGCAGGCATCGTGGACCCCGTGAAGGTGACTCGCTCGGCGCTCGTCAACGCTGCCTCCATCGCCCGAATGGTGATCAGCACCGAAAGTGCGGTGGTTGACAAGCCCGCGGCGGCATCCCCGGCGGGTCAGGCGCACGGGCACGGCCACGGGCCGGGTATGTAACGAGGCTACGACGGTCCCCGAACCCCCCAAAAGGGTCCGGGGACCGTCGTGTCGTGCATTGGGATAGCCGCTATGCCCGAATCATCCGTGTTCACGGTACTGCCGGGATCCGCTTACACTCGGTAGAGTGAGGGTTGCTCCACCCCGGTGATAGCGGCCGCTGGGAGCGTGCGGCTCCAGTCCTTGATGGTCTTGATGGAAATCCATCAGATCGTGTCAAGTTCCGGGTCTGCATGACCGATAGGGAGGTGGGCACATCAGCTGGCTGCAGGAGAGGAGTTCATCCGTGACCGCAGTTCTCATCTGCGACGACCGGCGACAGGTCCGCGAGGGTCTCACTCGTGTGATGTCCGCGGTCCCCGGCGTCGCCCGGATCGACTGCGTGGCACACGGTGACGAGCTGTTAGCTCGCTATTCCCGGCAGCCGGTGGATGTAGTGCTAGTAGGAACGCAGCGTGCCGTCCCGGCCGGAGTCGAGGCGACCCGTCGGCTGGTGTCGGCGCACCCCCAGGCGAACGTCATCGTATTCGGGGCGCCGGACGACGCAGGCAGCATCGCCGCGGCGATCGCCGGCGGCGCCCGAGGTTACCTCCGTTGGGATGCATCGCGACCTGAACTCGTCGCGGCGCTAGCTCACACGCTGGCCAGCACGTCGGTTCCGGCGCCTCGCCCTCCGTCCGACCCTGGTGTCCAACTCACGGAGCGTGAGCTGCAGGTTCTACGCGGAATGAGTCAGGGTAAGAGCAACGGGCAGATCGGACGGGAACTGTATCTCTCCGAGGATACGGTGAAAACTCATGCCCGCAGGCTCTTCCGCAAGCTCGGCGTGCGGGATCGCGCTCAGGCTGTCGCACACGGTTTCCGGCGCGGCCTGGTGGCGTGAAGGCACAGGTGGTGGCCTGAAGCAGGGCGCCGGAGGAATGTGTGCAGGTACGGCCGATGGCATCGCCATCGGCCGTACCTGTCTTTCCGCCGGGTGGCAACGCGGTATCGACCAGCGATACCGCGTTGCAGGATCTGATACGTCTACCACTACGGTTTGCCGTGAGGTGCCCGTGTTCCGGCGGATTGTGATGGATGTCGGGACAACTGAGTGGCCACCGCCGGCCGGCGTGCAGCCCGGCTGGTCTCTCGTCGTAACGGCAGGGCTGCATCCAGCGATGACCGCAGTAGGGGACGACCTCGACGTCCTGATCGGTGATGCCGTCAACGGGAAGCCACAAGCCGTTGAGGGTGTTCTCCGGCGGATCCGTCCCCTGGTGGTGCGGTACTGCCGTGCCCGCGTCGGTGGCCAGGAAAAGACGTTCGCTTCGGCGGATGATGTAGCCCAGGAGGTGTGTCTCGCGGTGCTCACGGCCCTGCCCAGTTACCGCGACCAAGGCCGGCCCTTCCTCGCCTTCGTCTACGGCATCGCCTCGCACAAGGTGGCCGACGCCCACCGGTCCTCGGCGCGCAATCGCTCCGAGCCGGTTTCGGATGTCCCCGATACCCCGGACCAGACCGAGGGTCCGGAGGCGCAGGCGATGATGGGCGAGTTCGCCGTGCGAATGACCAAGCTGATGGAGACCCTGCCGGACAAGCAGCGAGAGATCGTCCGCCTGCGGGTCATGGTGGGGCTGTCCGCGGAGGAGACCGCGGAGGCCGTCGGCTCGACCCCTGGCGCTGTCCGGGTGGCGCAGCACCGAGCTCTGGGTCGGCTGCGCAGCGTGCTGGCGTCTGAGGGGGTGGTCTGAGTGCCTGGTCGAGACGACTACTTCCCCCGTGCCGGCTATTCCAACGGGGATCCTCATGAGCTGCCCGTTGATCTGGCTGCGGTGCAGGCCGATGATGCGCTGCTGGACTTGATCAGCCAACCCGGTTACCGCCCAAGCGACGAGCACGACGAGCACGACGAGTTGACGCGGGTACTGGCGGGATGGCGCCAGGAGATCGACGCCGAGCCGTTCAGCGAGCTGGTGGACACTGACACCGCCATGGCGGTGATCCGCGCGGCCCGCCGGCCGGTGCCCCGCCGTAATCCGGTGTTCGGATCGATCGCCGCGGCTGCCGCCGTGGTTGTGATCGCCTTCTCCGCAGTGGGCTTGGTTGCCAAGTCCGCGCAACCCGGCGACCACTTGTGGGGCGTGACTCAGGTGCTCTATGGCGACTACGCCCGCTCGGTGGAGACTGCGGCCGCGGTCCGGACCGAGCTCAACGAGGCCAGGACGGCACTGAAACAGGGCGATCCCGAGCGCGCCAGGGCATCACTGCAACGCGTTCAGAACCAACTCCCGGCGATCAGCGAGTCCGAGGGCCGCAACGATCTCACCGCGAGCCACCGTCAGCTCGAGCAGATTCTTAACGGGGCGCCGCCGGACGGTTCAGCGACATCACCCTTGGCGCCGCGCTTTTCCCCATCGGGGGTCCCCGGTTCCAGGTACGGGTCCAGCTCGTCGGCGTCGACCGAGGCGCCTGACTCCGGCGATTCGGCCACACGGCTGAAGCCGAACGAGCCGTCCGGCAGCATGACACGACCGGGGATCACCAAGGAGCAACCCGGCTCGCACTATCCGCCACCCGGTTATCTGGATCCGAATAGTGGCCCCTCATCTGCGGGCACCACAACAGGCGATCACATAGGCGCCGGTGATGCTACTGCCGGTGGTTCAACGACGAGCGGAACCGTGGGCAAAGACTTCTCCGGCCCCGCTGATCCGCGACGTGGTGCCGGCCCGGAGGTCAGTCCACCACCGCCAAACAGCGTCCCACCGCCAAAGCGCATCGGTCCGCCACATCCACCTGGAGATCACCTGCGTGGTAACGGCCCGGGGGCCGGCCCAGCGCGTCGAGCGCCGGGTTGCGATTCCATCGGGTCCGAACGGCCTCCGTACTGCGGCTGAAGAAGGCTCAGCCGCCGTTCTCGGCGAGCACCGCATCCGTGTATCCACGGCAGTATTCCCACGTCACATAGCCGTCTGGGTCCGGGTCGTAGGCCGGCTCGTGCGGGCGCATCCGGCCGATCTCGAGCAGCTGCTGCAAACTGGCTCGGAGCAAGTGCCAGTCGTGATAGTGCTGCTCGGCGCAGTCAGGGCAGTCCACCGCGATGCCGCGTAGTCCGCGGGGCGCCAGCAGGGCCTGATAGACGGCCAGATCACCGAGGTCAGCGAGCAGTCCGGCCCGCTCTTCGTCATCCAGCGGCTCGTCGTCGGCATCCTCGGAGTGATCCAAGGCCTCCAGGGCCAGCGCCGGGTCCTCCGGGTCACCAGCGAACGGATCAGGGGGAAGGGAATCATGCGCCACGGCTGGCACCGTACCCGCCCGGCGGATAGCGCCTGGCGGATGGTCTGAAGTAGATGGCCACCGGTGGATAGGACCAGGACAGATACCGACGGATACCATCGTCGCATGACCAGCGAGCAGACCGCGCCCGGCTTCCCCTCGAAGTTCGCGCTGCTCGGTCTGACCTTCGACGATGTGCTGCTGCTGCCCGCAGAGTCCGACGTCGTGCCCTCGGAGGTCGATACCTCGACGAGGCTCTCCCGCAACATCACGCTGCGCGTGCCGCTGGTCTCCTCGGCGATGGACACGGTGACCGAGGCGCGGATGGCCATCGCGATGGCCCGCCACGGTGGGATGGGGGTACTGCACCGCAACCTGCCGGCGGCCGAACAGGCTGCACAGGTCGAGGTGGTCAAGCGGTCCGAGGCCGGCATGGTGACCGATCCGGTGACCTGCTCGCCGGACGACACCCTGGCCGAGGTCGACGCGCTGTGTGCCCGTTACCGGATCTCCGGGGTGCCGGTGACCGACCCCGACGGGGTGCTGGTCGGCATCATCACCAACCGGGACATCCGCTTCGAGGTCGACTTCGACAAACGGGTCGCCGAGGTGATGACGAAGCAGCCCTTGGTCACCGCCCAGGTGGGGGTCACCGCGGAGGCGGCGCTGGGGCTGTTGCGCCGGCACAAGATAGAGAAGCTGCCGATCGTCGACGGGCACGGCATGCTGCGCGGCCTGATCACCGTCAAGGACTTCGTGAAAACCGAGCAGTACCCGCTGGCGACCAAGGACCCAGACGGGCGTCTGCTGGTCGGCGCCGCGATCGGGGTCGGCGAGGACGCCAAGCAGCGGGCCGCGTTGCTCGTCGAGGCCGGTGTCGACGTGCTGGTCGTGGACACCGCGCACGGGCACTCCCGCGGGGTGCTGGAGATGATCAGCCTGCTCAAGGCCGAGCTTGGCGCGGCCGTTGATGTGATCGGCGGCAATGTGGCTACCCGAGCCGGCGCGCAGGCGCTGGTCGACGCCGGCGCGGACGCGGTGAAGGTCGGGGTGGGCCCCGGCTCGATCTGCACCACCCGGGTGGTGGCCGGCGTGGGCGTGCCGCAGATCAGCGCCATCTTCGAGGCCGATCAGGCGTGCCGCCCCGCGGGTGTTCCGGTGATCGGAGACGGCGGGATCCAGTTCTCCGGAGACATCGCCAAGGCCATCGTCGCCGGGGCCAGCTCGGTGATGTTGGGCAGCTTGCTGGGGGGCACCGCCGAGTCTCCGGGTGATCTGATCCTGGTCGACGGCAAGCAGTACAAGACTTATCGCGGGATGGGCTCGGTGGGGGCGATGGCCACCCGCGGGGCTGGTCGCTCCTACTCCAGAGACCGCTACTTCGCTGACGACCTGCTCTCCGACGACAAGCTGGTGCCCGAGGGCATCGAGGGTCGGGTTCCCTTCCGTGGACCGCTGTCATTGGTAGCTCACCAGCTGGTCGGGGGCCTGCGCGCGGCGATGGGCTATGCCGGCGCGGCGACGATCCCGGCGTTGCAGGGCGCGCAGCTGGTGCGGATCACCGCGGCGGGACTGAAGGAGAGCCACCCGCACGGCATCACCATGACGGTCGAGGCCCCGAATTACGTGGTGGGCTGAGATGCGCGACCTGGTGGAGATCGGCATGGGCCGCACCGCGCGGCGCGGCTACGACTTCGATGACGTCCAGATCGTGCCATCGCGGCGCACCCGCTCGTCGCGGGATGTGTCCACCACCTGGCAGATCGACGCCTACCGGTTCGGCATCCCCCTGCTGACCCACCCCACCGACGCGGTCGTCTCACCGGCGATGGCCGTGCGGATCGGCGAGTTGGGCGGGCTCGGCGTGCTCAATGCCGAGGGACTGTGGGCCCGCCACGGAGGCGTCGACAAGCTGCTTTTCCAGCTCAGTGCGGCGATGGACGAGGCCGACGACGCCGCGGCGATTCGGCTGCTGCAGCAGTGGCACGCCGCGCCGATCCAGGTGGAGCTGCTCACCGAGGCGATCGGCCAGGTGGCCTCCTCCGGAGTGACGGTGGCCGCCCGGGTCAGCCCGCAGCACGCCCGGGACCTCGCTCCTGAGCTGCTCGCCGCCGGCGTCGAGATCCTCGTCGTGCAGGGCACCATCGTCTCGGCCGAGCATGTCTCCCGGGCCGCGGAGCCGCTGAACCTGGAGGAGTTCATCGCGTCGATGGACGTCCCGGTCATCGCCGGGGGAGTCGGCGACTATCGAACCGCGATGCACCTGATGCGTACCGGGGCCGCCGGCGTGATCGTCGGCCACGGGGCGGGTGCCAGCACGTCCACCGCCGATGTGCTCGGCATCAGGGTGCCGATGGCCACCGCGGTCGCCGATGCCGCCGCCGCCCGCCGGGACTACCTCGATGAGACCGGTGGGCGTTACGTGCACGTGATCGCCGACGGCGGCGTCTACACCAGTGGCGACGTGGCCAAAGCGATCGCCTGCGGGGCGGACGCTGTGATGCTCGGTGAGCCTCTGGCCGCCGCCGCCGAGGCGCCCGGCAACGGGTTGTACTGGACGGCCGCCGCCGCGCACCCGTCGCTACCGCGCAGCCACGTCATCGAGGTTCCCCGGAGCTCGATCGGCATTGACACCCTGCTGTTCGGCCCATCCGCCGATCCTGGCGGCACAGTGAACCTGTTCGGCGCCCTACGCCGCGCCATGGCCAAAACCGGCTACTCCGAGCTCAAAGAGTTCCAAAAAGTAGGCCTCACCGTCCGCCCCTGACCGCCTCGCCTCTTCCGCGTTCTGGATGCAGACTGCGGTTACTCGGGCCCTGTTTGGTGCAGTCTGCATCCAGAACGCGGGGGCAGGGTGAAGCGCGCGTTTACGTTGCGGGTGGGGGTATGAGGAGGTCTTCGCCAGTGGTCGACCACGACGTGGTGGTGGTCGGATCCGGGTTCGGGGGCAGCGTCGCGGCGCTGCGGTTGACCGAGAAGGGCTACCGGGTCGGGGTGCTCGAGGCGGGGCGGCGCTTCGCCGACGGCGAGCTGCCCGCCACGTCCTGGCAGCTGCGCAAGTTCCTCTGGGCGCCGGCGCTGGGTTGCTACGGCATCCAGCGCATCCACCTGTTGCGTGACCTCGTGGTGCTGGCCGGAGCCGGCGTCGGAGGCGGTTCGCTGAACTACGCCAACACCCTCTACCGGCCGCCCGACGCGTTCTTCGACGACCCGCAATGGGCGCACCTTGCCGACTGGCGCGCAGAGCTCGCCGCGCACTACGACCAGGCGGAACGGATGCTCGGCGTGACGACCTACGCCGGGCATACCGCCGCTGACGAGGTCATGCAGCGAGTCGCGGGAGATATGGGGGTCTTGAAGAGCTACCATCCCACCCCCGTCGGGGTGTTCTTCGGACGGCCGGGCGAGGAGGTCGACGATCCCTACTTCGATGGCGCCGGCCCCCGGCGCACCGGCTGCACCGAATGCGGTTCCTGCATGACCGGATGCCGCATCGGCGCCAAGAACACCCTGGTGAAGAACTACCTCTACCTCGCAGAGCGGGCCGGGGCGACCGTGCACCCGATGACCACGGTGACCGCGGTGCGCCCGCGGGGGGATGGGACCTGGCTGGTCGACGCCGTGCGCACCGGCAAGCCGCATATTGGGCCAGTTGGGCGCCGGACGATCCGAGCGAATCAGGTGGTGCTCGCGGCCGGCACCTGGGGGACCCAGCAGCTGCTGCACCGGATGCGCGACGAGGGCGTGCTGCCCCGGCTCTCGCCCCGGCTCGGCGAGCTGACCCGGTCGAACTCCGAGGCGATCGTCGGCGCCAGCCGGGCCACCGTGGACCCGCTGCGCGACTTCTCCCGCGGGGTGACCATCACGTCCTCCTTCCACCCCGACGAGCACACTCACATCGAGCCGGTCCGCTACGGGCGGGGCAGCAACGCGATGGCCCTGCTGCAGACCTTGGCCACCGACGGCGCCTCGGACACACCGCGGTGGCGGCAGTTCCTGCGGTTCATCGCCCAGCACCCGGTCAAGATGCTTGAACTGCTGAAGGTTCGGCGCTGGAGCGAGCGGACAGTGATCCTGCTGGTGATGCAGACTCTGGACAACTCGCTGACCACCTACCGCCGCCGCGGCCGGCTGACCTCGCGACCTGGTAACGGCGAGCCCAACCCCACTTTTAGCCCAGCCGCTTTCCAGGCCAGCCAGCTGACCGCCCAGTACATCGGCGGTACCGCGGGCAGCACCTGGGGTGAACTGTTCGGACTCCCGTTGACGGCGCACTTCCTCGGCGGCTGCCCGATGGGCGCTACCGCCGCCGATGGTGTCATCGACGCCTACCACCGGGTGCACGGCTACCCCGGGCTGTCCGTGGTGGACGGTTCTGCGATCAGTGCGAACCTCGGGGTGAACCCGGCGCTGACCATCACCGCGCTGGCCGAGAGGGCCTTCGGCCTGTGGCCCGATCTGCGGCCGGGCCGCTCGTGAGCGGCATTGAGTGCCATAACACTGTTTCCCACTCACGACCAGTTCTGGTCCTGGACTTCGGGGCGCAGTATGCGCAGCTGATCGCTCGCCGGGTCCGCGAGGCGCAGGTGTACTCCGAGGTGGTGCCGCACACCGTGCCGGTTACCGAATTGCTGGCCCGCGAGCCGGCGGCCATTGTGCTGTCCGGTGGCCCGGCCAGCGTCTATGCGCAAGGCGCCCCCCGCGTCGACCCGGCACTGTTCGAGGCGGGGGTGCCGGTGCTGGGCATCTGTTATGGCTTCCAGGCGATGGCCGACGCGCTGGGCGGCCGGGTGGCACGGACCGGCACCCGAGAGTACGGGCGCACCGACCTGCAGGTGCTCGGCGGCGGTGGTGTGCTGCATCGTGAGCTACCGGCGCGCGGTCCGGTGTGGATGAGCCATGGCGACGCCGTCACCGCCGCGCCGGAGGGGTTCGTGGTCACCGCGCGGTCGGCCGGCGCCCCGGTGGCGGCGTTCGAGGACACCGGCCGGCGCCTGGCCGGGGTGCAGTACCACCCGGAGGTGATGCATTCCCCGCACGGTCAGGAGGTGCTGCGCCGGTTCCTGCACGAGATCGCCGGTATCCGGCCCAGCTGGACCACCGCCAACGTCATCGACGAGACAGTGTCCGCGATCCAGGCCCAGACTCAAGGTGGCAGGTTGATCTGTGGCCTGTCCGGCGGGGTGGACTCCGCAGTCGCCGCCGCGCTGGTGCACCGGGCCGTCGGCGACGCGCTGACCTGCGTTTTCGTCGATCACGGGTTGCTGCGCTCTGGCGAGCGGGCGCAGGTGGAACGCGACTACGTCGCCGCGACGGGCGTCAAGCTGGTCACCATCGACGCCCGGGAGCGGTTCCTGTCCGCGTTGGCCGGGGTGGCGGATCCCGAGCAGAAGCGGAAGATCATCGGCCGCGAGTTCATCCGGGTCTTCGAGACCGCGGCCCGCGACCTGCAAGCCGAGGCGGACCGGCACGGCGAGGAGATCCGCTTCCTGGTGCAGGGCACCCTGTACCCGGATGTGGTGGAGTCCGGCGGCGGCTCGGGAACCGCGAACATCAAGAGCCACCACAACGTCGGCGGGCTGCCCGAGGACCTGAAATTCGAGCTGGTCGAGCCGCTGCGCGCGCTGTTCAAAGACGAGGTGCGCCGGGTCGGGCTGGAACTGGGGCTGCCAGAGACGATCGTGCACCGCCAGCCGTTCCCCGGACCGGGCCTGGCGATCCGGATCATCGGCGAGGTCACCGCTTCGCGCATGGAGACGCTGCGCGCCGCGGACGCGATCGCCCGTGAAGAGCTCACCGCGGCCGGGATGGACCGCGACATCTGGCAGTGCCCGGTGGTGTTGCTGGCCGAGGTGCGCAGTGTCGGCGTGCAGGGTGACGGGCGGACCTACGGGCATCCGGTGGTGCTGCGCCCGGTGTCCAGCGAGGACGCGATGACCGCGGACTGGTCCCGGGTGCCCTACGACGTGCTGGCCCGCATCTCCGGCCGGATCACCAACGAGGTGCCCGAGATCAACCGGGTGGTGCTGGATGTGACCAGTAAGCCTCCCGGCACCATCGAATGGGAGTAGGGGCGCTGCGCGCCCCGTGAGTGGCGATGCGAGTGATGGCCCGTATTGCCACTCACGGCTTATCCACAGCCGTAGTCGGGCGACGGTCAGGGGGTGAGGGTGTGCAGGAGGGTTCGCCAGGCTGTTACGGGGACGGCCAGTGCGGGGCCCTCGGGGTTCTTGGAGTCGCGCACCAGCACGCCCTCTGGCGCGGACGCGACCTGCACGCAGTTGCCGTTGGTGCCGCTGTAGGTGCTGGTGCGCCAGCCGACCTCGACGCAGTCGCCGTTGACGGCGCTGTAGCTGCTTTTCTGCCAGACAATCCCGTCCGGCTCAGGGGCGGTCATGATAGTCCTCTCGATCCGCATAGAGCTCGGTTGCCACGGTGGCAATCAGCTCCACCGATTCTCCCTCGCTCAGCGCGGTCCCGGCCAGCAACCCCAGGATGCGCCGGTAGGCGGCGATCTCCTCGGGTTTCTCCAGGAACAGGCTGGTGGTCTCGCTCTCCAGGTAGGTCACCGGTCGGAACTCGGCGAACTCCATCAGCCTGAACGCTCCCGCTGCCGCAGCGTGCCCGCCGAGCGCGGCCGGCACCACCCGCAGTGTGAGGTAGGGGCGCGTCGCCCTGCGCAGCAGGTGTTCCAGCTGCTCGAACATCACCGCGGGGCCGCCCACCGGCAGCCGCAGCGCGAACTCGTGGATGAAGAAGGTGAACCGGGCCGGGCGCTCCCGACCGAACAGGCTCTGGCGGCCCAGCCGGGCGGCCACCCGGTCCTCGGTTTCGTCCACCGGCATCGTGCCCGCTTCGCGGATCAGCGCGCGGGCGTAGTCGGTGGTCTGCAACAGGCCGGGCACCAGCGTCGGCTCGAACGCGTCGATCGTCACCGCCTTGTTCTCGTGGTCGATCAGGGTGCGCAGCTGCTGGGGTAGCCGGGTACCGTGCTGCTGCAGCCATCCCGGGATGTTCTGCTCCCGGCAGATCCCGAGCAGCCGGTCCCGCTCGGCGCCGGTCACCTCGACCACCGCGAGGAACGCCGAGACGTCCACCTCGGTGCCACCGCGCTTGCCCGACAGCAGCCGCGACACCCGGCTCTGTGACCAGCCGAGCTTCTGGGCAGAGCCTTTCTGGTCCAGTCCCGCTTGCCGCATCGCCCGGTGCAGCCCCTCACCCAGCTCCCGGCTGCGTATCGTCGGTTCCCGATCGCGCATAGTGACCTCCTGAGCGCACCCTACGACCTGCCCGGCCGGGAGATCCAGCAACTTGTCCGGTCGCGTGTTGTATGTCCCTAGGCCATGCGGGTTATCTGGTCACGGTCGAGGCAGCGAGCCTCGCGGTACCCGGACCCGGGGAGGTATCGGATGGACACGCTCGCACCGGCGGTCGCCGACGCGTTCAACCTGCTGCAGATGAATCTCTACCGGCATCTGGACGAGGCGGAGTTCGTGGCGCTGAAGTGCCAGAAGTGGACTGAAGACGACATCGACACCGCCCGCATGCTGATTCCCGATCTGGTGATCGTCATCCGTGGGCTGCTGTTCGACCACCAGGTGCGGCCGGGCGGCGAATGCCGAATCTGCACGTCGGCTTGGCCCTGCCCGGTGGTGACACTGGCACACGGCCTCATCAAGGACCCACACCGCCAGCTCGCCGCGCTCGTCCGCAAGGTGCACGATGCGGACTGACTGTAATGCTGATCCGCTTGGACGGTGTCGGGACCAGAATCTGCGATCGATCATTCCGGGGGTAGTCAGGTCGGCAACAACGGGCTGGGTGTCCCGTGCCAGGACACCAGCAGATTCTCGCGGGCACGGGTGCAAGCGACGAAGAGCAGGCACCGTTCGCGTTGGATATCGAGGTCGTGCGAGCGCTGATCGTCGGTGGCCGAGGTGACGGCGGCCGGCGCTGGCATCTGGTGCTGACCGACGCCGACCACAGCGACACAGCGGAACTCCAGTCCCTTCATCCGGTGCATGGTCGCGACCGCCACCTCACCGTCCCTCGCCGCACGCTTCCCAAGCGAGACGGCGGCAATGCCCGCACCGGCGAGCGCGGTCACAGCCTCATTGACAAGCACACCGGACCGGGCTGCAACCCCGACCTGAGCCGGCTGCACGCCGCCGTCCGGAGCGAGCACGATCCCGCGCCAGGACTGGTCAATGCGGATGGAGCGAAGTCGAGCGTCGCGGACGTTGTTGATCTTTTCCAGGTGCACACCGGCGTGAGTAGCCTGCTCGAACTTGGCGAACGAAGCATGCACCTTTTCCTGGATCGCGCGCTCCAGTTTGCCGAACTCCCATAGGAAGTCCCGGTCGATGCCCAGCCGCGCCACGTGATACCCCTCTCATGCCGTTGGCGAGCTTGCCACCAGCTCGTCAGCGATGTCTCCTACCTGCGCCAGTAGCTTCGCCGGGGGCAGTGTGAGGTCAAGCGCGTGACAGACGATCTCGATGCCGGAATATCGCACGACATGGCGTGCCGGGTCGGCATTGCCTCGGGCGTAGACGAGATGACCCCGGGGCAGGCGAAGCGCGGTGCAGTAGGCCAGCACCTGGTACAGGTCCGCGTACGGGTAGCCGCTCGGCTTCGCCTGCTTGTATTTGGCGTCGACGACCGCAACAGGCTGCCCATTCACCTGCCAGACCAGATCAGGCTTCATCTCCACGGCGCCGGCCTCGTCGAGGCGGCAGGAGTAGCCGCGCGCCCGTCCACCGTGGCGGGTCTGCAACTCCTCGGACAGCGCGACGATGAGGAAGTCTTCGAAGATCTTCCATAGGTTGAACAGAAATCCGTGGGCGAGCAGCGCGCCGCGCGTGTGCTCCGGGGAAGTGGCCTGCCAGACGACCTCGGCGAGGCGCAGCACGGTGTGGTAACGCTGGTTAAGGCGGTTCGGGTGCCAGGAGGGCAAGCTCGCACCACGCTCGGGGACGGTGACGCCGGCCAGGGCGGCCCGCAAGGCGACGAGCTGGCGCCGGTACTCGTCGCGCACTCGGGGCACGCCGGCCATCCGGATGATCGCGGCGAGCAGGATCTGGTTCTCTGGCATGTCGATGGTGAAGTCGTCGTACCGCATTTCCATGGGGATCGCGCGCCCGTGATGCTTGCGCAGTTGGTCGGCTTCCCGCAGCCGACCTCGCAGCACTGAGGACGATTCCTCGACGGTGCGATACCCGTGCAGTGGCCCCTGGCGCAAGGCGTGTTCAGCCTGGTGACACAGGGAGCGTGCGACTGCAGGCACGAGCCCTTCGGCGATGCCGAGCTCGACGTCCTCCTCGCGCCAGCCGCTCGGCCGCTTCGCGTAGCCCGCGAGGAACAGCAGCCGGGCGATCGGCAGCTTGGGGGTGATCCAGATCTCGACGTCGCCCACTCGCGCGACCCCCACCACCCTGCCGATCGGCTTGATCTTCCACAGCTGCGGATCGTGCGGTGAGGGCACTGCGGTCACGATGTCCGACGCCGCGAGCGCGTGGCCCTGCTCGGGGGTGAGCCGGACCTCCACCTGGCGGTTCTCGGCGATCTCCACCCGCTTCATACCTGCCGGTCACCTGCGGAGGGTTGCTGCGCAGCCAACGCTGCCCGCAGGGAGGCAAGCCGGTACTTGTCGAGGACAGTAGGTGGGGCGCCGTAGTGGTGGTCGGCCAGTAGCGGCAGGATCGAGGTTTCCCACGCCCGCGCCAGCCCGTCTTTGTTCCGGTAGATCTGCGGGCGCATGAGGTAGGACGGGCCGAGGGCCAACTCGTGGTCGTCGATACGCCCATTGAGTGCTTCGAGCACAGCGGGGGCATCCAGGTTGTGCTCGACGTTCTCGTTCTTCACCAGCCTCTGGAGCCAGGAGGCCAGGAGCCCCGCGGTGGGTGGTCCTGAGGGGTGTAGTTCGACGAAGCCGAATCGACGCCGCATCGCTGCGTCGATCAGTCCGAGCGATCGGTCCGTGGTGTTCATCGTGCCGATGAAGAAGACGTTGGGCGGCATGACGAAGTCTGACTCCGGCGAGTACAGCAGGCCGATCGCGTCGTCCCGGTACTCCAGCAGGAAGTAAAGCTCACCGAACACTTTGGCCAGGTTCGCTCGGTTGATCTCGTCGACGATGAGGACATAGGGATCCGACGGGTGCAGGCGGGCAGCCTCCACCAGTCGCCGGAACGGTCCGGGTTGCAGTGTGAAGGTGAGCTGGCCGTCATCGCGTTGCGTCGGGCGGAAACCCTCGAAGAAGTCCTCGTAGGTGTAGGACGGATGGAACTGGACCAGCTTCACCGCACTTGGCTCAGCGATGTGGCCGGCGAGCTTGCGAGCGAGGTAAGTCTTCCCGGTGCCCGGCGGCCCGGAGAAGATCAGCTGTTTACGCTCCCACAGCAGGTCGGCCTGTTGCTGCAGCCACTCCTGGTCGATCAGCAGCTCCTCAGCCAGGTCTTGGTCGATCTCCGGGAACCGCAGTTCCCTGGCCGCGGCCAGGTCGGGTTGCCGGTCGGCAACGCCAAGGGTTGCCAGCAGCTGCTCGATGGCCGCGATCTCATTGGTCAGCTCGACGACGTCGGCCTGGCTGTGCAGTTTCGCAGGCAGTGGCTGAGGAAGGTTCGCGAACGGCACGGGCCGGGTGGTGTTCAACCACTCGACCATTCGCCGCAGGTTGGATCGTCGATCCGACGACAGGGTGTAGGTGGCTTCTCCGGCGACCCGGCCCAGGTACGTCTTACCCTGCGACGTTGTCAGCAGGTAGTCATCCACCCGCATCCGGTTGCAGAAGGCGTCGAACTCGGCGATCTTGCCTTCCCGCACCGCGTAGGACTTGTGCTGGTAGTCCTGCTCGATTGCCGCCTTCAGTGTGGTGAGCGGCACCGGAGGGTCGATCTGACGCAGGCTTGCGGCAGCCAGGGAAGCTGACCCCTTCTGCAGCCACACCGGGACCAGGTCGTGACCGTCTACCGAGGACCCCCGCACGAGCCAGGCCCGGCGGGTGGGGGATTCGGTCTCACCGCCGGCGCCGAGCTCGGCCAGTTGATCCCGCAGGTCATCGGCAGTGATCCGCTGGTCCGGGCCCGCTCGCCCTGACTCGTCGAACCGGAGTCCCTCGCTCTCCAGTATCTGCCGTGGGTCGTCGCTACGGTCGGGGTCGAGCCAGTGGAAGTCGGGAGAGATGGTGCCGTTGGAGCGCAGTACCCGGTGGGCGCTGTTGACCTTCTCGGCCCCCAGGAACTTCCCGACCGATTGCGCGGAGAGCCCGGTGAGCGCCGCGAGATCACCATAGGTCGTCCACCACCCGGCCTCCACGTAGCCCAATGCCTTGACGACGTCCCCCCAGCGGGGGTCCCCGTAACCGGACTGCTTCTGCTGTGTCTGCTTGCGGTGCAGCCGGTAGCGCCGGGTCAGCTCGCTGACGAATTCATCACCCGCGAACTCCGCGATGGCTTCCACACCGGCTTCGGTGATTGACCAGCCGCCACGCTTGGCCATCCAGCCGATCGCGCTGCTCCACGTCGACACCCAACGCAGGTAGGTCTCGTAGCGCGGGAAGCCACTGGCGTTGTGGCTGAGCTCTTGATTATTCGGCGGCACCCGGTTCGTCACGCGGGCGAGGGCGTCCTTGGGTGCCAGCGGCTCGCCCGCATCCCGCAACGTCTCGAACAAGGTGCGGGCGAGTAGTCCGCGCCGCACCTGCGGTTCCGGGTTCATCATTGCCTCCGGCCCGCGATCATGCCACAGGCCCGCTCGTCCGCCTGCAGCGATGCAACGAGCCGCGGTCAGGATCGTCCGTTGTCAGGGGCGTTGTTCTGTCGGTGGTCGGTGGGACACTCTGGCCGATCTGATGTGGTCTTCCGGGTGGAAGGGGGCGCGGCTGTGGCGGGTGTGTCGTTCATGTGGTTGGAGATCACCGGCAGGTGCCAGTTGGAGTGCGTCCACTGCTACGCCGAGTCGGGTCCGGCGGGCTCGCACGGGTCGATGACGCTGATTGACTGGCGGCGGGTGATCGACCAGGCGGCCGGGTTGGGTGTGTCGATCGTGCAGTTCATCGGCGGGGAGCCGACGCTGCACCCGGAGCTGCCCGCACTGGTTGGGCATGCCCTAGCTATCGGCGTCCAGGTCGAGGTCTTCAGCAACCTGGTACATGTCACGCCGGTGCTGTGGGAGACGTTCGGCCAGCCGGGTGTGCGGCTGGCTTGCTCGTACTACAGCGATCATGCTGATCAACATGCTGCGGTGACCGACCGGGCCGGCAGCCATGCGCGAACGCGGGCGAACATCGTGGAGGCGTTGCACCGATCGATTCCGCTGCGGGTCGGAGTGATCGACCTGGGTGGTGGGCAGCGCGCTGAACACGCGGTGGCCGAGCTGAGGGGCCTCGGCGTGGTCGACGTCGGGTACGACCGGTTGCGGCAGGTCGGCCGAGGTGTGCGGGACCAGCGGCCGAGCGTGGATCAACTGTGCGGGCACTGCGCCTCGGACGTGCTGGCCGTCTCACCGGACGGTGACGTCTGGCCGTGCGTGTTCTCGCGGTGGCTGCTACCGGTAGGCAACGTGCGGGCCGCTTCGCTGGCTGACATCCTGGCAGGCGGGCCGGTCGACGGTGTACGGCGCGAGCTTGGGGCGAGCTTCGCAGCTCGGCAGGCGCCATGCGTGCCGAAGATGTGCGATCCGCAGTGTGGCCCGTCGTGTGGTCCGTCGTGCAAGCCGTCGTGCTGGCCGTCCGGTACCGGCCCGTGCACCCCCAATGGCGGGTGCGTGCCGAACTACGGCGGCAAGAAGTGATCTACCCAGACCGGGGTGAGCGGAGGTCTATCCACTACCCCCACCGGTAGTTGCTCATCGGGGAGCGAGCCTGCCACCGAGACTGCGGACGTGCCGGTGCAGGGGTTCGGTGAGCTCGGCATAGTCGCCGCCGGCGATGCGGGACAGGAGCCGGGCGGCCACGGCGAGCTGCGCGGTCTGGCCGGCCTCGGTATCGAGCAGGTCGGCGAACGTGGCGTGGACCCGTTTGGCCACAGTTGGAATGAGCAGACTGTGCAGCAGCAGGGTGGCCGCGTCGGTGCCGGCCGGGCCTCGGCCCCACAGCTCCCAGTCCAGCAGCCCCAACTGCGGGGCGAGCAGGTTTTCCCAGTGCAGGTCGCCGTGTACGGTTTCCCACTGCCCAACGTGCAGCTCGGCACCGAAGGCGTCGCGGGTCCGCTCGGAGATCCGCGCCTGATCGGTATACACCCGGCTGGTGGGGATGGCCCGCAAGGTATCGATGCTGCGCCGCAGCTCAGCCCACCAGGTGTCCGGCAGGTCAACAGCGGCCCGGAGCTGGTTGGTGGGTGAGATCGCGGTGCCGGGCAGCAGCGTGGCGACCTCGGCGCGCTGGTGGCGCCAGCTCTGCTCGTCCCACTCCAGCACGTCCAGCACCCGCGGCTTGGGGATGCCGGTGATGGTGTTGGCGTCGGCGTTGCCAGTCCAGGTGTCACCGCGGGCCCATTCGGGAAACTCGGTCACCACCCGCAGCCAGCGCGGACCGTCGTCGCCGGTGGCCGGGGCGCCGATGGTGCGCAGCCGCCACCCGAGCACCGGCTCGCCGGTGAGTTTCAGGCCGAAGTGGTCGGCCGCGTGGTCAAGGTTCAGGTGCATCCATTCGGTGAACCGGGCATTGGCGGCTGCGGTGGTCTTGTCATCCGGCTGCATGCTGCTCCCAGTGTCAGATGAGGTGGCGCAGGTAGGCGTCCGGGTGCTCCAGGTACCGGCGCCAGTGGTCCACCAGCTCCAGCTGGTTCCAGGTGGTACGGCGGTAGCCGTGGTCACCGACCTCAACAATGTCCGCGCCGGGCGTGGACGCCAGGATCGGGGAGTGGGTAGCGCACACCACCTGTGCTCCGGTTTCGCCGAGCTGGTGCATGAGGGAAACCAAATGCAGGCAGGCGGTGAACGACAGCGCAGACTCCGGCTCGTCCATCACATAGAAGCCGGGCGCGTTCATCATCGCCCGGAACACCGTCACGAACCCCTCACCGTGCGACATAGCCGAGGTGTCCTCTGCCCAGTATCCGGGTACCCCGGCGAGCTGTTCGGTCATCGAGAAGGCGGTCTCGGCGCGCAGGAAGAAGCCCTTCTTTTTCAACCGTGGCCCGCCCAGCATGCGCGCTCCTGCTGCGGTCGTATCTAGCCGTAGCACCTCGCCCAGGGGTGTCTTCTGACGGTCGGGTCGTCCGGTGCGGGCGCTGGCTCGCCCGCCATAGGGATCCAGCCGGAACCCCTCGGCGATCGCCTCCACCAGAGTGGACTTGCCCGAGCCGTTGTCGCCGACCAGGAACGTCACTGGCTGGCGAAACTCCAGACCCTGCTCGGCGACCTGGGCTACGGCCGGCACAGTGAACGGCCACCGGTCAAGCTCGGCCCGGCCGGGTCGTAGGTGCTCGGGAATGTAGGCGCGGCGGACGAACATCCCCGGTCAGCTCTCCAGGCATTCTTGCGCTTTCGCAGCGGTGCCGGGCTGCACTCGTACACAAGGTGGATGCATCTGGGCTCCTCCCGGGATGACCGATCTCAGCGGGCCGCGTGTGGTGGGTGGCGGGGGCCGTGGCCGGGTGTGGGGTTGAGGACCGTGCGGTACGGCTCGCCGGTGTGCAGGGCGTCGGCCATCGCGTCGTAGGTTAAGAGGATCGCGGTCTTGGTGCGGGTGAAGCGGTCCGGGTCGTTGTTGCGGAAGGCGCGGAAGGTCTCCATGACGTAGTCCACGTCGTCGCGCGGGAGGCCGTAGAGGTGGAAGTAGGCGGCATCCAGCTCTGCCCGCAGCCAGAATCGCCGCTGCTCGTCCCACCGGAACGGTGGCCCCTTGTCCCCGTGATCCGCGGCGAACGCCGCCATGTCGTGTGTGGTGTACGACAGTTCCAGCACGCGGCAGGTGATCCAATCACCGAGCCGGTGGCTTGAGTCCCACAGGCAGTCCTTGTCGTAAGCGTCGGGGGGGAGGACCGGAAGCTGTCTGAGGATCATGTAGGACATCGATGTGCCTGATATTTTCTGCCTGGCGCAGAAGTCCAGTACGAAAGACGAAAGGTTGGCCTGCAACACTGCAGCGTTCCGACGGGTCAACGCGAGCAGAAGCTTGTGCCCCACGCCAGCGTGGGGGATGACGCCGGCGATGACGGTGCGCACGTCGGAGCTGCGACAGATGTCGCGCCAGCCGAGCAGCCAATCCCGATCCCAATCCTTGCGGGCAAGCCGGTCGGCGACTTCGCTCTCGGCGACCCAGTATCGCGGCAAGGTTGCGTATCGGGGGTCGGCCTTCTGCTCAGGAGTGAGCCGGGGAAGGGTGCCGACGTTCGCCTGTGCCTGGGTCTGGCCCTCGTAGGTGCCGAGGCGGTGGTCGAAGTGATGCACCATCTTCGCCTCGACCAGCGGCAGCATGCGGTCGCCGTCGCGCACGAAGATGTTGCCGTGCAGCGTCCAGCTATCGACCTCCAGCGCGTCCCGATCATGGAACCGCCACGAGTCGTTGGCCATGTGCAGCATCGCTTGGAACGACAGGTTCCACGGGTTGCCGTCGGTTTCGTCCCGCCAGAGCACCGGGACCTTGCGGTAGATGCTGAGGGTGATCTCGGCGTTGCGACGGAAGTCGAACACCGGACACGTGCCGGTGTTGGGGTTGAGCAGCGTGATGTCACCGGGGGTGAGAGTGTAGCGCCGCGCGGTGATTTGGGGTACCTGGCGGAGCCGGAATGCCAGGTCGATCCGGTCCTGCTGTGCCGAACGGCCAGCCGCAGTCCACAAGCAGAAGCGGACTCGATGATCAACGTCGCGGAAGAGCTTGTCCTCGTTCTCGAAGTCGTAGAGCGAGACCAGCGTGCGGCTCGTGATCAGATCCTTGAAGAAGTGCTGGGTGGTGGCGTCGGTGGCGATTCCGGTGGGCAGCACCATCCCGACTCGGCCGCGGGGCGCCACGATCGTCCGGCCGGTCTCGGCGAACACCGAGTAGGTATTGATGTCCCCGCGTCCGGTCAGTGGGTAGCGACCGCTGTTGCGCAATAGGTGGCTCCAGCCGTCCGCGTGCCGCAGCGCTGCCCGGTAGTCCTCATAGTGCCGCTGATCCACCGGGTCATCGCTGGCCGCGAGGGCCGCGATCATCTTCTGCCGGATGGCGGCGGTGCGCGCTCCGGCGATGTCCGGGCGCCGGGTCGCGAAGAACTCCTGGTCCTGCAGCTTCACCCGCTCCCACGGGGGGTTGCCGACGACGCAGCGGAAGCCGCCACGCCAGCCCGTCGTCGCATCGACGTCGCCGTTGTCGGGCACGGCGAAAATGTGCGGGAACTCGACCTGCCAATGAAAGAATCGGTAGTCACGGGCCAGGCGCTCCACGCGCTCGGCGATCCACTGCTCGGAAAGGCTGGTCGGGCCGGTGGCGATCCATCGCAGTGTTCGTTCCGTGATCGCGGAGAGCGCCTTGTCCGTGGCCTTTTCCTGCACCAGCGCGGCGCACCAGGCGTCGGCGACCCGCCGCAGGCTGCAGCGTTGCGCGTCGATCTCGCGCAGCCTGCGGCGCGCCACCGCGATGTCGCCCAACCGCGCTGGTAAGGCGCCCGCCATGTCCCGGGTCTGGATCGCGAGGGACTCGTTGGTCAGCTCCAGACCGCCACTGGAGAACAGGTCGGACTGCCCGCTGCGTTCCCTTGCATTCTGCTCCCGGATGGTCCTGGCGGCGGCGCGGTCGTCGCCCTCGATCGGCGCGAAAGCGTCGTCCGGAATACCGGCCGCGATCAGCACTGGGGTGGTGCCGAGCAGGGAGTTGCCGACCCGGATGTTGGCGTCCAGGAACGCCAGCGGCTTACCGGGCTCGACGGACTCCAGCCACAGCGACACTTTGGCCAACTCGGCGGCCATCTCGTTGATGTCCACGCCGTAGATGCACCGGCTGACCACCTCGCGCATCGCCGTGCGCACCAGATCCGGCGAGGGTTCGTTCTCACCGCTGCGCAGCTGGGCGACCCGGCGAGCGATCCGCCGCGCCGCCGCGACCAGGAAGTGCCCCGACCCGCAGGCCGGATCACACACGGTGACGCCCAGCAGCGCGCCGATCTTCGCCTCGGCATCCCCGGGCACGGCGGCGGCCTCGTTGAGCACCGGATCCAGCGCACTGTCCAGCAGGGCCTCAGTCAGCGACGTCGGCGTGTAGTAGGAGCCGGTCTCCTTGCGCTCATTGCCCGCAGCGCTGACGAGCGTGAAGATCTGGTTCTCCGGGTCGTAACTGGGGTCTAGCTCCAGCAGCGACTCGTAGACGCTGCCAAGTTCCTCGGAGTCGAGGTTGCGAAAGTCAACCGGCCGACGCTGGCCGTCTGATTCGACGATCGCTAGGTGGCCCACGGCGGTGATCAGCGCCTCGTTGGTGAGCAGTAGACCCTCCAGCGGCTCGTCGAGCTCGTCCGGAAGCGTGAGCTCGATTGGCTTGCCGTCGTGGTCGCACGTAATGCGCTCGAAAAGTCCCCCGATACCGGGCAGGGCGAGTTGCGGGCGGCCCTGCTCGATGCCCAGGCCGACAAAGACGAGCCGGACCGCCTCCCACAAGTCCTCGTGGTGGTCGGTGCTGCCGCGCCGAGCGCGGTCCCGGAGCCGCTGGGCGGAGAAGAACTGACCGTACCGCGCCCGGGCGGCGATCGGCGCGTCCGGATCCAGCACCACGTCGCGGTCCTCGGCAACGAACCAGAACAACAGGCGGTACACCAGCCGCAACACGGCGCGCTTGTAGTCCTCCCGCGTCAGGGTGCCTGCGGCGAGCCGGTGGCGCAGCTCGTGATTCGCCGGATGCTGCAGGAACCCGGTGCCGAGGGTGTTGATGGCCTGCTTGACGCCGCCGCGCAGCCGTTCCAGGGCGCGTTCGCCCTGCTTGACGGCATTGACCCGCCATTGCTCCAACCAGCATCCAGCCGCAGGCTCTCCCGACGGCACAACCAGCCGGGAGGCGTGCAGCAGCCGGAACAGCAACACGAAATCGGAGAACAACCCCTCGTTGAAGATCAGCTCGAGGTCGAACTCGACGTAGGCCGACCCGGCCAGCGACCGCGAGTCCCGCAGCAGCCGCAGCTTCTGCCCATTGGAGACCATCGCCCACAGGTGCGTATCGGTTCGGTTGAGCAGCTCCTGCACCATCGACTGCGGCGCGGCATCGGCAGCACCCGCGACGCCCTTGGTGCGCCGGTCCAGATCCACTCCCCAGCCGAGCAGGTGGATCGGCACGTGCTCCCAGAGGTGGCTGACCCGGAACGGCTTGTCCTCGGCCACCAGGCCGCCGGTGGGCGTGGTGGACAGGATCCCGTAGTCGAGCGCGCGGAACACGGTGAGGAGCCAGCGTTCGCGGGTGAGCCCGGTGAGCGGGCGACCCTCGGCCTGCGCCTTGTCGCGCTCCCGGGTGAACGCCTGCCAGGCGCCGCCCAGGTAGTCGAAAGCCCGGCTGGCGGCCTGACGGACGTTTTCGTGCGGTGCCAGCCCATAATCGGTCGAATCCCAGCCGAGCAGGTCCTTGCCCTTGACCACCCGGTCGAACAGGTCAGCAGACAGCAACCCACCCGCCACCCGCAGCGCCGGGAACGGGGACCGGCTCACCGCGCGCCCACGACGACAGGCAGGTAGAGATAGACGCCGAGCACGTCGGACGGCTGATGCGCCTCAACCGTGATCTTGCTGGTGCCGCTCTGTTTGGTGGCTTCGCGCACCCTGATGTGGGATTCCCGCAACCGTGCCGCCATCGCGTCCGCCTCGGCGTCGATGTGCGGCTGCAGCTGGCCGAGCTGGCTGATGACCCGTTCCAGGTCGTCGCGGGCCAGCTCCGGGGCCACGTTGCCGGTCGGCTCCGCGGCCAGCACGGCCTCCACCTCGTCTCCGCCGAGCCAGTCGGGGTCGCCTGCGCGGCCGCGGTAGGCCAGCACCCGAGCCTCCTCGGCAACCATCGGACGGGGACCCTCCCGGCCCGGCAGGATCAGGTGCAGGCGAAACCGCACCAGCAGCAGGGTGGTGCGCCGGGGCACCGCGTCGGTCCGCAATACCCCGCACCGCCGGGCCGGACGCGGACCGGGCGTCTTGGGATCGAGCGCGCTCTCCAGCACGTACCGGGCCACGGCGCGGACACTCGGGTCGGTGCGGTCCAGATGGGCGTGGCGGCGCGGCACGGGCAGCTCGCGGCGAAACGGCAGCGGCTGTGCATGCCCCGGCGCCAGCGCACCGCGCAATCCCTGCGGCAGCGTGGCGGTGACGGCTTCGAAGCCGCCTGGGCGGTCAGCGAGCGAGGATCCGAGCGCGTCCAGGGCTTCGCGGGTGAACTCCTCGACCTGCGGTCCGGTGCCCAGGCTGGCGCGGATCTCGGCCAGCTCGCGGGCCACCTCGTCTGGCTTGATCCCGGTCTGGGCGAACTTCGTGAGCGCAGCGTTCTCCCGCTCGGCGTGGCTGTCCCATTCTCGGTGCAGGTCGGCGCGCCGGGTCCGGATCAACTCGTCCATCCCCTCCAGCACTGGCTGATCGGCCTGCGGCTTGGCGAGCAGCTCTTCCATCACCGCTTCGACCACATGGTTGGCTGAGTCAGGCACTGGCACGCTGATGCCTAGCTGCTTGCGGATCGCCTCGTGCTTGCGCAGCAGCACCCGCATGACGATCTCGTCGATCTGATTGTCCGCCCCGACGATCGTCACCGCCCGCACGACGTCCCGCGGCTGGCCGAACCGGTCGACCCGGCCTTCACGCTGCTCGTGGCGGGTGGGGTTCCAGGCCAGGTCGTAGTGGACGACGGCCTGGAAGTGCTGCTGCAGGTTGACCCCTTCAGACAGGCAGTCCGTAGCGATCAGCACGTGCCGGCCGTCGGTGTCGGTCAGGTCGGCGATCCGGGCTTCCCGATCGGTGGGCGGCAGCGCGCCGGTCACGCATTCGACGGTGGCGCTGCGGCCCAGCGAGATCCGCAGATGCTCGGCGAGGTACTCCGCCGTGTCGATGAACCGGCAGAAGACCACCGGGTCGTCCCCCTCGGCCAGCAGCCCCTGCACGACGCCGTCCAGCATCGCCAGCTTCGCGTCCGGCTCGCCCGCTAGTTTGTCGGCGCGCCGGGCCAACTCCAGCAACCGGCGCCGTTCCGGACTTGCGCCTTCGGGGGCGTCGTCGGCGCCGGGCACGACGTCGAGCGCCTCCGCGGCCTCAGCCTCCGCGAGGTCGAGCACCGTGGCGCGGCCGAGGGTGTCGGCCTCCTCCATGGTCTGCGCGTCGACGGTCCTCGCCCGGGTGCGCAGGGTTGCCGCCGCCGCCCTCGGAGATGACGCAAGTGCCCGAAGCAGCCCGAGTGCCGACCAGTACCGCACCCGCTGCCGCAGCTGCCCGCCTGAACTGTCCCGCACGGTTTCCCGCGCGTAAGAGAGCACCGAGTCGAAGAGCTTCCGGTAGTCGTCGGTGAGGTAGTAGCGCTGCTCTTGGATCAGTCGGTCGGACGGGAAGGCGGTTTCCTGCTCCAGGAACTTGCGGATGTGGCTGCGCCGGCGCTGGACCATGTGCCGCGCCAGCCGTTCGCGCCCCTTCGCCGCGGAGAGATCGAGGTTGGCCAGTTCGGGATCGAGGAGGCCAATCAGGTTGCGGAAGCCCTCCTCCTTGCCGCTGTGCGGAGTAGCCGTCACCAGCAGAAGATGCCGCTGGGTGTCCGCGGCGAGTTTGCGCACCAGCTCATAGCGCAGCGTGCGGCTGCGGCTGCTCGACCCATCGGCCACGCAGCCATGCGCCTCGTCGACGATGACCAGGTCGGGACAGCCATGGATGAACAGGTCGCGGTGTTTTGGGGACTTGATGAAGTCGGTCGAGACGACCGTGTACGGGTACCGGTCGAAGATCCACTCATCGTCGAACAGGCCCCGCTCCAGCTTCTTGACGGTGCTGGACAGCACCAGTTCCGCGTCGATCCGGAACTTGCTAGCCAGCTCTCCCTGCCACTGTTCGGCCAGCGCCGGGCTGCAGAGCACGGCGAGCCGGCTCGCGCTGCCCTGCGCCAGCAGCTCGGTGGCGATGAGCGAAGCCTCGATCGTCTTGCCGATGCCGACGTCGTCGGCGATCAACAGCCGCACCGTCTCCTGGCGCAGTGCCATGAGCAGCGGCACCAGCTGGTAGGGACGCGGCTCCACCGCGAGACCGGCCAACGACCGGAACGGTCCGGCGGTGCTTCGGAAGCCGATCTGCAGGGCGGTGCGGAGCAGGCCGGCGCTCACCGCGTTCCCGGCGTCCTGCGCCTGCGGGGGTGGGAACTCAGCGTGGTTGACCTGCTCGATGGCGGTGAGGATGCCGGCGATCTCGTCGTCACCCCCGCCGAGCGGACGCACCACCAGCAGTTCGGGATCCGAACCGGGCAGCACGACCCACTCGCGGCCACGTGCCTGCACCAACGACCCTGCTGCAAACGACGCTGCCCCCGTGGACCCCGTGCCGATTGACCCTGCGCCGGTTGACCCTGTGCCGGTTGACCCCGGGGTCACGTGGTTCACTGACCGGCCCTCCGACTGATTCCGAAAACGCTCGGGTACTTCTGAGCGATCTTCGAGTACATCGCGCCGTGCGGAATCCGTATTACGCTCCAGCCCGCATCGCGAAGATCATCCGCGGCGTCCTCGTCGCGGCCGGGCTCGTCAGTATTGTCCGAGCCGTCCACGAAGACTCCTACTGGTCCGGTCGAGGTGCGGTACACCAGATCGGGGCGGGCACTCAGATCGGAAAGGCCAGCAATGTCGGGGCCTAGCTCGTCGGGGCAGCGGTACTCCATCTCCGCCAGCCACCGCACGAAGGCGGTACAAGGGCCGTCGGGCATGACGTCGATCGAGTCCCAGGCGCCTTCAGCGCTGGATTGCGGACCGCTGCGGGTGGTCTGCGCCGTGGCGCAGGCCAGCAGCAGGTCACGAGCCAGATGCCGGTCTATCCGCAGGTGGTTGCCCTGGTTGCGGTAGGACAGCAGGCAGTCGTAGCAGGCGCGGGCGCAGCGCTCCCCGGTCCGGTCCAGAATGCCGCCCCGGTCCTCGCCGGTGTCCGGGTGGAAGTGGCAGATCTCCAGCGCCCGGCGGGCCGCCCGGGCCAGGCCGCTTTCCTGCGCATCGACCAGGCGGCGCAGCACACCGGCGCCGCCCTCGGCGCTCTCGATGAACAGTGCCCGGCCGAGCTGACCATCGTCGGGCAAGAGCTCGCAGGACAGCTCGCTGTCCTCCAGCTGGAATTCCGCCTCAATCCCGCGTTCCAGCGCGTGCATGACGCTCAATGCGGTCTGCTCGTCGACTGGTCCGCGAGCGAACCGGGTGATCAAGATGTTGCGGCGGTCCTCGACATAGGGGATGACTTTCTGCTTACGCTGTACCTCCCCGGCTTCCTGGAGTTCCGCTGTGTCGGGGGTGGCGTCGAGGGCCTGGCGCTCCGACAGCCAATAGCCGGTCTGCACATTGATCCAGTACCCCGCGCTGTCCCCGGAGTCCTTGCGGCGCCGCCGACCCAGATTGGTGACCCGAACGGTGGCCGTATCGCCGTAGCGGAGTTGCAGTACCGGTCCCTGACCGGAGTCGACCGTCGCGTCGATCCGGCCGGGTCGGGCCCCATGATCGTTGAACCGGTACGAGGTCACCAGATCGAATCCCGCGCGGCGGCGCTCCTCCTCGTCGGAGGAGATGCGGTCGCGTCGAGCAGCCTTGACGGTCTGCAGCCGCAGCAGACGGTGCATGGTGCGGCCGAGCCGGCCGTCGCACGACTCGCAGACGTCGATGCCCACTTCCTGGCCGTGCAGGTAGCCGCAGGCCTCGCAACGGCGAGCCGCATTGGTGTCCAGGCCATTGCCACCCTGCTCACCCGGGGTGAGCTGCACCTGGTTTACCTGGTAGCGCAGCCCCTCGTGGTAGATCAGCGCGCCTGGCCCGAATTCGTTAATGGCGATGAACCGGGGGCGGTGGATGAACTCTGCGTCCCTGGGGACGCCACGACGGCCCGGGACGTAAGCCCGCAACGGGAGACGGGGAAACGAATAACCCGGGAGGAAGCCTTCAGAGGCGAGATAGCGGTAGGAGTAGAAGTCAGTCTGCAGATCCTCGGTGTCCTCATTGCGCAGCAGGCGCAACTGATTCTCAGCCTCGCGCCGGCGCCTGGTGGCGATGTCGCGGGTTTTCTGGTTCCCGGAGTGGTCGAGAATGATCCGGTTCTGTTCGGCCTGCTCCTCCCACGCAGCGCGATAGAGCTCGCGCCAGCGCTGAAACGACCTGTCGAATTCCCGGGGCGCGTCCTCGACGACGCGGGTGATCCACTCGTCGTGCCACCACGAGGTGTCGCGCAGCTCAACCTCGGCGAGCTTGGCGAGGACCCGGCGGGCGCGGTGCGCGGCCCGCTCCCGGGCCCCAGGGTCGTTGCTGTCCCGCTGGATAGCGGCGGTGAGAGGGTAGTTCTCCGCCGACACATCGAGGATCTTGGCCACGGACCGGTCCAGTGCGATATCGGTCTCCGCCAACCACAGGGCGTGCAGGTGCGAGCGGAGCAGATCCTCATTGGTCAGGTCGAGACGGGGTGGAGTGACTGATCCGCCAACCATCTGGTCTCGATTGCGGAAGTAATACTGGTCATGCGCGTTGCCGGTGGCGCAATAGGTCACGACCAGGGCGGGTTGGCCGGAGCGCCCGGCGCGACCCGCCCGTTGAGCGTAATTGGCCGGGGTGGGTGGGACATTGCGCAATGCGACGGCGTTGAGGTTCGCAATGTCGATGCCCAGTTCCATCGTTGGCGAGCAGTAGAGCACCGGCAGGGTGCCTTTCCGGAACTCATCCTCGCGGTGGATCCGGTCCTCGTTGGCCACCTGCGCGGTGTGCTCCCGCGAGTGCAGCCCGGCCAGTGTCGCGGCGACATCGGTGTAGAGCCGCTGAAAGAACGGGTTGATCCGGGGGCCGAGCTCCGAGGCGATGTCCACGCGTACCGGGTCCTCGGCGCCGGCCTTACCGTCGCCCGGGCGCCAGACGATGGAGGACGCCTTGAGCTGGTAACCCGGCGCTCCACCTTCCTCGGCGGGGCGGGCGATGGTGAGCAACCCGCATCTCTGCATGACGCGGAGCAGATCGCTGATGATCTTCTGACTATCATCACGGACCAGCTTGCCTGCGGGGAACTGACCCTCGCGCAGCAGGAACCGTCCGTAAGCGCCGTACCCGCTGAGGTAGAGGTGTTCGCGGGCGCTGCCCTTACCCCCGGCCCGGGCGAAAGTCATGCCGGCCTGTGGTCGCTGCTCGCGTTCCGACAATGCCCACGGTTCTCGCAGGTGCTGGTCGCTCAGCTTCTTCAGTTGCTCGAAACCGACATCGGTGAAACAGTCGACGTCAATGGCCATTGCGCGGCGCATCTCATGCAGCAGTAGTCGCATGAGTTCCTCGCGGTGATCGGGTGCATCGTCGCGTAGCGCGAAATGGCGGTCCTGCCACAGTGACTCGTCCGCCGCGATCTCTGGGAGGTCCAGGTAGTCGATCCGGAGCAGGCCGGTCTGCTCCAGGTTGGGCATGGTGATCCGCCAACCCCGCTCGAGATCTAGGTAGAGGCGGTATCCCACCACGGCCCGCAGGGCCTGCCAGGCCTTACGCTCCACGCTGAACCTGGCTTCGGGATTCTGCGCGAAGTCGGGCAGTGCCACACCCAGCGCGTCCGTCACCCGTTGCTCGATCACCTCGTGGCTGAGGCCCTCCTGACCGGTCTTCTCCGACTGGGCGGTAAGCGCGCGGTACAGCGCGCCGCGGAGCTGGGTGACTTGGATGAAATCATTGAAATGCCCCGCTTGCAGACTCGCATCCTGGCGATTGTCCGCGAACGCGAGCAGCTTTTGTGCATCCTCTTTCAGATCAGGCTGTTGACGCAGGCTTCGGACCACGCTCGCGCTGATAACGGATGTCGCTGAGCTTCGACCCTCGGCGGCGAGCGAGGCCAGTTTGGCAAAATCACTTCCGCGCTGCTCGTAGGACACGCGGCACCGTAGGCAGAAGCTGAATGGAGTGGGAATATAGGCGGCTAAGGTGCCCGCCGGTTCGTCCACCTCCACCCCGTCGACGTCGACGCGGACTACCTCGGGCAGCCGCTTGAGCCACCGGCTCGCCACGGTGACGTCTCCGTGGCGGCCGGTGACCAGCCAGGAGTCGGGAATCCGCTGCTCGCTGATCGCGACATCAAGCGAGCCCGGCCACGGCACCTCGGAGCTGATGAACAGGTAGCCGTTCACCGAGTCGCCCCCGCTGGCGTCGGCGTCCTGGCGTGACGTGTACCGGCGGGTCCCGGGCTCGTCAATACGGCTGACGGCCAAGTACTCCTGCCCGCACTGCCGGCAGAACGCCGCGGGCACGAGGATCTTGTGCGTGTCCCGGAGCCGGGGATCGGGAACGACAATCTGGTATCGGCTGGTGATGTAGCGCTTCGCTTCCCCCTCGAGGCTCAGATAGACGTTGTCGCCCTTGGACAGGAATTGGTGCAGCCGGAATGCGAATACCGGACGTTGGGTCCGCGGGTCCAGCATGTCCGCCCCGGCCCGCAGTGTGGTCTGGATCGCCTTGGCGCACGCGGCTGCCGTCTCACCGGTGAGTTTCGCGAGTTCGTTGGCGGCCTCCGGAAGGGTGGACGGGCGCAGTGGCCGCACCAAGCGTCCGTTCCGGTGGACGACGCCGAACTCCGCTTCCACCCATGCCGCTAGCGGGTCGACGGCTAGCTCCTCGTAGCCCCGACCCGCTTTCCCGGAACGGACTCGCGATGTGATCGCTGCGATGTCGTCGGGATCGCCCTTGGTAGTCCGCTGCAACGTCTCCACGATGACATTCGGCGGCGTTACGGGTGTGCCGAATATTCGCGTGGCCACCTTGGCAACCTCGCGACGCTGGTGGGACTCGCTGCCCTCGCTGGTCATCGTGGCCGAGGTGCCGACGCACTGCACGTGTTCGGCCGCGCAGGCGTCGCACAGCCGGCGCACCAGCATCGCCACGTCCGCGCCTTGACGACCTCGGTAGGTGTGCAGCTCGTCCAGCACCAGAAACCGCAGGTCCTGGGCGGCGGTGATGAGGCGGTCCCGCTCTTCGGGTCTCGTCAGGAGCAGTTCCAACATCACGTAGTTGGTGAGCAGGATGTCCGGGGGGTTGCTGAGAATCTCCGCACGATCGGACTCCCGGTCCTGCCCGGTGTAGCGCCGGAAGGTGACGGGTTCGCCGCCATGGGGATAGCCGTGCTTGAGGAACTTCTCGAGCTCGTGCTGCTGGCTGTTGGCCAGCGCGTTCATCGGATAGACGATGATCGCTTTCACACCGGGTTCGTAGCTGCCTGTGGCGCGCCGCCGCAGCACACTGTCCACAATGGGAACGATGTAGCTCAGGCTCTTTCCTGACCCGGTTCCCGTGGTGAGCACGTAGCTCGCCCCGCCCCTGGCGATCTCGACTGCCTCCCGCTGATGCTGGTGCAGATCGATAACCTGACCTGGTGCTCCGTGGGCCTCCTGCTCCTTGCCGACGCGGAAGATCCGTTCGCACTCCGGGTGCAGGATCCCCTGCTTGACCAGTTCGCTGATCGTGCCACCTGAAGCGAAGTTGGGGTTGAGCGACAGGTAGGCGTCCGGCCACTGGTCCCCGTTGGCCACCCGCTGGTCGACGTGCTTCCGGATGTCTGGATCGTGGATCTTGGTGAAACCTGCCGTGAACGCCTCGTAGTCCGCGAGCAGCTGCTGGTGGACCTGGAAGACGTCCATACCTGAGCAACCCTTCGTGACCTCGCGCCTCCCGGAAGGCTACTGACCGGGATTATGGCCGGGCGATCGCGCCGGGCATCGGGTGAACCTCGTAGGTGGCCAGTTCCGAGGTGATGGCGGGGTCGGCGTCGCCGAGGGCACGGACGTCGGTGTCGGAGCCGGCTTCGACCACGGCGAGTCCCCATATGCCGGCGGGATCGGCGACCGCACCGAAGACCACGGCGGTGCCGTCAGCCGCCAAGGTGGTCCAGTAACCGACGTGGTCCTGCATGATCGTTGACTCGGCTTCGGTCATGTCGGCAGCGAAGGTAGGTCGAGGAGGCACGAGTCTGTAGAGGTAGTAGGTCATCGCATCTCCTCGAACGCTGTTGTGGCGGCGGCGCCCGGAGCGTAACCGACGCCGCCCTTGTGGCCAGAACACAAAGGTGTGGCCGGGGATTTGGTGCTGGTACCCGGTTGTTCCGCGCCTGGGAACCCTCTTCACTAATAGGTGTGGCCCCCCTCACGCGAGAGGCCACCGCGGTGTCAGGAGGACGAGATGGCGCACGACCTCAACTGCCCGCACTGCGGATGCCCCCTACTCGCGAGCCAGGACACCGTCCGGGTGCCTGAGGTCGAGGCCGTGGAGCAGCTCCACCGGGAGATCGAGCACCTCCGGGCGACGATCGCTCGGCTGCGAGGAGCGGGTTTCAACCGCCTCGCAGCGGGTCCCTGATGCCGACGCGGCACCATCTCGATCGGGCCGGTGCCGCCCCCGAGCGGCGTCACGCGGGTTGGCCCACGCCGGTCACGCCCTCGCTGCCGGCTCGCACCCTCTACAAGTTGCACCATCTGCTGGAACCGAACCCGGTGTACCGGCGGTTGGCGGCCTGGCTGGAGCGCAACCCGGCGGCGAACCGGCTGTTCACCGCCGCTGAGGAGCGAGTCAAGGGCGCCACCTTCGGCTGCCGGATGTGCGGGCAGTGCGCGCTGCCCGCGACGGGTTACGCCTGCCCGATGACCTGCCCGAAGCAGCTGCGTAACGGCCCGTGCGGGGGGGTGTCACCCACCGGGATGTGCGAGGTGGAGCCCGACGTGCGGTGCGTGTGGTTGGTCGCTTTCGAGCGGGCCGAAGCCGAGGGCCGGGCGGAGGATCTCAGCCTGCTGCAACGCCCGATCGATCACCGGCAGTGGGGGCAAAGCTCCTGGGTGAACTACTGGCAGGGCCGCGACGAGGGAATGTGGGTCTCCGGCGACGGCCGGCGCCAGCTACCGGTCATCCACCGCGACGATCCCGGTAAGCCGTCGTGATCGCCGGTGTAGCGGGCAACGGTCACCGTCCGGTCAGCAACCCCGGGCGGCTGCGCCGCGCCCTGGCCTCCGGCCGGTTCGTGGTGACCGCCGAGATCGGCCCACCCCGCGGTGCCGACCCGGCGGCGATAGCGAAGAAGGCCGACCTGCTGCGCGGCTGGGTCGACGCGGCCAACGTCACCGACAACCAGAGCGCCCACGTCCGGTTGTCGAGCTTCGCGGGCAGCCTGTTGGCGTTGTCTGCCGGTGTTGAGCCGGTGATGCAGCTGACCTGCCGGGACCGCAACCGGATCGCCCTGCAGTCCGACCTGATCTCGGCCGCGGCCCTGGGCATCCCCAACATCCTGCTGCTCACCGGCGATCATCCCAGCTTCGGCGACCACCCGGAGGCCAAGGCGGTCTTCGACATCGACGGGGTTCAGCTCGTCTGGACCGCTGCGACGATGCGCGATCAGGGGCGGCTGCTGTCCGGGCGGCGGGTCGATCCCGCGCCGCACTGGCTGATCGGCACCGTGGAGAACCCATTCTCCCCGCCGATCAGCTTCCGGGCTCGGCGGCTGGCCAAGAAGGTCGCGGCCGGAGCCGAGTTCGTGCAGACCCAGTTCGTGTTCGACCTCTCCATTTTCGAGCGGTTCATGGCAGAGGTCCGCGATCTCGGGATCCACGACCGGTGTGGGGTCATCGCCGGAGTGGGCCCGGTGCGGTCGCTGCGTGCGCTGGAGTACATCAGGACCAAGGTGCCCGGCATCTTCGTGCCCGACGCCATGATCCGCCGGTTACGCGGCGTACCGGCGGACCGGGTCGCCGATGAGGGTATGCAGATCTGCGTCGAGATCATCGAACGCCTCACCGAGATCTCCGGGGTCGCCGGGGCACACGTGATGGCCTTCGGCTACGAGCGGGGCATCCCGGAGATCCTCGAGCGGGCCGGTGTCGGCCCCCGCCCGGACCACGCAGCAGCACACGAGGGGAGTGGCCGTGCTGGTTGATTTCCGCCCTACCGGCAAGCTCCGCGGCACCAAGCCCGTGGACGTGGCCGCCGCCCTTGGCCCGGTGGTCGACGCGCTGGCCGAGGATTCGGTGGACCTGTCCCGGGTCCGCGTGGTGTGCGACTGGGTCCAGTACCGCAGCAACTTCCGTGAGGTCGTGGACATCCGACCGATTCTCGCCGCCCACGATCAGCCGGAGCTGACGCCGGTGCCGCTGGCGGCGGTGGTCACCGAGGACGAGATGGAGGTCGCGATCGACGTCCGTCGCAGCGGCGACGTCGATCTCAAACAGCTCACCGGCGAACTCATGCGAGTCCGCTGCGGCGAGGTCGACCTGTCCCGGGTCTACCTCGAGCCATGGCTGGCCACCAGCGCCGGCGTGATCTGGGAATTCAACACGTTGTACTGGAAAGCGCTGGACCTGTGGGAGCTGGCCACCGGTCGTCGCTACGAGCAGGCCCTGCCGGGTGGCCAGAGCGACGCACGGAACCGGGACGCGGTGCGGGAGATGATCACCGGCCTGCTCGGCCTGTGGGATTCTCTGGCCGCCCGCAACTCGCTGCCCGAGGAGCTGTACATCGTCGAGCTGGGGGTGGGCAACGGTAGCCAGGCGAAGACCTGGCTGGACGAGTTCGTCGAGCTGGACCGCGAGCACGGCAAGGACTACTACCGCCGGCTGCATTACCTCATGTGCGACTACTCACCGCATGTGCTGGAACTGGCCCGGGCCGCGGTCGCCGACCACGCGCAGCACGTCAGCTCCTTCGTGCTCGACGCGACCCAACCCCGCACCGCGCTGGGCTTCCTGCGCTACAAGATCTTCCTGGTCTACATCTCCAACGTCTACGACAACCTGCCGACTGACGAGGTCGCGCAGATCGGTGGCCGCACCTACATCGTGCAGACCAGGGCATACCTGACGCGGGACGCGGCCGCCGAGATCGGGCAGCTGACCTCAGCCCAACCCGGGCAGGTGCCGGGACTGATCCGCAAGCTGCTCCGGCTCGGTCCGGCCCTGCTCGCCGACGCTGCGCCGGCGCATTTCCCGTCGGTGGAGGCGGCGGTGGAGTTCTGGCGGCGTAGCTGGGAGGCGTTGCGTCTGGAGGAGCGGTACCTGCCGTTGGCGGGCCTGGACCTCTACCAGATCGCGCCGACGGTGAGCGGGGAGATGCTGCGGCCGCTGCTGGAGTCCGGCGCCACCATCCGGATGCACGTGAACAATGGGGCGGTGGCCAGCTTCGTCGACACCATCCCGCTGCTGCATCCCTACGGCCGGCTCATCTGCCACGACCTGTTCGTCACCGACGTGCATGCCTACCGCACCGGTTTTCGTGGTCCCGGAAAATACGACGGATCGATCGTGAACTGGCTCAACGGGCCGCTGCTGGCGCACATCGGCCGCCGGAAAGGCTTCGACGTGGACTACCAGCGGTTCGCGCACCGGACCGGCACCAACATCGTCACGATGACCGCGCAGGTGAGGGACTGACATGCTCCCGCTGCTGCCGACGACCGTCGTCGGGTCGTACTCGGTGCCCGAGTGGCTCGAACGGCTCAAGACCGACTACTACCGCAACCGGATCAGCCGCAGCCATCTGCGGGAGATCCACGACATGGCGATCAAGGCAGCGCTCAAGGACCAGGAAGCCGCCGGAATCGACATCGTCTCCGACGGGGAGCTGCGCCGGGACAACGACATCGACTACTTCCTGGCCCGGATACCGGGAGTGCAGATTTCGGTGACCGTCAAGTCGTTCTACTACGACTACTACGACACCGTCGTGGTCGATCCGCTGCCGGCCGACGCAGCGCCGCTGGGCCTGGCCGAGGACTACCGCTTCACCCGCCAGTACACCGACCGCCCGGTCAAGTTCTCGTTCACCGGACCGTTCTCGCTGTCGCACCGGATACGCAACAAGGCCTACGCCAAGTCCGCCGACCTGATCCGGGCGCTGGCGCAGGTGCTCAACGCCGAGGCGCGGGCGCTGGCGCAGGCGGGTGCGAAGCTGCTCCAGATCGATGAGCCGTTCCTGGCCGGCTACCCCGAAGACGTGGCGCTGGCGGTCGAGGCGATCAACATCGTGACCAAAGGCGTCGACGTACGATGGGGGCTGCACGTCTGCTACGGCAACCGCTACGCCCGGCCGTCCTGGGAAGGACACTACGATTTTCTGTTCCCCGCGGTGCTCGACGCGAATGTGGATCAGCTCATCCTCGAATTCGGCCGCAAAGGCTACGAGGACCTGCACATGATCCAGCGCCTCGGGTGGGACCGTGCGCTCGGGCTAGGTGTGGTGGACGTCAAGACCGAGCAGATCGAATCCGCGGAAGTGATCGCCCAGCGCATCCGCAAGGCACTGGAAGCGTTTCCGGCAGATAAGTTGATTATCAATCCGGACTGCGGGTTACGCCATCTTCCCGCCGATGTCGCCAGAGCGAAGTTGACAGCAATGGTGAAAGGAACCATCGCCGTCCGCCGTACCCTGCCCGCTGCCCCGGGCCAGGAACCGACCGTCGAGCAAGGAGCGTGATCCAAAATGACCCAGCTGGAGAGCATCGAGTACCTGTTCACCTCCGAGTCGGTGACCGAGGGGCACCCGGACAAGATGGCCGACCAGATCTCCGACGCTGTGCTGGACGCAGCGCTGACGATGGACCCGAACTCGCGGGTGGCCTGCGAGACGCTGATCACCACCGGAATGGTCGTGCTGGCGGGGGAGATCACCACACCAGGCACGCTGGACTACACCCAGATCGTGCGGGACACGATCTGCCGGATCGGCTACGACAACGGCAGCTTCGGCTTCGACGGGCACTGCTGCGCGGTGCTGACCGCGTTGGACAAGCAGTCGGTAGATATCGCCCAAGGTGTCGACATGGCGGCTGAGCGGCGCGGCAAGCTGTCCGAGGACGAACTGGACAGCGCCGGTGCGGGTGATCAGGGGATGATGTTCGGCTACGCCACGAACGAGACCCCCGAGCTGATGCCGATGCCGATCGCGCTGGCGCACCGGCTGTCCAAGCGGTTGGCGACGGTGCGCAAGGACGGCACGCTGCCTTATCTGCGGCCCGACGGCAAGACGCAGGTCACCGTCCGCTACCGGGATCACGTTCCGATCGGGGTGGAGAAAGTGCTGATCTCCACCCAGCACGCCGAAGAGGTCAGCTCAGAACAGATCCGGGAGGACCTGTGGAAGCACGTGGTGCTCGCGGTGCTGCCCGCCGACTTCTACAACGAGGCCGAGTTGGCTCGCAACCTGTTCGTCAACCCGACCGGGCGGTTCGTCATCGGCGGGCCGGTCGGTGATGCCGGACTGACCGGGCGGAAGATCATCGTGGATACCTACGGCGGGTTCTCCCGGCACGGTGGCGGCGCGTTCTCCGGCAAGGACCCGTCCAAGGTGGATCGTTCCGCGGCATACGCGGCCCGCTACGTGGCCAAGAACGTCGTGGCCGCCGGCCTGGCGGACCGGGTCGAGGTGCAGGTGGCCTACGCGATCGGCGTCGCCCGGCCGCTGTCGTTGTTCGTGGAGACCTTCGGCACCGAGCAGGTGGCCCGCAGGACCATCGAGAAGCTGGTGGGCGAGCACTTCGACCTGCGCCCGGCGGCGTTTCGCGGTTACCTGGGACTGCACCGGCCGATCTACGCTAAGACCGCCGCCTACGGCCACTTCGGACGTGACGATCCCGATTTCACCTGGGAGCGTACCGACAAGGCGGCGGAGCTGCGGGAATCCGCCGGGTTGCCGGCCAGCGCCGAGCCGGCAACTGTCTAAAGGTCGGCCTAAAGGAGGATACAGTGGGCATCATCGTCACCGGGTCGATCGCCACCGACCACCTGGCCGTCTTCCCCGGCCGGTTCGTCGAGCAGATCCTCCCCGATCAGCTGGAACACCTTTCGGTGTCGTTTCTGGTGGAGGACCTGGCGATCCGCCGCGGTGGGGCGGCCGCCAACATCGCGTTCAACCTGGGCTGCCTCGGGCTGGCGCCGGCGCTGGTCGGCGCGGTCGGCGCCGACTTCGCTGACTACGGGCAATGGCTCTCGGAGCACGGGGTGGATATCAGCGCGGTGCACGTCTCGTCGACCCTGCACACCGCCCGGTTCCTGTGCACCACCGATTCCGACCAGAACCAGATAGCGTCGTTCTACGCTGGTGCGATGACCGAGTCCCGCGACATCGAGCTCAAGCCGATCGTGGACCGCTTGGGCGGGACCGATCTGGTGGTGGTGGGCCCGAGCGACCCGTTCGCCATGCAACGGCACTCCCAGGAGTGCCGGGAGCGGGGTTACCCGTTCGCCGCGGATCCCTCCCAGCAGCTCGCGTGGCTCGACGGTGACGACATCAAGCGGTTGGTCGAAGGCGCGACCTACCTGTTCACCAACACCTATGAGCGAGGCCTGCTCGAACACAAGACCGGCTGGGGCGACGATGACGTCCTGGCGAGGGTAGGCGTCTCGGTGATGACCCGGGGCGCCAAGGGGGTGACCGTGCAACGGCCGGGCGAACCGGTCATCTCGGTGATGCCGCCCCAAGAGCTGGCCAAGGCCGACCCCACCGGCGTGGGTGACGCGTTCCGGGCCGGTTTCCTCGCCGGCGTCCACTGGGGCATAGGTGACGAGCGAGCGGCCCAGCTCGGCTGCATGCTCGCCACCCTGGTGATCGAATCGGTCGGCACCCAGGAGCACAAGTTCGAACCCGAGACGTTCATGCAGCGGTTCAGCGAAGCCTACGGACCCGACAGCGCGGCCGAGGTGGCCGCCCACGTGCATGCGTGACCGTCTCACTTCACCGAACTCACCGTACTCACCGAACTCACCGAACTCACCGACAAGGAGTGCATTGCGATGACTGAGGCGCCTGCCGCTGAGAAAAGGCTACAGAGCCGCGCGGGTATCGACTTCGCCGTTGCCGATCTGGGCTTGGCTGAGTTCGGTCGTAACGAGATCCGGTTGGCGCAGCATGAGATGCCGGGTTTGATGGCGTTGCGGCGGGAGTACGCGGACGTGTTCCCGCTGCGCGGGGCGCGGATTTCGGGGTCGTTGCATATGACCGTGCAGACGGCGGTGCTGATCGAGACCCTGATCAGTCTCGGTGCTGAGGTCCGGTGGGCGTCCTGCAACATCTTCTCCACGCAGGATCATTCGGCGGCGGCAGTGGTGGTGGGTCCGCATGGTACTGCGGAACAGCCACAGGGGGTGCCGTGCTTCGCCTGGAAGGGCGAGACGCTGGAGGAATACTGGTGGTGCACCGAGCGGATGCTGACCTGGCCCGACGGCGCCGGGCCTAACATGATCCTCGACGACGGCGGCGACGCCACCATGCTGGTGCACAAGGCGACGACATTCGAGAAAGCGGGGGTCGTGCCCACCCCGGAGGACAACGACTCGGATGAGATGAAGGTGTTCCTGGATGTGCTGCGGGCCTCGTTGGTCGATACGCCGGGGAAGTGGACGGGTATCGGTGAGGGCATCCGCGGGGTGACCGAGGAGACCACCACCGGCGTGCACCGATTGTACCAGTTGGCCGCGGCGGGGGAGTTGTTGTTCCCAGCTATCAACGTCAACGATTCGGTGACGAAGTCGAAGTTCGACAACAAGTATGGGTGCCGGCATTCGCTGGTGGACGGGATCAACCGGGCGGTCGATGTGTTGATCGCCGGGAAATTGTGCGTGATATGTGGGTATGGCGATGTCGGCAAGGGGTGCGCGGAGTCACTGCGGGGCCAAGGCGCTCGGGTGGTGGTAACCGAGGTGGACCCGATCTGCGCGTTGCAGGCGATGATGGACGGTTTCACCGTCGACACCCTGGATAACGTGGTGGGCCGCGCGGACATCATCGTCACCGCCACCGGGAACAAGGACATCGTGACCGTGGACCATATGTCGCGGATGAAGCACCAGGCGATCCTGGGCAACATCGGGCACTTCGACAACGAGATCGATATGGCCGGATTGGAGCGCCGGTCCGGAGCCCGCCGGTTGGTGATCAAGCCGCAGGTCGATGAATGGACCTTCCCGGATGGGCATTCGATCATCCTGTTGTCCGAGGGACGGCTGCTGAACCTGGGCAACGCCACCGGGCACCCCAGCTTCGTGATGTCGAACTCGTTCTCCAACCAGGTGATCGCCCAGATCGAGCTGTTCACCAAGCACAAGGAATACGACCGGGAGGTCTACACCCTGCCCAAGGCGCTCGACGAGAAGGTGGCCCGGATCCACGTCGAGGCCCTCGGCGGTGAGCTCACCAAGCTGACCAAAGAGCAGGCCGAGTACATCGACGTCGACGTCGAGGGTCCCTACAAGCCCGCCCACTATCGGTACTGACGTACTCGTGAGTGGCATTGAGTGCCATAACACTGTTACGCACTCACGAGCTCCGAAGGAGCACGGTGGCGTTTCCTAGCGATCTTGAGATTGCGCGCGGAGCCAGCCTGACGCCGCTGGTGGAGGTCGGCGCCGCGATGGGGCTGGGCCCGCACCTACTCGAGCCCTACGGCGAGCACGTCATGAAGGTCAAGACGGCGGCCATCGACGAACTGGCGGACGCTCCCCGGGCCAAGTACGTGGTCGTCACCGCCATCACGCCGACCCCGCTCGGCGAGGGCAAGACGACCACGACAGTCGGGCTGGGCCAGGGCTTCGCGCATATCGGCAAGCGGGCCACGGTGGCGATCCGGCAACCCTCGATGGGGCCCACCTTCGGGATCAAGGGCGGGGCGGCGGGTGGCGGCTACAGCCAGGTCGTGCCCATGGAGACGCTCAACCTGCACCTCACCGGAGACATGCACGCGGTGACCGCCGCGCACAACCTGCTGGCCGCGATGGTCGACAACCAGCTGCAGCAGCGCGACGGCGTCGACCTCGACCCGCACGGCATCACCTGGAACCGGGTGCTCGACGTCAACGACCGGGCGTTGCGCAACATCGTGATCGGGCTCGGATCCCGCCTCGATGGCACGCCCCGGCAGAGCAGCTTCGACATCACCGCTGCCAGCGAGGTGATGGCGGTGCTGGCCCTGTCCACGTCGCTGCAGGACATGCGGGCGAGGCTGGGCCGGATCGTGGTCGCCCAGACGCCGGACGGCAAGCCGGTGACGGCGGAGGACCTGCACGCCGCCGGGGCCATGACGGTCATCATGCGTGAGGCGATCAAGCCCAACCTGCTGCAGACGCTGGAGGGCACGCCGGTGCTGGTGCACGCCGGGCCGTTCGGCAACATCGCGCACGGCAACTCCTCGGTGATCGCCGATCTCATCGGCGTCCACTGCGGGGACTACTTGATCACCGAGGCCGGCTTCGGGGCCGACATGGGCGCCGAGCGCTTCTTCAACATCAAGTGTCGCGCGTCGGGGCTGCGACCGGACGCGGCCGTGCTGGTGGCAACGGTGCGTGCGCTCAAGGTGCACTCCGGCCTGTACAAGGTCAACGCCGGTCGCCCGCTGCCCGAGGCCATGCTGGCGGAGAATCCCGACGACGTCCACGCAGGGGCGGCCAACCTTCGCAAACAGATCGAGAACGTGCGGATTCACGGCGTCTCACCGGTGGTGGCGATCAACGCCTTCCCGACTGATCATCCCTCCGAGCACGCCGCCATCCGGGAGATCGCCGACAGCATGGGTGCCCGTTCCGCGTTGTGCACGCACTTCGCCGAGGGCGGCAAGGGCGCCGCCGATCTCGCTGCCGCCGTCGCCGAGGCCGCCGACGAGCCGTCGCGGTTCGCCTTCCTGTATCCCAACGACGCGACGTTGCGGGAGAAGATCCTCACTGTGGCGTTGCGGGTGTATGGCGCGCAGGGCGTCGAGTACGACTTCAAGGCCTCCCGGCAGCTGGAGAGCTACGAGCGCAACGGTTTCGGGAAGCTCCCGGTGTGCATTGCCAAGACGCACCTGTCGATCTCGTCTGACCCGGCGCTGAAGGGTGCCCCCACCGGGTGGGTGCTGCCGGTGCGCGAGGCGCGGGCCTCGGTGGGTGCCGGGTTCATCTACCCGATCTGCGGGGATATGCGCACCATGCCGGGTCTGAGCGCCAATCCCGCGGCGACCCGCATCGACATAGACTCTCGAGGCGAGATCGTCGGCCTGTCGTGATTCCTGCTCGGAGCGCACCCCTGCTCGACTGTTCGGTCGCTGACCTGCTGGATCGCCTCGCCGCGAAACAGCCCGCGCCGGGTGGCGGTGGCGCCGCGGCGATCACCGCCGCGATGGCCGCCGGCCTGCTCGGGATGGCGGCTCGGTTCTCCACCGCGCAGCTGGTCGACTCGCCGGGCCGGGCGGCCTACGCCGACCGGGTCCGGAACCAGGTCGCGGCTCTCGCCGAGCGCGACGCCGAGGCGTACGGGGCTGTGCTCACCGCCTTCGCGCTACCCCGCGAGCCCGATTCGGACGTGCGCCGCAGGCAGATCCGGCGCGCGCTGGAACGGGCCGCCCAGGTGCCTGCGGAGATCGCCGAGGTGGCCAGTGGCATCGCGATCGAAGCGGTGGAGGTGGCCCAGCGGGGCAACCCCAACCTGCGTGGCGACGCCTTCACCGCGGCGACCCTGGCCGTGGCCGCCGCGCGGTCGGCCGCCGAACTGGTCCGGATCAACGTCGAGCTCGGCAAGCTCGGCGGTGACCTGGTCGACCGAGCCGCCCACGCCGCCGATGCCGCTGCCGAGGCGGTCGCTGCTCTCGGCTCGCACACCACTTCCTGAGCCAGGTTATCCGGACTGCTGAGAGCTGCGGGGCCGCTGCTGGCGACAACCGTGCCATCGGGCGAAGGTAGGCCGAGTGGACAACGCCGCCCTGACGTGGCTACATTTTACCTCTACAACGTGGCCACAAGGGGGTAGGTCTATGGAGGTGGGCATCCGAGCGTTGCGTGACGGGCTGAGTCGGCATCTGGCCGAGGTTCGCCGCGGATGCACGGTGACCGTGACGGACCATGGGCGGGTGATCGCTCGGATCGTGCCGGCGGGTATGCCTACGGTGCTGGAGCAACTCATCGCCGAGGGGCGGGTACAGCCGGCGAGGCAACGCAAGCGCCCGGCGCCCGATCCCGTCGCCGCTGCCGGCACGGTGAGTGATCTCGTACCCGAGCAGCGTCGTTGATCGGCTACTTCGACACATCCGCATTTGTGCCGTTGCTGATCGCGGAACCGTCGAGCGGATTGTGCCGGCGACTTTGGGACGACGCCGACGCGGTAGTGACCACTCGGCTGACGTATGTCGAGGCCGCTGCCGCGCTCGCGCAAGCGCTACGACTGGCGCGGCTCACACCGCAGAGCTACCGGGCAGCGGTTCGCATCCTTGATCGGTTGTGGGATGAGTTCGAGGTAGTGGACGTGGATGACCGGGTCGTACACCGCGCGGCCCACCTTGCCCACACCTGTGCATTGCGAGGTTATGACGCGGTGCACTGTGCATCCGCGGAGCAGTTGAGCGACGGCGACTTGGTCGTGGCCGCCGGTGACCGGAGACTCCTCGACGCGTGCGCGTCACTGGGCATGGCGACCGCCGACGTCACCGACCCTGCGTCGAGTTGACTGGTGCTCGTGGGCCTTGACGGCTCGGTGGTTGCCCTGACCTCAGCTTGGATTGATGATCGTCACTGGATAGTGCCAGCTGGTGCCGGTGCCTCGGTACTGCTCGACCGGGACGGGCTGCACGCCCTCGCGCAGGTGATCGCGGCATAGGATCCCGTGGAGATGGTCGACTTCGTGGGCGACCAGGCGGGCGATCCCGCATTCGAAGATGGTGATGCGGTGATCACCGGTGACGTCTTGGTGTTCGACGTGAATGACCATCGGGCGGGGAACCAGGCAGCGGACATCGAAGAAGCTCAGGCAGCCTTCGTATTGCTCGTCGCTGTCTTCGCTGCTTTCGATGACCCGGGGATTGAGCAGGGTGATCACGTCGTCGCTGCCGGGCGGTCGGACGATGGCCGCGGCCCGCTCGATGCCGATCTGAGGTGCAGCGATGCCCATGCCTTTGCCGAAAGTGTGCATTTTGGCCACGCGGTGAGTTGCTGATTGAAGCTCCGAGATGACACGGCGAGCGTCTTCGGCTTCCGATGGCAGGGAAAATGAACGAGCCCGGCGTCGCAGCACGGGATCGCCGTCTTGGACGATGCCCAGCGCCTTCATGACTGCGCTGGGCTTGGACGTTGTGCTCACCTCGCGCAATAGCATCTGACACACCGGCAGGAATATACACAACCGCCACGTTGACTACACCGGCAGGTTGGGAGGAGACTCGTCCGCACTGTGCCACCGCCCGGAGGGAAAGCGATCATGACGATCAGGCTGACGTGGGTGGGCGAGGTCTGCGGGAACGGAAAAACCTGCCCGAGGGTCAGCAGTGTCACGCCCCGGGGAACCCGGATCGTTGTGGGTAAGAAAGTGACCGACCCGGAGTTGCTGGCCGAGGTTGGGGATGTGGCGGACGACGAGTACGTGGTCGAGATCTCGGCCTCACTGGGCTCCAAGTTGTGACCGTGCTGCTCGACGAGGTCGGCCTCGACGATTACACGGACCGTTTCGAGTTCGAGGCGTTCCGGCAGGAGGTTCGTGACCAGTACGACGTGTCCAGCGACGGCGGTGACTTCGCTCGCTACCTGGCGGGTGAGGCACACCCCGACCCGGCCGTCGTGGGGCCGTGGCGTGAATGGCTGCGCGACCAGCGCCGACGTGGTCGGGCTGTACGTCGGGTTCGTGTGCTGTACGGGCCTCCAAGCAGGTACGTGTCTTACGAATGTGAGTGGGCTTACCCTCACAGCGTCGATGCGGGTGAGGATATTCGGGTGCTGGATCTCGTCGAACACGAACCGCCAGCGGGACTGATCGGGGAGGAGTTCTGGTTACTGGACCGCTCCCGTGCCGTGGAGATGTGCTACGACCACGCTGGCCGGTTCCGGCACGGACGAACAGCGGAGGACTCCGACGCGAGCCAGTGGGTTGCGTGCCGGGATGCGGTGTGGGCTGTTGCAGAGCCGTTCACGCAATGGTGGGATCGGCATCCCGAGTACCACCGGGCAGCATGGCTGAAAACGGCAAGTGCCTAACCGACCGGAACGTCAGGATGAGTTGTCGCAGGCGCTGCGCAAGTTGCGGAAGGCTGCCCGGCTTTCCGGCGTAGTGGCTGGCAAGCACATCGGCCAAACACAAGCGAGCATCAGCCGGTTCGAGAATGGTCGGTTCGTTCCTACTCCAGAAACTGTCGACGCTTTGTGTCGCGTGTACGGGTCCACGACGGCCGAGCGGCAACGGCTTGTGCAGATATCGCGGGATTTGCGGGATGACGTCAGGCCAGCGGCCAGGGTGGTCATCCAGCGGGGCGCGGCGCGGATGCAGGAACGTATCAGCCGGATAGAACGGACCTCGGTAACCGTGCGGCAGTTTCACCCAGCTGTGGTGTCCGGGCTGTTGCAACTTCCCGACTACGCCCGCGTGATCTTCTCCGCTGGCGGTGATCTGTCAGCTGACGAGGTAGGGATGGCGGTGGACCGGCGCGTAGCGCGACAAGTGCTACTCACCGAGCCAGGCCGGTCGTTCACGTTCCTGCTCGCCGAGGGGCCGCTGCGGTGGCAGGTCGGCTCGCCGCAACTCATGGCAGCCCAACTCGACCACATCGCCCGCATCGCCGATCAGCCCAATGTTCGTATTGGGGTCATCCCGTGGACCACCGCCGTAGATGTAGCGCCGGTTGCCGGGTTTGACCTGTACGACGAGCGGGCCGTCATCGTCGGCACCGACGCAGGGACGACCTTTCTCACTGATCCGCCCGAGGTGGCGTCCTACTCGCGCCTATTTGCCGACCTCGCAACCCTGGCGAGCTATGGCGACGCCGCACTGGCTGTGTTGCGGAGAACTGCTGCTGACTACCGCAGCCTGCCCTCATAGAGGTTAGTCATGGTCCAGCCCTTGACTACACATTCACTGCTCCTTGCATAGTTAGGGGTGTCTCGACCAGCCCAGGTGACCCGACGCCACCAGGCGACCAACTCCCGACTGGATACCCGTCATGGCCGAAACAGCCTGAATGCCCGTGCATACTCACCGTCTTCAACGACGCCGGCACGCTGGCCGCGTTCGGATTCCTGCTGGCCTACTTCATGGTGTCCGTGGCCGCCCCGCTTCACCTGCGAAAACTGGGCGAACTCAGGCCCGGCAACGTGGCGGTGGCGGTACTCGCTGTGGTGTTCCTGCTGGTCCCGACCGTCGGCAGCTTCTACCCGCTGCCCGCCTACCCGGTGGACCTCTTCCCGTACATCTTCCTGACCTACCTGGCGGTGGGAGGCGCCTGGCTGTTCATCGCCTCGCGCAGGAGACGCGGCATCCTGATCGAGATCGAAACCGACCTGGAGCGAGACTCGACTCACGGGGGCGCGCGGTACTTACCGGGTGATCTACCTCATCGATGACGAGCGGTGCTATGTCGGAGTCGCCGCCGTCCGGCATCGCGCTGACGCTTACCACACCTGACAGCGACTAGCGCGCTGGGGCGACCGGGACACGCAGGCGCAGGACGGTGCCGCGGCCGCGGGCGCTGTCCGCGGTGAGCTGCCCTCCTAGTAGCTCGGCGCGCTGCTGCATGCCGGGCAGGCCGTAACCCACCGGTCCGGCTCGGCCGGCAGTGCTGGCCGGGTCGAAGCCGACGCCGTCGTCAGAGATCTCGAGCAGGACCGCGCCGGCGACCACCGAGAGCCGGAGCTGGACGTGCTCAGCGCGGGCATGCTTCAGCACGTTCTGCAGCGCCTCCTGAGCGATCCGGTAGATCGCGGTCTCAGCGTGCTCGGGCAGGTCGGTCGTCACCGCGTCCACTGCGACATTGGGCAGCGGGATGGAACGAGCGAGGCTCTCCAGGCTGGCGGCCAGCCCGAGGTCATCCAGCACCGGCGGGCGCAGCCCGGCGATGGCCTGGCGGGTCTCGTCCAGCGCCCCGGCGGCGAGCTCCTGGGCGCGGGCGATCTGCTCGGCGGCGCCGGCCGGGTCTGCGGCCACCGCGTCCGCCGCCGCGGAGAGGTGAAAAGACAGGCTGACGATGCGCTGGCTGATGCCGTCGTGGATCTCACCGGCGAGCCGGCGTCGCTCGGTTTCCTGCAGCAGCACGATCTGCTCGGCGAAGCGCTCCATCGCCGCCTCCCGCTCGGCGAGCTTACTTTGTAGGCTGGCGTTCTCGATGGCCCCGGCCATCAGACCCGCCACCGTGCTCAGCAGCTCGACGTCGGCCTTGGTGAACTCGCGGCGGTCACGGGTATGCACGTTGAGCACACCAACGAGGTCGCCTGGTCGAGTGATGATCGGCACCGACGCCATCGACGTGAAGTCTTCCCCGCGCAGCTCGGGGATGTAGAGGTAGCGCGGGTCTGCGCGCTTGTTGTCGGTGATCACCGCCGGTTCGCAGTGTGCGGCGACCCATCCGGACACGCCATCGCCCACCGGCAGCTCGATCCGCCGGGCGAACTGGTCGAACGGGGGGGTGGCGCCGCGCAGCTGCAACAGTCCCCGCGGCTCGTCGAGCAGGTGCACGAAGCACACGTCGGTAGAAGTGGTCTCGGTGATCAGATCGGCCACTCGCTGGACGACCCCGTCGAGGTCGAGGCCCGCCGACAGGATCTCGATCACGCGGTGCAGCAGCTGGGCATCGGAATCGGCATCGGCCAGGCCCAGCCGCGAGTGAATCACTGGAACACTCCCTCCCGCAGCGCCGCGGCGACCGCGCCGGAGCGGTCCGGGACGTTGAGCTTGCGGTATATGCCACGAGCATGAGTCTTGACGGTCTCCTCGCTGACGGTGAGCCGCCCGGCGATGGCGCGGTTGGACAGGCCGGCCACCATCAGCGCGAGCACCTCGCTCTCGCGCTGGGTCAGCCCGAGATGCGCCCCGGGCCAGAACTCCCCGCCGCGTAGCTGAGCCACCGACATCGCGACCTTCGTCGCCAGGCTGGGGTCGATCAGAACCTCGCCGTGATGGATCCGGCGCAGGTGATCCACCAGCTCCGCACCGCGCACCCGCTTGAGCAGGAAACCGGCTGCACCGAGCCGTAGCGCCTGGTAGAGGTATTGCTCATCGTCGTAGACGGTCAGGAACACGACCTTGCAACGGGGTTGGCGCTTGCGGATCTCCGCGCACAGATCGAGCCCGCTGGAGCCCCGTAACCGGACGTCGAGCAAGGTGATATCAGGCTCCTGGCCAGTGATGATCTTCAAAGCGAGGTCCGGTTCGGTGGCCTCGCCGACGATCTCCACCTGTTCGGAATAGACAGCCAGCATCGCCCGAAGCCCGTCGAGCACCATCTGATGGTCGTCCACAACAACCAACCGCAACGGGCCCGCTGGCCTGCTCATGGCAACAGCCTACGCACGGCCGGTAGTCCCGGAGGGGATCAATCTCGGAGGGGTCGTCGTTGAATCGCGCGGTCGCCGGCAGGGCACTGAGATCACCTACGATGAGATCGCCGGTGCGATCGGGGCGCCGCCGGCGCAGCTGCGCGATCGCTTCGGTGGAGATGTCCAGCCCGACCAGGTCGAGTCCGGCGTCGAGCAGCGAGCTCGGTCGCGGTGTCGTCGCGAGCACACCTCAGGAGCCCGGGGCCGGCAGTGCTGGCATGGCCGTCAGCTCGGCTGCGGGGGGCAAGTCCAGCGCCAAGTACAATAGGTCAACTGTCCCCCCCGAGGGTTGGTCATGTGAGTCAGATACCCGAGATATCCGCTGCCGAGGTCGTTGCCGTCGGTGCGGATCCTGAGAGCGGTCGCGAGCGGGTGATGCGAGCGGCATATGACCTGTTCAGCCGCCAGGGCACCCGCACTGTCGGGGTGGACACGGTGATCAGCAAGGCGGGCGTCGCAAAGATGACGCTATACCGCAACTTCGCGTCCAAGGATGATCTGATTCTCGCCTTCCTCGAGCGCCGCGAGACGCTCTGGACCCACGGTTGGGTGCGGGCGCAATCCCAGCTTCGGGGCGATACCCCGGTACAGCGCCTACTGGCTATTTTCGAGATCTTCGGTGAGTGGTTCGCCCAACCGGACTTCGAGGGCTGCTCATTCATCACCACGCTGCTCGAGGTCACCAACCGGGACAGCGCGGTTCGCCGGGCGAGTGTCCAGCATCTGGCGAACATCCGCGGTTACCTGTGTGAGCTCGCGACGCAAGCCGGTGTGGCGGATCCCGATTCGTTCGCCCGCCAGTGGCACATCCTGATGAAGGGATCGATCGTCGCCGGGGCCGAGGGTGACACCCAAGCCGCCGCACGGGCCCGCGAGCTCGGCATTCTCCTGCTCAATAAGCACGGACTCACCGCCGAATAGCCGAATACCTGGGAGGATCGGCTACCAGGAGGCGACACCGTGGATGCACCGCAGCGGCACACCGTGTTGGCGGAGCTTCTCGCCAGCACGGTGGTGGTCTGCGATGGCGCAATGGGCACGATGCTGCATACCGCCGGGGTACCGCTGGACCGCTCGCTACCCGAGTTGAACCTGTCGCGCCCGGCCCTGGTGAGTGACCTGCACGCGGCGTATGTCAGCGCGGGAGCCCGGATCCTGCAGACCAACACCTTCGGCGCGAACCGCCTGCGGCTGGCTGCAGCCGGCCTGGAGGACAGCGTCGCCGAGATCAACATCGCGGGCGCCCGGCTGGCCCGCGAGGCCGCTCAGCGCGCTGGGCACCAGGTGCTGGTCGCCGGGTCGGTCGGGCCGGCGGTCAGCGCTCCCGCGGTGCGCCGGGTACCCGCGAGCGCCCGGGCGCAGACCCTGCGTGAGCAGATCGCGGCGTTGTGCGACTGGGTCGACCTGCTGATCCTGGAGACCTTCGGCGATCTGGAGTCCCTGGTGCAGGCGGTCGGGGTGGCCGCGTCGGAAAGTGACCTGCCGGTGGTGGCCCAGCTGACTTTCGGCGACGACGGCCGGACTCTGCGCGGGGAGGATCCCGCGGCGGCGGCTGCCGTGCTCTCCGAGCTGCGGGTGGCTGCGATAGGTGCGAACTGCACAGTAGGCCCGGCCGTCCTGGTGGATGTGGTCGCTGAGCTGGTCCGTGCCACGGACCTGCCGGTCTCCGTTCAACCCAATGCCGGCCTGCCGCAACGGCTCGGTAGCCAGGTTCGCTACGCGCGCAACGCGGCCTACTTCGCGCAGGCCGCGCAACGATTCGTCGCCGCCGGGGCGACCCTGGTGGGCGGGTGCTGCGGGACGACACCCGCTCACGTACGGGCGATCTCCCAGGCGATCGCCGCGCTGCCCCCGGTGCGTCGCAGCCCGATCTCGCGCGCTGCGACGGGGCCCGCCACACCGGGCCGGGAGGTGCCGCCGGCTCCCGGCTGGCCGGCGCACTGGGCGGGCGAGCTGGTCGTGGCCGCCGGGTTGCCGGCTCCCAATGGCCCGCAGGTGTCCCAGTTCCTGCAGCGGGCGACCACGCTGCGCGCGGCCGGCGCGGGAGTGCTGGCCATCATCGAAGCGGCGCCGCCGGCGGCCCGGATCAGCCCGGTGGGCGCCGCCGTGGTGGTCAGCGAGCGGGTGGGCAGCGTGGTGCTGCTGCCGGTGGAGTCCGCCGACCGCAACCTCGCCGCCCTGCAGGCCGACATGCTCGGCGCGCACGCCCTCGGGCTGCGGATGGTGGTGTGCCGGACCGGCAGCGTGCGGGTGTCCGGCGACTACCCCAGCGCTGGATCGGGATCGCCCTGGGATGTCGACTCGGTCGGGCTCGTCTCCATGCTGGCGGCGCTCAACGAGGGCATCGACTGGCGAGGTGTCCCCATCGCCGAGCGGACCCGGTTCGTCATCGGCGCCGCGCTGGACACCGCTGCCAGTGATCTCGCCCACGAGCTGGACCGGGTCGAGGCGAAGCTGCATGCCGGGGCGCACTTCCTGGTCACCGACGTGATCTACGACGTCGAGGCGGCGAGCCGGGTGCTCGGCGCGCTACGGGCTCGCGGGGTGGCCCTGCCGGTGCTCGCGACGCTGGCGCCATTCGAAGACATCCAGACCCTGCAACGGTTGTCCTACGAGATGCCGGAGGTGTCGATCCCACTGTCTGTGTTGGCGGCCGCAAGGCGCAACCGGGACAGTCCCGAGCAGACCATCGAACAGGCGGTGGGCGCTGTGGAGAAGTTGCGAAACCTGATCTCAGGTGTCGTGGTGTACGTACCCAGCGAGATGGACGAGCCGGCGGCGCAGCTGGTGAACGCGCTCACCCAGCTCCGGGACAAGCCGTGACCAGCGCGGGAGCCTACGAACCGGTACCTGACCGGGACGCCGCAGGGGGGCGCAACGGCCTGTCCCGGGAGAACTCGATCTACCGGCGAACCATGGCGGTCTGCGACGAGCTGGCCGATGCGGCGCTGGGCGGGGCAGACCCGGTACGGCTCACCGAGGTGTTCGCCCGGTTGGTCGGCAAGCGGATCGTGTTGCTGGACAACGGATTCCGGCTGCGGGCCCAGGCCGGCGGATCGGGGCCGTTACGGGGGCTGCGCTGGAACCGCACCGATCCCAGTGTCGACCGGTTACTCAGTGCGCTGGAGGCCGCGCGACGGCCGCTGCGGATCCCGGCGATCCCCGGTTCGCTGCTGGACCAAGCCTGCTTGGTGACTCCCGTCGTCGTCCGCGAGACCACCCTCGGGTACCTGCTGGTGCTCGATGAGGGTCCCGACGCCGGCGGCTACGGGGCAGTGCCCGACGACGCGGAGTTCCTCACCATCACCTACGCGGCCACGCTGTTCGCGTTGACGCTGGCCCATGAACAGACCAGCGCGGAGCTGGACCTGCGCTACCGCAGTAGCGTGGTCGACGTTCTGGTCTCGGGTCATTTCCTCGACGCCCAGGATGCCCGGCGCAAGGCCCGGTCGCTGGGTCTGCGAGATGACGCCGTATTGCGCATTGCGATGCTGCGCCCGGCGCCGGCGGACCCGGGCCGGGTCCACGAAAGCTGGCCGCAGGGCGATTGGGCGCAGCGGATCGTGTCGATATTGCCGGGGGCGGCCGCAGCGGAGCGCGACGGCGGGCTGGTGATGATCGTCCCGGGCGACCCCAGTGCGGAGGCATTCGCGGCGCTGTGCCGGCTTGGTCATGGCGCCACCTGCGGGGTGAGCGAGCAGGTGGACTCCCCGGATCTCGTTCCCCGTGGGGTGCGCCAAGCCGAGCGGGCGATCGATCTCGGGTTGCGGCTGGGTCGGGCCGGGCAGCTGGTCCGCTATGACGAGCTGGGCATCTACCGGTTGCTGTGCACGATCGGCGATATGCAGCAGTTGATGGATTTCGCCCGCGGCGTGCTCGGGTCGTTGCTCGACTATGACACCGAGCACCGCACCGAGCTGGTGCACACCCTGTCGGTGTACCTACACCGTCACGGCAGTCACAAGCAGTCCGCCCGGATGCTGCACCTGCACACGAACACCGTCGCCTACCGCGTCGCACGCATCGAGGCGATCACCGGTCTTGCTCTCGGCGATCCGGATGACCGGCTGGTCGCGCACGTAGCCGTCAAGATCATCGAGTCCCAAGGTTCTGCGCAGATGTAGGTCAGTGGCGTGCGGGGCGCAGCGAGCTGATCACCAGCAGCAGGCCGACGAGAAGGGCCATCGCGGCGAGGACCCAGCGGCCGTCTATGTCGGGCAGCCAGGTGACGCCGCCGAGCAGCGCGGTGGCCGCGATTCCCAGCGAGCCCACGCCGGCGACCAGCGTGAGCAGATCCGGCCCGCGCCGTGGGGTCGGCGCGGCCGTATCGTCAGTGGGTCGCGGTTGCGGGTCAGTCGCAGGATTGGTCGCCTCGTTCATGATCCGCGCTCCACGTGAATTTCGCCGATACCGGAGTGCACATCCAGAATCACTTTGCCACCGCCGGGGCCGTCGGCTCCATAGTCGGTCACGTCCACCCGGTCAGAGCCGGTCCGACCGAGGCAGTCGACCTGCCCGACCTGTGTCTGGCAGCTCACCTGGACGTCGAGGTTCGGCGGCAGGATGACATGGGTTTCCCCGATGCCCACGTTGACGCTGGTCCTCTTGGTCTGGCCGGGGTCCAATCGCAGCCCGGTGAGGTCCAGCCGGCCGTTGCCCAGGGTGACCGCATAATGCGGCTGGAGCTCGGCGGCCGTGACCGGGTCCCAGTAACTACCGCCGACCTTGACGCCAGAAGTCGGCGCGGCGTGCAACACCCAGGTGAGCAGGGCCAGTGGAATGGCGATCAGGATCAGCCCCCGGCCGCTCTGCATGAAGGAGCCCGCTACCAGGCCGAGCCCGACCACGCCCAGCAGCAGTGCGGCGATCCCGGCGGCCGAGAGCCCAGGCGCGAACGCCAGCGCGATGCCGCCGGTCAGCAACGCGAGCCCGAGCGTGATCGGGGTGACCTTGGACCAGGCCCCTCGCGGCTGTGCGGCCTGCACCGGCGGCGCTGAGGGCTCCGGAAGGTCCCAGGCGAACGGTGCCGCGCCCAGCGGATCCCACGCCGGCGGAGCAGGCTGATCTGCGCCGTCGGCCGCCTTGTCCTCAGCCGGTGTTGCCGTAGCTCTGCCGGTACCTGCGGCTGTCGCCGTGGCGGGCTCGGCCGTGGCCGGCGAAGGCTCACCCAGAGCGGCCCGGGAGCGGTGCAGCAGAACCAGTGCCCCCACGGCAACGAGAAGCCCCAGCACGCCCGAGGCGCGGCCGACCAGCACTCCCACGGTCGCTGGAATCAGGAGCACAACGAGCACGATGGTCAGCGCCGCGGACATCGAGCTGCGCCCCCGGCCGACCATTCGCTCGGCGCCGGAGGCCTGGTCGCCCTCGACCGGCAGCAGCAGCCAGCCCAGCAGATACAGCAGCACTCCCGAACCACCGAACACGGCGGCCACCACGAACGCGACCCTGACCAGCACCGGGTCGATGGCATAGCGCCGGGCGATCGCTGCCGCGACGCCGGCGACCTTCCGGTCGTTGGCTCGCCGGTGCGGTCTGGTAGCCCAGATATCCCGCGCGGTGTCCTGCACGCTGATGTCGCTCACGTGATTGAGCCTGACGTCGTCCCAGGGCGAGCACCATCAGGGGTCACCCTGATCCGTCCCCGAATCGGGGATACCCGGGTCGACCCTGATACCCCTGGCAGCCCCGCGCGTGTGACCATGACAGCGTGAGCACACCGGCCGATCAGGTGACCGGCCACCGGGGGCACGCCCAGCCGGTGGCCGGGCCCGCACGCTTGTGCCGGCATCGGTCGGACCGGGTCATCGCCGGCGTGTCCAGCGGGATCGCCGAGCATCTGGGTGTGCCGGTGCTGTGGGTGCGGGTGATCTTCGTGGCGCTGGCCGGTCTCGGTGGCGCCGGACTGATCGGTTACGCACTGCTGTGGGCGTTCATGCCGGCGACCGAGGCGGGCTCCCGCCGGCCGAGTACCGCCCGGGACAGGCAGCAGGCGGTCGGTCTGGTCCTGCTCGGTGGGGGCCTCGCATTGGCCGGCGCCGCATGGGGCACCGAGTGGGCCGGCTGGGTCACCGGGCCGTTGGGGGTCGCCCTGGTCGGGGCCGGCGTGGTATGGCGGGAGGCCGACGCCAGTCAGCGCACCCGCTGGCGCAGCGGTGCGGGCGCGGTGTCCGGCGTGTTCTCGGGCGCCTTCTTCGGGGGCGGGAGGATGGCCCTGCTCCGGGTACTGGCCGGGATCGCGCTCGTGACCAGCGGGATCGCGGTGTTCCTGCTCAACCAGGGAAACCTGGGCCAGCTCCGGTTCGCGCTACTGGCGGCCGCCGCGACTCTGGTCGGGGTGGCCGTGCTCACCGTGCCCTGGTGGTTGCGGCTGATGCGCGCGTTGGGTGAGGAACGCCGGGCCCGGATCCGCACGGAGGAGCGCGCCGAGATCGCCGCGCACCTGCACGACTCGGTATTGCAGACGCTCGCGCTGATCCAGCAGCAGTCCGATTCAGCCCGGGAAGTGCGCCGGCTGGCCCGCGGCCAGGAGCGCGAGCTTCGCTCGTGGCTCTACGGACCGCAGGGCTACGGGACGGTGACGCAGCCCCACACCGGCGGCCACCCCGACGCGCCGACCGTCGCCGCGACGTTGCACGCCGCTGCCGGTGAGGTGGAGGACACCTACGCGGTGAGCATGCAGGTCGTCGTGGTGGGCGACTGCGGCCTGGAGGATCCGCTGCCCGCGCTGGTGCAGGCCAGCCGGGAGGCGATGGTCAATGCGGCCAAACACGCCGGCGTCACCGAGGTCAGCGTGTATGCCGAGGTCGAGCCCGGGCAGGTGCATGTTTTCGTCCGCGACCGCGGCGTCGGGTTCGACCCGGACGCGGTCGCGGCGGACCGGCACGGGTTGGCCGACTCGATTCGCGGCAGGATGCAGCGTCACGGGGGTACGGTGACTCTGCGTACTGCGCCCGGTGAAGGCACCGAGGTCCAGCTGGCCGTCGCGCGCCGGAAGGGCGGAGAAGAGGCATGACTGCCGAGATAGTCGGGGACCGGGCCATCCGGGTCTTCCTGGTCGATGACCACGCACTGTTCCGCACCGGGGTGAAGGCCGAGCTGGCCCGCGCCGGTGCCGCCGACCCGGACGCGCCTGCGGTCGTCGTGGTCGGCGAGGGTGGATCAGTGCAAGAGGCGGTCACCGGGATCGCCCACCTGCGCCCCGATGTCGTACTCCTCGACGTCCACATGCCCGACGGGGGCGGCGCGGAGGTGCTGCGCCGGGTCCGCTCCGAAGCGCCCGGCGTGGTGTTCCTCGCGCTGTCGGTGTCCGACGCGGCCGAGGACGTGATCGCGGTGATCCGGGCTGGAGCCCGCGGGTACGTCACCAAGACGATTTCCGGTCGGGATCTGGCGACGGCGGTGCGCCGGGTACACGCCGGGGACCCGGTCTTCTCCCCGCGGTTGGCCGGTTTCGTTCTCGACGCATTCGCCCAACGGCCCGGGACGCCACCGGTGGGCGACCCGGAGGTGGATCTGCTCACCCCCCGAGAGCGCGACGTGCTGCGGCTGCTGGCCCGCGGATACGCCTACAAGGAGATCGCCGCGGAGCTGTTCATCTCGATCAAGACGGTGGAAACTCACGTCTCGTCGGTGCTGCGCAAAACCCAGCTGTCCAACCGGTACGAACTGTCCCGCTGGGCATCCGACCGCCGTCTGGTGTAGACCGCCCCGTCTGTGGCCAGGCTGTGTCCCGGTCAACCGTGGTGTTGCGCCGCGGTGAGCGTCACGCCGCTGATCCTGGCGGCCGATTGGATCAGCACCCGGCCGTCCGGTGTGTTACCCAGGGTGAGCCGGTAACGCTCCAAGGTTCGATTGCGGTTAGCCGGCTCGAACACCAGATTCACCAGCACCGTGTTGCCCTGCACGGCGACCGGCCCGCGGATGTTGACTCGATTGATCCCGTTCCAGAAGTCGCTGTATTGCTGGAGACCCTGGGCGCGTTGCTCGGTGCCGAGATACTGCCATGCCGCGGTGGTGTCCTGGGGTAGCAAGCCGTAGTAGGTGCGGACCGTCTGCTCCAGCTCCGCTGGTTGCAGTGGAGCTGGTTGTGCCGGCGCGGCCGGCACCGGGGCGGGTAGGGCGTTGGCGTCGGGCGGCGGTGCAGCTGCGGGCGTGGCTACCGCCAGCCGGCCGCGGTCGGCGGTCGGCCCAGCCACGTTCGAGACCACGCCGAGCACGATGGCGAGCACGACGAGGCAGCTCGCGGCGGCGAAGAGGACCGCTGGTCGCCGCCACCGGAGGGCCCCTCGGGTCGTCGGCCTCCTTGCCGGCGTACGGCCCCGCGGCGGGCTGGCGGGCAGGTCCACCGCGGTCAGCATCGTCGAGACGAGGGCAGCAGGGGTGTGTGCGCGCGGCGTACGGGAGGCCGGCGGCGCGGCCTCGGAGCGATCGATCACCGCGCCGAGTGCCGCCACCGCTTGAGCCATGGTGGGACGCGCCGCCGGGTCGTCAGCCAGCAACCGCATCAGGAAGGCGGACAACGGCCCGGCTTGCTGCGCGGGCCGTACCCGGCCTTCGGCGACGGTGCGGAGCATCGCCAGGGCGTTGTCGTCCACCCCGAAAGGCGGCACGCCTTCCACTGCGACGTAGAGAGTGGATCCCAGCGAGAATACGTCGCTTGCGGGCCCGGGTGCCTCACCGCGGGCCACCTCCGGAGCGAAGTAGGCGGGAGTACCCGCTAGCACCCCGGTGCTCGTCACCGTGGCGTCCCAACTCGCCCGAGATATCCCGAAGTCGGTGATCTTGGCGGTCCCGTCCTGGCCGAGCAGAACGTTTCCCGGCTTCACATCCCGGTGCACGATCCCCGCTGCGTGGGCTGCGGTCAGCGCGGAGGCGACCTGCCAGCCTATCCTGGCCGCCTCGTGCGGCGCCAGCGTCCCGTACTCGAGGAGAACCGCGGCGAGGCTGCGCGAGGCCAGGTACTCCATCACCAGCCACGGCACCATCTGGCTGCCCGCTGCGGTGCCGGTGTCGAGCGCCACATCGTAGACGCAGATGGCGTGCGGATGCTGCAACCGGGCCGCGATCCGGCCCTCGCGCATCGCCCGGTCCGTGGCCGACTGCGCATCCTCCTGCGCCAGGCCCGGCGCGATCAGCAGCTCCTTGAGCGCCACCGTGCGGTTGAGCCGCTCGTCGTGCGCTCGCCAGACCGCGCCCATCGCGCCAGTGGCGACCCGCTGCTCCAGCCGGTAGCGGCCGGCGACGAGTCGGCTATCGGGATTCACCTGCTGCGCTCCTCGCTGTCCACCTCAGGCTAGGCGCTTCGTTAGGTCACCAGCCCGTCCTCGCCGAGGGCATCGGTGTCCGGTAGCTCCAGCGGGACGGGCGGTGCCCCGCGCTATTGCCCAGCAGGTCAGCCGCCGCTGCGGTAGCGGGTCCGGGTGCTCTGTAGGGCCTGGTAGCCCACCACCCCGCTACCCGCCCCGGCCAGGATGGCCAGGATGTCGGCAGCTGGGCCGCCGGTGGCCAGCAACAGCGCGAGTAGCGATACGCCGAGGGTGACCGCAGCCACCGGCACCCGGCTGCGGACGTACTGGTTGACCGGTTCGCCGCCGGCTCGCCGGTTGGCCGCAGCGCCGAGCATCGCGAGATATCCGCCGTGCGCCACCGCGGCGAGCAACCCGGCCAACGCAGCGAGGACAGCAATCAGAGTGAGCACCATGAAGCCAGTGTGCCTCCAGCAGGGCTGTGCTGCCGCTGCGGATTTCGGGGGCGGTCAGCGGCCGAGCCGTCCACGCCCGAGGCGTAGCAGCACCATCGCCAGCTCATGGCCCTCCGTGCCCAGCTCGCGGTAGCGGTCGAGGACAGCCATCTCGCGGCCGTGCACCACCCGCGGACCGCCGGCGGCCCGGCGGGCGATGCCGATCGTCTGGGATACCGCGGTGCGTCGCTGCACCAGCCGCAGGATCTCGGCGTCGAGGTAGTCGATCTCGGTGCGCAGTGCGGCGAGGTCGATGACGGAATCGTCGCTGCCGTCGGTCTTAGGGCCTTCGACCTGGGGGGTTGTCGTGCTGGTCGCGTGTTGCGACATCTCGGTGGTCTCCCGATTCTGTCCCGGGCCCGCGTTCCCCGGCAGCAAAACGCCCCGGGTCCGTGGACTCCGGGGCGTCGTGGTGGTCTGTGTGTGCGTCACACCATCACGGGCACCGGCTCCGGTACCCGTAAAAAAAGCGGTGACTGCTCATCACAAGCCGAAGTCTGCCACGTTGTGGGCTCCGCCGTCCACTTTCTGGGGGCGGCGGTCGCACTGGCGAGAAATCTGTGCGTTGGACAAGACTGAGCGCTGGACAAGGCTGTGCGCTGGACAACAACGGCAGTGTCTGCCGGTACCGTGGTCGCCACGATGAGTGCTTCTACTGTCAACTCTCCCGGCTCCCCGGCCCCGGACCTGCTCGCCGGGCTCAACTCGCAGCAACGTGCGGCGGTGGAGCACGTCGGCTCCCCGCTGCTCATCATCGCGGGAGCCGGGTCGGGTAAGACCCGGGTTCTCGCCCACCGCATCGCCTACCTGCTCGACCAGCGCGGCGTCACGCCGGGACAGGTCCTCGCGATCACTTTCACGAACAAGGCAGCCGCGGAGATGAGGCAACGGGTCACCGCGCTGGTCGGCCGGCGCGCCGCGGTGATGTGGGTGTCGACGTTCCACTCGATGTGCGTTCGAATCCTGCGCCGGGAGTCTGGTCACCTTTCGTCTGGTCACCGGGCCGGGTTGACGTCGAACTTCTCCATCTACGACACCGACGACACCCGCCGCCTGATCACGATGGTGGCCCGGGACCTGGATCTGGACCCCAAGCGCTATCCCGCCCGCACTCTGGCGGCGAAGATCTCCAACCTGAAGAACGACCTCGTCGATCCCGATTCGGCGGCCAGCGCCGCGGCAGACGACCTCGAACGCCGGGTGGTCGAAGTCTACCGCAGCTACCAGCAGCGACTCGGCATGTCCAACGCGCTGGACTTCGACGATCTGATCATGCGCACCGTTGAGCTGCTGCAGACCCTCCCCGACGTAGCCGAGCACTACCGGCGCCGGTTTCGCCACATCATGGTCGATGAGTACCAGGACACCAACCATGCGCAGTACGTCCTGGTGCGCGAACTGGTTGCGCCGGCGGCCGAGGGTGAGGCGCCGGGGGAGCTGTGCGTTGTGGGCGATGCCGACCAGTCCATCTACGCCTTCCGGGGCGCCACCATCCGCAACATCGAGCAGTTCGAGCGGGACTTCCCTAACGCTCGAACGATCTTGTTGGAGCAGAACTACCGCTCCACCCAGACGATCCTGTCCGCGGCGAACGCGGTGATCGCGCGCAATTCCGGCCGGCGGGACAAGCGGCTGTGGTCGGCCGCCGGGGATGGCGAGCTGATCGTCGGCTATGTCGCCGACAACGAGCATGACGAGGCGGCGTTCGTCGCCTCGGAGATCGACCAACTGGTCGACGGCGGCAAAGCCCGGTTCGGCGACGTCGCGGTGTTCTACCGGACCAACAACTCCTCCCGGGTTTTCGAGGAGATGTTCATCCGGCTCGGCCTGCCCTACAAGGTGGTCGGCGGCGTGCGCTTCTACGAGCGTCGCGAGGTTCGCGATGCACTGGCCTACCTGCGGGTGCTGGACAATCCCGAGGACACGGTGTCGGTGCGCCGCATCCTCAACACGCCACGCCGGGGGATCGGTGACCGCGCGGAGGCCGTGGTGGCCACCTACGCCGAGCGCGAGCAGATCTCGTTCGCCGCGGCGCTGCGAGCCGCCGCGGCCGGCCAGGAGATCCCGCTGCTCAACCCGAGATCCCGCAATGCGATCACGGCGTTCGTGGTGCTGATGGACGGGCTGCGGGAGAAGTTAGCGGCGGGCGAGGAGGTCGCGGAGATCCTCGAGGCGGTGCTGGAGCGCACCGGCTACCGGGCCGATCTGGACGCCTCAGAGGATCCGCAGGACGGCTCCCGGCTGGACAACCTCACCGAGCTGGTGACGGTGGCGCGCGAGTTCGTCACCGAGCCGGTGGCCCTGGTCGAAGAGGGTGCCGCTGAGCCGGGGTCGCTCGCCGCGTTCCTCGAACGGGTCGCGTTGGTCGCCGACGCTGACCAGATTCCCGACGACGACGGCTCAGCCAACGGCGTGGTGACCTTGATGACCCTGCACACCGCCAAGGGTCTGGAGTTCCCGGTGGTGTTCCTCACCGGCTGGGAAGACGGGATGTTCCCGCACCTGCGCGCGTTGGGAGATCCGACCGAGCTTGCGGAGGAGCGGCGGCTCGCCTACGTCGGGCTGACCAGGGCCCAGCACCGGCTCTACCTGTCCCGGGCGATCACCCGCTCCGCCTGGGGGCAGCCGATGACCAATCCGGCGTCGCGCTTCCTGGCAGACGTGCCCGAGTCGCTGGTGACCTGGCGGCGCGAGGAGCCTGGCCGGTCCAGCCCGGTCGGGCGCACCGGTTTCGGCCGTAGCGGATCGCGCGGCGCCGACGTGACCGGCGGTGATTCCGCACAGACCGGCGTGGCGGCCCGCGGTCTGCGCACGACCCCGTTCCGGGGCTGGCAGAACACCCCGGCGCTGTCGCTGGACGTGGGGGACCGGGTCACGCACGACAAGTACGGTCTGGGCACTGTGGTGGCCACCGACGGCAGTGGCCCCCGGGCCACCGCGACCATCGATTTCGGCTCGTCGGGAAAGGTCCGCCTGATGCTCATCGGCGGAGTCCCCCTAGCGAAGCTGTAAAGCGTCCCCCAGTCCTGAGAACAGGTCGCCTTCGGGTGCCGACGCTGCCGTCAGACCACGGGCTCGGATGTAGCTCTCCGTGCCGAACGCGTATGCGAACTGGCTGGCAGGGAGTTTCCCGGCCAGCGAAGAGTCGATCTGGCTGGCATGGGCGTGCAGCGCGGCCCGCTTCCGGTCGACGACTTGACTGACGTCGACGGTCGTCGTGATCCGCTGGTCGACGGATTCCAGCATCCGCAACAATTCCCCGGACGGGGCGGCCCGCCGGATACCGACTTCGGCCAACGCCCGGTTCAGCTGCTGCCAATAGATGCTGCCGTGAGCCTTGTAGTACAGCTTTGCCACGACGTGTCCGGCATCTACTGCATAGGTCGTGACGCGAGCTGCGTGCACGTGGTCAGGATGCCGGGTGCTGTGCGGATCGTAGGTGACGACCACCTGCGGCTGATAACGTTTGATGAGTTGTGCGATCCGGTTGGCGGCATGCTCGACGGGCACACTGCAGAAAGCGTTTTCCCGCTGTTGCAGGCCCCACTGCGCCATGCCGGAGTCGTGGTAGTCGAGTAGTTCGAGGTCTGAGACTCCCAGGTGTTCGCAGGCGCGGCGCAGCTCACCTTGCCGGATGGCCGCCACCTCGCGGGGGTTGTGGCCGCCCTCGCCGGGTTTGACGCCACCGGGTCCGTCACCGAGATCCCCATCCGTGCACGTGACGACGATGGTTCGCACTCCGCGCAGGGCGTAGTGCGCAAGGATGCCGCCGGTTGAGGTGGACTCGTCATCGGGATGGGCATGGACGGCCATCAGCGTCAACGGTGACGCCGCCGCGCTGCTCATAACCGAGCGCCTTGGTACGGGCGTGAACTCGACACCATGGACGTTTTCGTCGTGGGGATGTCAGGGCCCGCCGAGCTCATGACGTCGGCCGGGGTCGCTGCTCGCAGGTTGTCAGGGGTGCCCACTAGTTTTCGAACATATGTTCGACTAAAGTACTGGGGGTGCGGGATGGACGAGCGGTTACGGCGAGTCTTGCGGGAGCGCGTGGAAGCGTACTTGCACGACGTCGAGCGGGTGCTCCGAGGGCCGGCGCCAGCGGCGGCCTGGCCTGCGGTGCGGGTTCGGCTGCTGCCGCTCGCCGCGGCCTGGCGATCCCTCCTGGCGCAACATGGCTCCAGCCTCCGCGGCCGTTGCCGGCATTGCGATCGCGCGTTCCGTCCGGGTCGCAACCGCCGCCCGCTGTGCTCGGTGTGGCGCACAGCGCACGCCCACCTGGTAGGCGGTTGGCCATCGGATGGTGGCAGGTGAGCCGGCGAACAATGCCCTCAGAAGTCGATTCCGTGTTCGTGCAGCCAGATGATCGGGTTGATCTTCTTGCCGGCCGGATTCCACACTTCGAAGTGCAGGTGCGGCCCCGTCGAGTTACCCCGGTTGCCCATCTCTGCGATCTCCTGGCCCGCTCGGACCTTCTGACCCGCCACCACGAGGGAACGGTTGATGTGACCGTAGACAGTGATAAAGCCGTCGGAGTGCCGGATGCGTATCCAGAGACCGAAACCGCTGGCCGGTCCGGACTCCACGACCACGCCGTCGGCTGCGGCCAGGATGGGCGTCCCGATGGCGTTGGCGAGGTCGATGCCGTAATGGAACGCGCCCCACCGGCCGCCGAATCCCGACGTGAAGACTCCCTTAGTCGGTAGGACGAACAGAACCCTGCTGGCTGCGGCCTCCTGGGTGGCGCGCTCGGCCACGAGTCGTTGCCCCTTGGCCATCGCCTGCACGGCCTCGACCGCAGCGGGGTCTGTGGGTCGAGTGACCGGGAGGTACTCCGGTGCGGGTGCGGGGCCGCCGAAACCTATCGCCGACGACGCATCCTGCGCAGACGCCAACAAGGTGGCATCGTTGGAGATCGTGACGGCAGCGTGGTCGATCGTCTGGCCTGCGGCCACGAAAGCGCCGGCGGCAACGGCTGCCACCACCACCCGACCGCGCACGGTGGGGGAGGGAACCGTGATGCGCTGCGCCACCCCGACACTTGAGGTGGCAGGACCCAGCGCCGCCTCAACGACCAGAGTTGGTCGATGGCCGCCTGGGGTGCGGTGTCGAGCCAAGACCTGCCTTCCCGTCTCAGGGAGTCCGTACTGATACCGGGCGGCAAGCGCCGCCGAACACGACCCGGTACTGCCCCCGGGAGCTGGTGGGGACCAGCCCGCGATCGGCCGTGCTCGGACAGTGGCCGTGGACCGCGGGAACGTAACGGAGGGCGACCGGTGGGGGCAAGGCGCCGTTCCGCGATACGTTCGGCCTTATCGGCCAGCGTCCGTTCTTGCGCGCTGGACGGTCGGTCGTCCGGGAATTACGGGGCGGCGCTGGGCAGCTGGCCGGCGGGGTTCATACCCGCACCATAATCTGGTCACGAGCTACGCTTGGCGCAATGAGCGGACGTATCCGCGTGGTCGTCGCCAAACCGGGACTCGACGGTCACGACCGCGGCGCCAAGGTCGTCGCGCGTGCCCTGCGCGACGCAGGTATGGAGGTCGTCTACACCGGGCTGCACCAGACGCCCGAGCAGATCGTGGAAACGGTGCTCCAGGAAGACGCCGACGCGGTAGGGCTATCGGTGCTTTCCGGCGCCCACATGACGCTGTTCGCCAGGGTCATCGAGCTGTTGGAGCGCGAGGGCGCGACAGATGTGCTGGTCTTCGGCGGCGGGATCATCCCCGAGCAGGACATCCCGGCGCTCACCAAGCTCGGGGTGGCCAAGGTCTTCACCCCGGGTGCCACCACCTACGAGATCGTCGACTGGGTGCGCGGCGCGTTGGCCGCTGCCCCAGTGGAGTGATCTTCTTCACGAGTGCCGGTGGACCGCTGGTGGGGAGTAGCTGGATAGGGTCGACGGTGTGGATTTGTACGAATACCAGGCGAGGGATCTGTTCGGCGCCCACGGAGTCCCGGTGCTGCCCGGCCGCGTCGTCACGACGAGCGAGCAAGCCCGTGCCGCCGCTGCGGAGCTCGGCGGCACCGTCGTCGTCAAGGCGCAGGTGAAGACCGGCGGCCGCGGCAAGGCCGGCGGCGTCCAGTTGGCCGTCACACCGCAGGATGCGCAGCGTAAGGCGGCGGCGATCCTCGGCATGGACATCAAGGGTCACACCGTGCACAGCGTGCTGGTGACCCCTGCATGCGACATCGCGCAGGAGTACTACCTGTCGTTCGTGCTCGACCGCACCCGCCGCACCTTCCTCGCGATGGCGAGCGTGCACGGCGGAATGGAAATCGAGGAGGTGGCAGCCACGGCGCCGGAGGCGCTGGCCAAGGTGCCGGTGGACCCGGTCGTCGGCGTCGACGCCCGCAAGGCCGCAGAGATCGTCCAGACCGCCGGGTTCCCTGCGGAGGTGGCGGAGGCGGTGGCCGACGCTGCGCTGAGGCTGTGGGATGTCTTCGTCGCCGAGGACGCGACCCTGGTCGAGGTCAACCCGCTCATCCGCGACCCACAGGGGGCGATCATCGCGCTGGACGGGAAGGTGACCCTCGACGACAACGCCGCGTTCCGCCACCCCGACCACGCCGAGCTGGCCGACTCTGCCGGTCAGGATCCGCTCGAGGCGATGGCCAAGGCCCGCAACCTCAACTACGTCAAGCTCGACGGTCAGGTCGGCATTATCGGCAATGGTGCGGGCCTGGTCATGTCCACGCTGGATGTGGTCGCCTACGCGGGCCGGGCGCATGGGGGAATGAAGCCGGCCAACTTCCTCGATATCGGCGGCGGCGCGAACGCCCAGGTGATGGCGGACGGATTGGACATCATTTTCGGTGACCCGGACGTGCGCTCGGTATTCGTCAACGTCTTCGGCGGGATCACCGCCTGCGACCAGGTGGCTACCGGCATTGTGCAGGCCCTCGACCTGCTCGGCAAAGACACCAGCCGGGGTGATGCCGCGGGAAAACCGCTGGTCGTCCGGCTGGATGGCAACAACGTCGCCGAGGGCCGGCGGATCCTTGCGCGGGCGGCTCATCCACTCATCACGATGGTCGACACGATGGACGCCGCGGCGGATAAGGCCGCGGAGCTCGCCGCATTGACCTGCGCCAAAGGAGCCTGACCGGTGGCAATCTTCCTCACCAAGGACTCGAAGATCATCGTTCAGGGGATGACCGGCTCAGAGGGTCGCAAACACACCCAACGGATGCTCGATGCGGGTAGCCAGGTCGTCGGCGGGGTCACGCCTGGCAAGGCCGGCCAGACGGTCGACTTCAACGGCGCAGCGTTGCCGGTGTTCGGCTCGGTGGCTGAGTCGATGACCGCTACCGGCGCCGATGTCAGCGTGGTGTTCGTTCCACCCCGCTTTGCCAAGGCTGCGGTCGGCGAGGCGATCGACGCCGGAATCGGACTGGTGGTGGTGATCACCGAGGGAATCCCGGTGCACGACACCGTCGGCTTCTGCGCGCAGGCGAGCAACCCGGCGCGGACCCGCGTCGTCGGCCCGAACTGTCCCGGGGTGATCAGCCCGGGCGCCTCGAACGCGGGGATCATCCCCGCTGACATCACCGGACCGGGCCGGATCGGTCTGGTGTCCAAGTCCGGCACCCTGACCTATCAGATGATGTTCGAGCTGCGCGATATCGGTTTCTCCACCTGCGTGGGAATCGGTGGTGACCCGGTTATCGGCACTACTCATATCGATGCTCTGCAGGCCTTTGAAGAAGACCCCGACACCGCGGCTGTGGTGATGATCGGCGAGATCGGCGGGGACGCCGAGGAGCGCGCCGCCGACTACATCAAAGCCAACATCACCAAACCGGTAGTCGGTTACATCGCTGGCTTCACTGCCCCCGAAGGTAAGACCATGGGCCATGCGGGCGCCATTGTCTCCGGTTCCGCCGGCACCGCAGAAGCCAAGAAGGACGCCTTGGAGGAGGCCGGTGTTGCGGTCGGCAAGACACCCAGTGACACCGCAAAACTGATGCGCAAGATCATCAACTCGTTAGCCTGACCCCGGCGCGCTAGCCCGATCCGGTTACATCGAGGGCGCGTCGGCACGGTGATCGCCTCGGGGACGGCGAACGGCTGCGAGGGTGGGGATCATGCTGTCGCCGCTGGTGTCCGACGACCCGGCCGGTGCGTCGGCCGGGTCGTCGGCAGGCGAGGCCGCTCGCCCTGACTGGGCCACGCTGATCGGCGCCGCCTGCCTGCCCGCCGTCGCCGGCTACCTGGCCGCCGCCGTTGCGCTGGCGATGCTCACCGCGGCCGGTGGAGCGGGCAGCTCCGTGGCGGAGGTGGCTCGGATGGGGGCGGCGGGCTGGTTGGCCGCGCACCACGTGCCCCTGACCATCGAGGGCGCCCCGCTCGGCGTGCTGCCGCTGCTGCCCACGCTGCTGCTCGGCGCGCTGGTCGCCCGCGGCGCGGCCGGAGTCGCGGGCCGGTCGGAAATCAACCAGCCCGCCGACGCCGGTTGGGTGGCCGCGACGATCGCCGGTACCCACGGCGTCATGGGTGCTGTCCTGGCCCTGGTCGCCACCCCGGCAACCGTCACTGCGGATCCCGCACAGGCCGCCGTCGGTTGCGCGCTGGTCGCTGGTGTCGCTGCGGTTCTGGGCCTGGCAAGGCCCTGCGGGTTGCTGCCCGCGGCGCTGAAAAGCGCTCCCGGATGGGTGCGGCCCGGCCTGGAGGCAGGGTTGTGGGGGCTGGCGGTTGCGCTCACCGCCGGCTTCGCCACGGTGCTGATAGCGCTGGTGGTGTCCGCACCTGAGGTCGTCCAGATGTCGGGATCCGACGCCGGGAGCGTCCTCGGGCTGATCGTCCTGTCCATCGGGTACCTGCCCAACGCGGCGATCGCCGGACTGTCGTGGCTGGCGGGACCTGGCTTCTCCATGGGGGCGTTGTCGGTCAGCGCGGTCGCCGGGCACGCCGGACCCGTGCCGGCGGTCCCGCTGCTCGCCGCACTGCCGCAGGGACCCGCACAGCCCTGGTGGGCTGCTGTGCTTGCGGTGCCGCTGCTGGTCGGCGCCGCAGTGGGGCGCCGTTGCGTCGCCGCCGGTCCCGACCTGCCACAGCGGCTGCGGGTTCTCGGGGTGGCCGCCTCGGTGTTTGCGCTCGGGAGTGCGGTGCTCGGCGCGCTGGCCGGCGGGCAGCTCGGCGCTGGCGCGTTCGACCCGGTCGAAGTCCCGTACGGGATGCTGTTGGTGGCCGTGCTGGCCGCGACGCTGGTAGGTGGCTGCGCCGCCACGCTGTGCCCGTTCCCAGGTGCGCGTACTGAACTCACCGCCACCGCCACCGCCACCGCCACCGCCACCGCCACCGCCACCGCCACCGATCAGCACAACCCCGAACCCGGCGATGAGGTCGACCCCGACGGCGGCAACCCTGCCCATCCCGAGCTCGACAGCAGTGCTGCCACGGTGGGCGCAGACAGCTCTGCAGTTGAGCTCGGGGGGACCAGCGCTCAATGAGGCGGGAAGTGTGGCCGCTGGCCCGTACACTCGGGCGGACGGTACTGCGGGATCGCGGTGAGGGAGCGGGATGGCCAGGGGTGCAGGTTCCGGCGGCAACGATGCGGACGTGATCGTGGTGGGGGCGGGGCCTGCGGGTTCCACGGCTGCCGCGTACCTGGCCCGCTCCGGGCTGGACGTGTTGTTGCTGGAGAAGTCCACGTTTCCCCGGGAGAAGGTCTGCGGAGACGGGCTGACCCCCCGAGGTGTGAAGCAGCTGATCGATCTGGGCATCGATACCAGCACCGAAGCCGGCTGGTTGCACAACCGGGGTCTGCGGGTGGTGGGCGGCGGAGTGACGATCGAACTGCCCTGGCCCGATCTGGCCAGCTTCCCGCCCTACGGCGCGGTGCGGACCCGGCTGGACTTCGACGAGATGCTGGCGCGCCACGCCGAGAAGGCCGGCGCACGGCTCCATGAACAGAACACGGTCACCGAGGCGATCACCGACCAGCGCACCGGCCGCGTCACCGGGGTGAGAGGTAAGCAGGGTCCGGACAAGCAGCCGATGGAATACCGCGCCCCGCTCACGCTGGCCTGCGACGGGGTCAGCGCGCGGCTCGCGCTCAGCCTCGGGATGGACAAACGCGACGACCGGCCGATGGGTGTCGCGGTCCGTCGCTACTACACCAGCCCCCGCACCGACGACGACTTCCTGGAAAGCCACTTGGAGCTCTGGGACCACACCATCCCCGAGCAGCCCAGGCTGCTGCCCGGCTACGGTTGGATCTTCGGCATGGGCGACGGAACCTCCAATGTCGGGCTGGGGATCCTGTCGACGTCGACGGCGTATGGCAAAACCGACTACCGGGCGCTGCTGCGGTCCTGGTTGGACGGCACGCCGGCCGAGTGGGGCTTTCGCGAGGACAATGCCGCAGGCAAGATCGCCGGGGCGGCCCTGCCGATGGGTTTCAACCGCACTCCGCACTACCGTGACGGGTTGCTGCTGGTCGGGGACGCCGGCGGCATGGTGAATTCGTTCAATGGCGAGGGCATCGCCTATGCGATGCAGTCCGCGCGGCTTGCCTCGGAGTGCGCGATCCAGGCATTGGCCCGACCCGACGGGCCAGCTCGCGAGCACGCGTTGCGGCTTTACCCTACTGCGTTGCGCGAGGAGTTGGGCGGCTATTTCCGGTTGGGCAACGCGTTCAGCCGCTTGATCGGCCACCCGCAGGTCATGCGAGCCGCTACCCGCCACGGCTTGAAGCGAGCGACGCTGATGCGCTTCCTGCTCAAGCTGCTGGCCAACCTCTACGACACCCGGGACGGCGACACGATGGACCGGGTGATCACAGCGATGACCCGGCTGACGCCCAGCGTGTGATCGACACACCTGGCGACCGGGATAATGCCTGATCGAGGCCAGATTTAGGTTAGCCTCAGGGCACCGCGTGACCGGTCCGCACGTAGGGTAGGTGGGGACTTACGAGACGCCGAAGGAGGGGACGCTAGTGCTGCAGCCCTATTTTCCCCTCGTACTGCTGCTCCTGCTCGCCGGAGGTTTCGCGGTCTTCTCCATCGTCGCGGCGCCCCATATCGGACCGCGCCGCTACAACAGGGCCAAGCTCGATGCCTACGAGTGCGGTATCGAGCCGTCCCCGCAACCGGTAGCGGGAGCCGGGCGGATGCCGGTGGCGTACTACCTCACCGCGATGCTGTTCATCCTGTTCGACATCGAGATGGTGTTCTTGTACCCGTTCGCGGTGGCCGCGGACTCGCTGGGCATCTTCGGCCTGGTGGAAATCGTACTGTTCATCGTGACGCTCGGCTTCGCCTACGCCTACGTGTGGCGTCGCGGCGGGCTGGACTGGAACTGATCATGGGTCTGGAAGAGAAGCTGCCCAGCGGGATCCTGCTGACCAGTGTGGAGAAGCTGGTCAACTGGACCCGGAAGTCGTCGCTGTGGCCGGCCACGTTCGGGCTGGCCTGCTGCGCCATTGAGATGATGACGACCGGCGCACCTCGCTATGACCTGGCCCGTTTCGGGATGGAGGTGTTCCGGGCCTCCCCCCGCCAGGCCGATCTGATGATCGTGGCGGGTCGGGTGAGCAACAAGATGGCTCCGGTCCTGCGGCAGATCTATGACCAGATGCCCGAGCCGCGCTGGGTGCTCGCGATGGGCGTCTGTGCGTCCACCGGGGGGATGTTCAACAACTACGCGATCGTCCAAGGCGTGGACCACATCGTCCCGGTGGATATGTACCTGCCAGGTTGTCCCCCGCGTCCGGAGATGCTCATCGACGCCATCCTCAAACTGCACGCCAAGATCATGGATGAGCCGCTCGGTCCGAAGCGGGCCGCGGAGAAGGCCGGCCAGCGCACCGAGATGGTGCCTTCCTCGGTTCGCTACGCCACCAAGAGCGCCCGCAAGGGCGACGCAGCCCGGAAGCAGTGACCAGCTATGGCCGACGGAAACCATAAGGACCACGACAACCGGGACAACGGCAAGGGTCTCGCGCCCGGGCAGTACAGCTCGGCTGAGATGAGCTCAGCGCAGCAAGAGGAGCATGAATCTCGCGGCGGGCTGGTCGCCGGCCGGTCCCGGCAGGGAATGTTCGGCGTTCGCGGCTCAGGAGACACCTCCGGCTACGGCGGGCTGACGCTGCCGGCTTACGTGCCGGCCCCTGCGCAGCGGCCCTACGGCGGCTGGTTCGACGAGTTCACCGATGAGCTGCTGGCCGCGATGCGCGAGCGTGGAGTGCCCGCCGCGGCCGTCCAGCAGGTCACCGTGGACCGCGGGGAGATCACCTACTACGTGCGCCGAGAACACCTCCTCGCGCTGTGCCGCACCCTGCGAGACGATCCGGCGTTGCGCTTCGAACTGTGCAGCTCAGTGTCCGGGGTGGACTACGGATCTGAGGACGGGGGCGCTCAGGTCGCGCAACGGCTGCACGCCGTCTACCACCTCACCTCGATGACCTACCGGCGACGGATCCGCCTCGAGGTCGCCGTTGACATCGATGACGCTCACGTGCCCAGCGTGGTCGAGGTCTACCCGACCGCGGACTGGCAGGAGCGGGAAGCCTGGGACATGTTCGGCATCATCTTCGACGGCCACCCCGCGCTGACCCGGATTCTCATGCCCGACGACTGGGACGGCCACCCGCAGCGCAAGGACTACCCGCTCGGTGGGATCCCGGTGGAATACAAGGGCGGCGCCGAGATCCCACCGCCGGACCAGCGCAGGGCGTACTCCTGATGACGCCACCAGAGGACACCGAACCTGCGCACACGGTCGGCAGCGGGACAGCCGACACGGTGAGCGACAGCACCAGCCCGGCGGATCCCTACGCCGCCACGTCGCGGGAGACCACCGAGGGCCGGGTGTACACGGTCACCGGTGGTGACTGGGACAGCCTGATCGAGGACTGGAAACACGACGAACGCATCGTCGTCAACATGGGGCCGCAGCACCCCTCCACGCACGGCGTACTGCGGTTGGTCCTGGAGCTGGAGGGCGAAATCGTCACCCAGGCCCGCTCGGTGATCGGCTACCTGCACACCGGTATCGAGAAGAACTGTGAGTACCGGACCTGGACCCAAGGTGTCACCTTCGTGACCCGGGCGGACTACCTGGCACCGCTGTTCAACGAGGCGGCCTACTGCCTGGCCACCGAGAAGCTGCTCCGGATCACCGCGCCGCGTCGCGCGCAGGTGATCCGGGTGCTGCTCATGGAGCTCAACCGGGTCAGCTCGCACCTGGTGGCGATCGCGACCGGCGGGATGGAGCTGGGTGCGCTCACCGGGATGACCGCCGGGTTCCGCGAGCGCGAGGAGGTTCTGCACCTGCTGGAGTTCCTCACCGGCCTGCGGATGAACCACGCGTTCATCCGGCCCGGCGGCGTCTCGCAGGACCTGCCCGAGGACTACGAGACCAAGATCCGGGACTTCCTGAAGGTGATGGACTCCCGGCTGCCCGACTACGACAAGTTGCTCACCGGCCAGCCGATCTGGAAGCAGCGGCTGCAGAAGGTGGGCTACCTGCCGCTGGACGGCTGCCTGCAACTGGGCATCACCGGCCCGATCCTGCGCTGCGCCGGTCTGGAATGGGATCTGCGCAAGGTGGAGCCCTACTGCGGCTATGAGGAGTACGACTTCGAGGTCCCCACCTCCACCGACGCCGACTGCTACGCCCGCTACGTGCTGCGGGTGGAGGAGATCCACCAGTCGCTGAAGATCGTCGCCCAGTGCCTGGACAAGCTGGAACCGGGCCCGGTGATGGTGGAGGATCCCAAGATCGCCTGGCCGGCGAAGCTGTCCATCGGAGCCGACGGGCTGGGCAACTCCCTGGAGCATGTCCGCAACATCATGGGACAGTCGATGGAATCGCTGATCCACCACTTCAAGCTGGTCACCGAGGGTTTCGCGGTGCCACCGGGTCAGGTGTACTCGTCGGTGGAATCGCCGCGCGGCGAGTTGGGCTGCCACCTGGTCTCCGATGGCGGAACGCGGCCGATGCGGGTGCATATCCGGGACCCCAGCTTCGTCAACCTGCAGTCCATGCCGGCGATGAGCGAGGGCGGCCTGATCGCTGACGTCATCGCGGCGGTGGCATCGATCGACCCGGTGATGGGAGGAGTTGACCGATGACAGCGGCCAGGGCGGACACCGACACCGCTGGCGCGTTCGACGAGCAGACGCGGCAGCGGGCGCAAGAGATCATCGCGCGCTACCCGCGATCCCGATCGGCGTTGCTGCCGATGCTGCACTTGGTGCAAAGCGTCCAGGGGTACGTCAGCCAGGCTGGCATCGCGTTCTGCGCGCAGCAGTTGGGGATCACCACCGCCGAGGTGAGCGCGGTGGTCACCTTCTACACCATGTACAAGCGCGAACCCGCTGGCGAGCACCTGGTCAGCGTGTGTACCAACACGCTGTGCGCGGCGCTGGGCGGTGACGAGATCTACGCCCGGCTGCGCAAGCAACTCGGCGTCGGCCACCAGGAGACCGCGGGCCGGCCGGGTTCCACCGGGTCGATCACCCTCGAGCACGCGGAATGCCTGGCGGCCTGCGACCTGGCTCCGGTGCTGCAGGTGAACTACGAGTTCTACGACAACCAGACTCCGGAATCGGCTGTGGCGTTGGTGGATGCACTGCGCCGTGGAGACCGGCCGCCGCCCACCCGCGGTGCGCCGCTGACGGACTGGCGCAGCGTCGAGCTACAACTGGCGGGGTTCTTCGGTGAGGCCCAGGAGCTGCGCGACGCGGTGGACGCGCCATCGGCGGCGCCCGAGACGTTGGCCGGCAACCAGCTCGCGCAGGACAACGGCTGGCAGGCTCCGGCGATGCCCGATCAGGCCCCGCCGCTACCGACCGTGCCCGAGAAGAAATGACCGTAGTGACCAGCCCAGCAGGAGGAGCGGTGACCGAGCGGACGCTCACCCCGGTGCTGACCCGGAGGTGGCCCTCGCCGAAGTCGTGGACGCTCGACACCTACACCGAGCTTGAGGGCTACACCGCGTTGCGCACCGCGTTGGCGGCGCGGCCCGATGAGTTGATCCAGCTAATGAAGGACTCGGGACTGCGGGGTCGCGGCGGGGCGGGTTTCCCCACCGGCTTGAAGTGGAGCTTCATCCCGCAGGTCAAACCTGGTGAGCAGGCCTCCGGGGCGTCGGCCAAGCCCAAGTACCTGGTGATCAACGCAGATGAGGGCGAGCCGGGTACCTGCAAGGACGTGCCGCTGATGATGGCCGACCCGCATTCGCTGATCGAGGGCTGCATCATCACCAGCTACGCGATCCGGGCCCACGAGTGCTTCATCTACGTCCGCGGCGAGATGCTGCACTGCAACCGCCGGCTGCACCAGGCGGTCAAGGAGGCCTACCAGGCCGGTTACCTGGGCGAGGACATCCTCGGCTCGGGCTTCGATCTCGATATCGTGATCCATGCCGGCGCGGGCGCCTATATCTGCGGCGAGGAGACCGCGCTGCTCGACTCGTTGGAGGGCCGGCGCGGCCAGCCCCGGCTCAAGCCGCCGTTTCCCGCCACCTCCGGGCTCTACGAGGCTCCCACCGTGGTGAACAACGTCGAGACCATCTGCAGCGTGCCTTACATCGTCAACGGCGGGGCGGACTGGTTCCGCTCGATGGGCACCGAGAAGTCGCCCGGTCCGAAGATCTACTCGATGTCGGGGCACGTGCAGCGGCCCGGGCAGTACGAGGCCCCGCTGGGTATCACGTTGCGCGAGTTGCTGGAACTGGCCGGCGGGATGAAGGGTGGCCCGCTGAAGTTCTGGACGCCCGGCGGATCCTCCACCCCGATGCTGACTGCCGAGCACCTGGATGTGCCGCTGGATTTCGAGGGCGCGGCGGCGGCCGGCTCCATGCTGGGCACCACCGCGGTGATGGTGTTCAACACCTCGGTGAGCGTGCCGTGGGCGGTGATGAAGTGGACCGAGTTCTACAAGCACGAGTCCTGTGGCAAGTGCACGCCGTGCCGGGAGGGAACCTACTGGTTGGCCCTGATCCTGCAGCGGATGGTGCGGCGCGAGGGCACGGCGACCGATGTGGACACCATGCTGGATGTCTGTGACAACATCCTGGGCCGGTCGTTCTGCGCGCTCGGGGACGGCGCTGCCAGCCCCATCATGAGTGGCATCAAGTACTTCCGTCAGGAGTTTCTGGACCTGTGCGCCGACCAACCCGCCTACGGACGCCCTCGCCAGCAGGCCAACCGGACCCAAAAGATCGAATTAGTGGAGCCGCGCAGATGACGCTGGCACAGACCGCCGATGCGCCCGGCGGCGGCCGTCCCGTCCCGGCTGGGCATGTGCGGCTGACCATCGACGGCCGTGAGGTCGATGCGCCCAAGGGCGAGCTGGTGATCCGAGCCTGCGAGCGGCTGGGCATCATCGTGCCCCGGTTCTGCGATCACCCGCTGCTCGAGCCGGTCGCCGCCTGCCGCCAGTGCCTGGTCGAGGTGGAGATGGGCGGGCGACCGATGGCCAAGCCGCAGGCCAGCTGTAGCCTCACGGTCGCCGATGGCATGGTCGTGAAGACCCAGCACACCTCGGCGGTGGCCGACAAAGCCCAGCAAGGCATCATGGAACTCCTGCTGATCAACCACCCGCTGGACTGCCCGATCTGCGACAAGGGCGGCGAGTGCCCGCTGCAGAACCAGGCGATGTCCAGCGGTCGGGCGGTGTCCCGGTTCACCGAGACCAAACGTACCTTCGCCAAACCGATCCCGATCTCCACCGAGGTGCTGCTGGACCGGGAGCGCTGCGTGCTCTGCGCGCGCTGCACCCGGTTCTCCGAGCAGATCGCCGGTGACGAGTTCATCGACATGCTCGAGCGCGGTTCTGACCAGCAGGTCGGGGTGGCCGCTGACAAGCCCTTCCAGTCCTACTTCTCCGGCAACACCATCCAGATCTGCCCGGTCGGTGCGCTGACCAGCGCCGCCTACCGGTTCCGGTCCCGGCCGTTCGACCTGGTCTCCACCCGAGGGGTCTGTGAACACTGCGCGAGCGGCTGCGCGATCCGCACCGACTGGCGCCGCGGCATCGTGTTGCGCCGCCTGGCCGGCCACGACCCGCAGGTCAACGAGGAGTGGAACTGTGACAAGGGCCGCTTCGCGTTCGCCTACGCCAGCGCCGAGGATCGGATCACCCAGCCGCTGATCCGGGAGTCCCTCGGCGGTGAGCTGAAGCCGGCGTCGTGGACCGAGGCGCTGCAGGTGGCGGCCACCGGACTGCTGGCGGCCCGGAATTCCGGCGTCGGGGTACTCACCGGTGGCCGGTTGACCATCGAGGACGCCTACGCTTACGCGAAGTTCGCCCGGGTCGCGCTGGGTACCAACGACATCGACTTCCGCGCCCGACCGCACTCGGCCGAGGAACTGGACTTCCTCGCCGCGCACGTGGTCGGCGTCGCCCCGGACACCGGTGGGGTCACCTACGACGATCTCAGCGCCGCCCCCGCGGTGCTCTGCGTGGCTTTCGAGCCCGAGGAGGAATCGCCGATCGTCTTCCTCCGGCTGCGCCGCGCCGCCCGCGAGCGCCGGATGCCGGTGTGGCACCTCGGCCAGTTCACCACCCCCGCGGTGCGCCGGACCTCAGGCACCCTGCTGCGGGTCGCACCCGGTGGCGAGCCCGATGCCCTGGATTCGCTGGACGGTCCAGCTCGTGACGCGCTGCGCACCCCGGGTGCAGTGCTGCTGGTCGGTGAGCGCGCCGCCGAGGTGCCCGGGCTGTACTCCGCGGTGGCGCGGTTGGCCGCGAGCACCGGCGCCCGGCTGGCCTGGATCC